>DBBT01000084.1:5802-8754 GCA_002292345.1 Opitutia bacterium UBA977 | reverse complement strand
AACGGGCTGTATGTACGCGAAAACGCGATCATCAATCAGGCTACGATCGACAACGAAGTGACACCTGCTCTTGATAAACTCGACTTTGCCGCCGCGATCGAAGCATGTGATCAAAACAAGGGACCTGTAATGAATATCCTACGCAGTGGACTGCAGACCACAGAGCGCGGTAATTTCAACCCTGATAAAATCGATCAAGCATTCAACGAAGCTGCCTCGGTGGAACTGGCTCGTCCGTTTGTCTTCGTCAACTACCTACAGGTGATTGCGTCGGTTTCGCCGATGGTCGGTCTACTGGGCACGGTTAGCGGTATGGTTAAAGCATTCCGGACCATCTCTGAACAAGGAATGGGCCGCCCCGAGCTACTCGCCAATAACATTTCCGAAGCACTGGTGACCACCGCCAGTGGTCTGTTGGTGGCGATCCCCGCTCTGATCGCTTATTTCTTCTTTAAGAATAAATACGGTAAAATCGCCGCCTCCGTTTCGCAGGTGCTCGGTCGCATACTTCGAGACGTAACAGACCGCCACGAAAATCCCTCCGATCCTTCGGCGTAAGCCTCATTAAGAATGAAATGGGAATTACCAGATAACGACGACGAGCCCGATCTCACTCCGATGATCGATATCGTCTTCCTCTTGATCGTTTTCTTCATGACAGTTGCCAATGTGGTGACTGCTCAGAAGAAACCGATCGAAGTTCCCGTCGCCTCGAATGCCAATGTGCCTGAAACGCAGGAAAACCGCGAAGTCATCACAGTGGTTCCCGATGGTCAGATCTACCTTGGCACGCAAGCAGTCTCGATCGAAGATCTCAAAGCGATCGTAACAGAGGGAATGCGTACGATACGAGACTACCAAGTACTCTTACGGGTCGACTCCCTCACCCACTTCACTCACACCCGCGATGTGATGACCGCCTGCGCAGAAGTCGGTGCAGTGGACATCATCTTCGCGACCTATCAAAGTGATAAATAGTAGGATATGAAAGCGACTGATACCTATTTAAAGACCAAAGATCGAGTGGATCTCACCGCAATGATCGACGTGGTTTTCCTGTTGTTGATCTACTTCATGGTCACCACCACGATCATGAAGCAAGAGGCTGATTTGGGCATCAAGCTACCCACCAGTGTCCCTGCCGCACCAGATACGCCACTGCCGGAAGAACACCTAGTCGACATATTGTCTGACGGTGGTATCCTATTCAACGGTGCCCCGCTGGGCGAGCCTGCCGGCTTCCAACTGCCCGAGCTAGTCGGACTGCTGACACAAATTCGTGCATCTTCCGAGCGGGCGGGCTTTAAAACGCTAATTCTCATCAACCCGGACGAGATGACTGAGCAGCAGGCGATTGTGAATGTCATGAACGCTTGCGTAGAGGCTAAAGTAACCTCCGTCACCTTCGCCTCAGGCGAATAACCCATTATTCTTAGAGTTATGTCTGATACCCGTCCATTTTACCTCCGCTGGTTTACCGGAAGCCGCCTAGCAATGGTGATTGGTATTAGTTTAGCCATTCACTTTGTGATTGGCGCCTTTTTTGGAGGCATGGTGATCTTTGATCGCCTCAAGGCTCCCGAACCGCAACTGGAGGCGCCGGCCATTCCAGAAAGCATCGACCCAATGAAGCGGGAATATAAGATCAAGATGAAGCGGTCGCAACAACAGTCCGCCGCCCCACTGCCGATTCCGATCATCGCAGAGATCCCCTCCGATTTGAGCCTCGATAATATCGACCTGAATATATCCAATCCACGCAGTGACGTCCGCATTCGCGGTGCCGGAGACGGCGATGGTACTGGCAAAGGTTTCGGCGATGGATTTGGCGATGGTGCAAGCTTAGACTTGGATATTAAGATCGATTTCTTCGGCATTTCAGGCGGTGGCAAACACATCGTCTTTGTCATCGATTTCTCGGATTCTTTAGTGTTATCAGGAAATGAAATGATTATGCGCAGGGAAGCCACTCGAGTGATCGAAGAGCTACCGCTAGAGGTCAATTTTGGATTAATTTTCTTTGCCGGACCGACCTGGCCGGGCATGGATGACGTTCGGGATTCGGCAGATAATTGGGTTTCGAGTCGTGCCAGTGGCGAAAACGGCGCCGCAAATGATTCCTTCCGCCCCAAGAAGTGGAGTCGGCTACCCAAAGCCCGTTATTATAGTGCTGATTCTTTCGCACGAAAAAGGGCGCTCAAAGCAATCCGCGAGACTCCCACCCTGTATGGTACCATCTTTGATGTACCGATGTATATGGCACTCACAATGGATCCGATCCCAGACACGATTTTCTTCATGACCGATGGCTATTGTAGCAATGATCGAGGCATTACGCAAATTCGACAAATGATCCAACAACTTAAATCTAAGGGTAAGAAAATCCCCGTTATCCACACGATCGGATTGGGCATCTCATCAAATGCTCACCTCGATAGTATAGCTGCGATTGGAAACGGTGAGGCTCGTTATGTCACCCCACAGGCTTATCTGAAAAAATATGGAGATTCACCATTTCCGCCCAGCAAAGAGCCTCGTTTTGAAACGAGTGGAAAAATTCCAATGGTGCCAAGTGACGAGTATCCGATCAAATTTGAGCTCAAGTAAGACAACTTGCCTTTAAAACACCGACAAGCACTTCAGTGCCGTTTTACAAATTGAGGCACAGGCTAAGGCAAATTCTATGATTTAGAATCGATACAATTCGACTCGGCCTGTTGTATTGCGCGTCTTGCTTTTTTAGTAGCGTGCGCGCTTTGCTTACTTCGTTGCCCAGCTTTTGCCACTCAATATACCCAGCACGTTGTTTCTTGTAAGCTCCGCTCAATTGACAATGCCTGTCAGCAATGAATATAATATAAACGTTTTCTCGATTGATTCAAAACGAAAATAAATAAACCAATGAGCCCGCCACTTCACCGACTCGCCTTTGCTGTCTGCGCGCTTTTGCCT
>DBBT01000084.1:339-5795 GCA_002292345.1 Opitutia bacterium UBA977 | reverse complement strand
ATCCTGTGCGATGACTTAGGCTATGGAGATCTGGCAGTGAACGGGCATCCCTATGTAAAGTCCCCCAACATCGATCGCTTGGCCGCCGAGGGGCTAACGATTCAAAATGCCTACATGAGTTCCGCTTGGTGCGCGCCGAGCCGCTACGCGCTGATGAGTGGTCGCTATCCGGCGCATTATTTTCAAAAGTCCCTTAGTATGGACGCTGAGGCGCCCAACCTTTACCAGCTATTAAAAAGTGTCGGCTATACGACGGCTCATTTTGGAAAATGGCATATGAGCGGTAAAGGGGCAGAAGCTCCAACTGCTGCAGCGTATGGAGTCGATGAAGACTTTATCCACAACGGTAAAGTCGAAGGTTGGAACAAAGAAGAGCGTGATCAACCACACTGGCGCGAGAATACGACTCAGCGCTACGTCGATTTAGCGATTGATTTCATACAAAGGCAAAAAGTAGCTGAGTCGCCATTTTACCTAAATCTTTGGGTCTACCCGACCCATTCCTACATCGATCCGCGCACGGATATGCTGGAGCCCTATCGCGATCTTCAGGTCGACATTCAAGACTTCGAGAATCCCCTGATGCGGGACTTTCTGACGTGGATTAGCACGCAAGGCGACCTCGAGGCAGCGATGCGCGCCTACTGCTCCGATGTGACCGAATTAGATAATCAGCTTGGCCGTCTGCTGCAGGCACTCGAAGACTTAGGCATCGATGAGGATACGCTGATTATCTTCTCCAGTGATAATGGCCCACCGCCACTCGGAGGCGTTCACAATCGCGGTCAGTTAGCTAAGCGTATTCAAGAACGCCCCACTCTAATTAATTGCGTCGGCTCATCTGGACCGTTTCGAGACCGTAAGATTTCCTTACACGACGGAGGGACGCGCGTGCCGTTCTTGGTGCGCTGGCCCGGCAAGGTGCCCTCGGGGAAAATAAACTCCGAGACGATCTTTACCGGAGTCGACCTACTGCCGACCATCGCAAATCTTGTCGGCGCGCAAATCCCTCAAAACCTTGATGGGGAAAATCTAGTTGCAGCGTTGGCGGGCGAATCGATCAAGCGTAGCGAGCCTCACTATTGGAACGATCGACCGGGCTGGACCACTGTGCGCGACAAGCAATGGAAAGCGCATCTGCAGAAAGGCAAAATCCGACTTTTCAATATTCTGCAGGACCCGTCCGAGTCGAACAATTTATCTCAACACCTGCCTGAAAAGGCGTCGCATTACCTTGCTCTGCTCGAGGCTTGGGAAGCGGCAGTGCTGAACCAGTAATACCGCCCTTCAAGAGCTTAACCCAACATCGAACGCTTCGACACAGCCGGCGGACGACACCTGCAGGAGAGGTTACTATCTAAGCAGATACATTTTCGATGCTTCAGGCGTCGCGGCTGATCGAGCCGCAGAGTCGTTAAACTCGCCAAACGGACGGCCCGGTATCTCGCCAATGTATTCAGTGAGACGCTGCTTGAGCAGCTCAGCAACTTCGGGCATCTGGCTGTAAAGATTGTTTTCCTCGTCCGAGTCGTTGGCCAAGGAGTAGAGCTGATCGTCATCAAAGTAGGTCGGATGGGTATTGGCTGACAGCGAGCCTAGCTGACGGTTGTCGACGTAGTAAGGGCGCGGCTCAATGTGCCTGCCGGTCGCCGTGTTACCCTCAACCCGCTCCCACAGATACCCTTTATCGATCTGAGCATAGATTTCAGGCGTGTAGCGCACGGCCACGTATTTGAAGGTCTTAGTGCGCACGGCTCGGGCATAACCAATCTCGCAAAAAAGAGCATCCCGCACCACAGCGTCGCTGCCCTTGAGCACCGACGCCAAACTGACGCCATCCACCGCACGGGTCGGTAGACTTGCAGCACCCGTCAGCGCGAGCAGGGTCGGCGCAAGGTCGACCTGACTGACGATTTCATCATAGCTTCGACCGGGCGAGGCGATGCCATTGGGCCAATTCAGCACCAGTGGCACCCGCATACCAATATCATAGAGCGAGGATTTACCCCATACCAGTGGCCCCGAAACCGTCTTCTCACCATGATCGGCAGTAAAAATAATCAAGGTGTCATTGCGAATGCCGTGTTGATTGAGCTTGTTGACGATGGCGGCGAGCGAGTGGTCGAGCCAAGTCTCACGAGCGGAAACGGGATGCTTGCGAGCTGCTTTCACCTCATCGATAATCTGCTGCCGTGAAGGCATGAAGGAGTAGTCCTGATTGGGCAGGTAGCCGGCACTGGTGTAAGCATTGTCGGCGCGCAGCGTTTTGCTTAGATCATTGCGCACCGGTCCGTGAGTGATGGTCGGCGCCATGTAGAGGAAGAATCGCTCCTTGTGATTTTCATCAATGAAATCGAGGGCGCCCTTGGTAATCCATTCTTGATTGTGCACATTCAGGGCATCGCTGCGCAGCTCGACGAGGTTTGCCTTGTAGTAGCTTGCCACGTAGTCGAAGCCGAAGGTCCGCATCCGCTGACAGAGCACACGGTGATTATGGCGCATTTTGGCATTGGTCGTGGCGTCCGTCTTCGGTTCGGCCTTCTTTGGATAAGCAAGCAGGCCCTTCGCTGCCCAGTTATTGGTGTTGTTGAGATCGTCGTCCGTGAAGTGGCCCTTGCCAACGAGACCGGTGCGGTAGCCTGCCTGTTGCAGCCAGGCACCGAGATTTTGGCCGTCGGGTTCGAGTTCCGTATCAGAGACGGCGAAGCGCCCAACCGTGCCGAGTGGATAGCGCGCGATGAAGCGTTGGCTGGTATTACGCGAGGGCCAGCGACCGGTCATCAAGGCATAGCGCGAGGGCCCACACACGGTCGACGCGGCAAATGCCTCATTGAAGCGGATGCCGGTCCCAGCTAAAGTGTCGAGTGTTGGTGTGAGACAATCACGCCCCTCGAAGCCAAAGAAATGGCCGCCTGCCATATCATCGACATTAATGATGATCACATTGGGGCCAGTCGCAGGAGTCTGAGCCACCACCTCGTAATAGAGCGAGTTTGCCGCCGCGACCAGTTTAAGCTCACGATCAGCGGGAAGGTCAAAGTTGCGGGTGCGAATGCCACCCGTGCCGCTGCTCAGAGATCCATAATTGGCGAGAACGAATCGATCACCTAGCGCGAAGTTACCCCGGTACTTTGATCCGTCGAGTATCCACTCAGAACCGATCTCGAGGGTCAACTCGCCATCCCCAAGTTCAAGTGGACTACTACCGCCGGCATCAGGCAGCGTGATCACTGTGGCTGACTTTCCCAGTTTAAAGGCACCACCTGCGCTGCGCAGAGATACGTTCGACCCCTCGAGCATCAGTTGTACCACCGCTTCTAATTTTTCGCCAATTCGCAGCGAGGCGAGCGACAGACCACCGCGCTCACGAAGCGTCAGGGAGCCATCGATCATCTCTAGCACGGCGGGGCTTTCAGCGGGGACACGGTCAAGGATGACATCATAGCCATCAATCACCGCATCGCCAGCCGCTGGGAGCGTGTCGGAGCTCCAGTTGGAGGCCGTCGACCAGAGATGGTTACTACTGTCGTTATCGAAGTTGGCTGCGCCCGCAATGCCAAGCTGTAGCAGGTAACACCCTATAATTAACAAAGGTTTCAGTTTAAGAAGCTTCATGTGAGGAGTTTAGTGATTTTAAAAGTGCTTAAAAGCAGGGGATTGATCCAACGAGGCTGAATGGTTAATCGATTCACCTTTTTAATCAAATACATTGCAAGGACGAATTCAGATTTGACCTTGAGGATGGTTCTTCATGTTTATTCTTGGCCACCGCCAAGCCCATGCGCGCCCTATCATCTTTGCGCTAGCTTACCCGTGTAGGGACTCTTGGCGAACCTTTAGGCATGAGTTTTTTCCTGCGTCCTCGGCATCGCTATCAACCAAGCTCAAACAGTCGTTTTTACAAAAGCGCTGCGCTGGCATTGAGGGAGATCCGGTTGCTTTAAGATAATCTGATTTATTAAGAAATTGACTATCTCAGCAAGGCTCAGTTTCAAGCTGGAATTCGCTGCAGATCAATACCGTACTATCCTCCATTTGGCTTGCTCAGATAAACGTTTATACTTAACCGTCATGGCTATTATATAAAAATGAAAAAATACTTTCTAAGCTTGGTTCTGAGCACAATCTTTTGCTGCGCGCAGGGCGATCCCGCCTGGCAAATCGTCGAGACGCAGCACCCCACTAGCGAGCTAGTGGTCTCTGGCTACAACGTGATGGATTTTGGAGCGGTCGCGGATGCGGTGACGGATTGCACCCCTGCCTTTCAGGCAGCGCTCAACAAAATGGCCAGTCATGGGGGAGGCACCGTATTCGTCCCCGGGGGTGCCTATGCGTTTCGAGGGCGCCTTAAGATTCCCCCTTCGGTAACCTTGCGTGGAGAATGGCTGGAGCCGACGACACACAGCGCACAAGTCAAAGGCACCGTCCTAGCTGTTTACACCGACGCAGGTAACGCAGACGCACCACCATTCATCTCGGTCGACACCAGTGCGGGCGTTAAAAATTTGGCAATTTGGTATCCGGAGCAAAACGCACGCAGACCCATCCCCTATCCTTTTACCCTGGCGCAATTAGGACAATTAGATAACGCCACTTTCGAAAATCTAACTCTAGTCAATCCGTATCAGGGGATCCGTATCGGCCCGGGCCCCAACGAACTGCACTACCTACATAATATTTACGGCACCCCGCTAAAGGTCGGGATCAGCTATGATTCAACGACCGATATCGGGCGCCTCGAGGAGATAAAGTTTTCTCCTTATTACTGGCTAAAAAGCGGACTTCCTCGCCCGCCCGCAGCGACGGACTTACGCGATTGGTTGCGTCTAAATGCGGTCGGCATCCACATGATGCGCAGCGATTGGGAATACGTGGATCGGGTCATCGTCGAAGGCTACAACATCGGTTTCCGAGTCACGGAAGGTGCTCGCGGCGCGGCCAACGCTCAGTTTAGACGCCTGATTTTGCGGGATTGCGAAATCGCCCTATCCGTCGACAAGACGAACCCTTTCGGGATGGTATTTACCCAGTGTTACTTTGAGGGGGATAGGCACGCTATCTTATTAAGCCCAGAGTTCGAATCGGCTGTCTTATTTTCAGAATGCATTATCACTGGAGAGCGTGCCTTAGAATCCAAGGGCAAAGGAGTGGTGCTCATGGAGCAATGCACAGTGAAGAGTGGTCATATCGAGATGGCAGAAGGCAGCCTGTCGATGGTTGGAGGTTCGTTAGAAAGCGCAGGCAGTACCGTAAAAATTGGAGCAAGAGTCAGCGGTGCATTGTTCGCTGGAGTCGACCTAGCAGGTGGCAGACGCTCCATCCTCAATCAAGCGGGCAAGTCCGTCGTGCAGTTCTCGGAAGAGCGAATTGAGCTCGAATCGATCCCCCGCTTCCCGGATCACGACGAGCGCACTTACAAACCAAGCACGAATCGCTTTACGGTCGTCGCGCCCAAA
>DBBT01000084.1:0-125 GCA_002292345.1 Opitutia bacterium UBA977 | reverse complement strand
GAGGGCTGTCTTTCCATTATCCCGACCAGGATATGAATAATTTGCAGCAGACCCCCTTTCTCATACAAGGCCAAGGCAGTGAGCTCTACATCATTAATGTGAACGTCGCGAATGCCTACAAGATC
>DBBT01000090.1 GCA_002292345.1 Opitutia bacterium UBA977 | reverse complement strand
TCTTCAACGCCGTCATCATCAGCTGAATGCTTCGCTTCTTTTTCCTTCTTTTCTTTTTTCTCTTTTTTCTCCTGCTGGTCTTTTGATTTGACTGCGTCAGAATCGGAGTGGTGCGCATTAGATTGATTTTGAACAGTTTTTTGTTGGTCGGGTTTTCCTGGGTTATCGGGTTTTGTCGCGTGTAGACTGAAGGCGAAGAGAGATAGGCTGAGGGCGATGAGGATTATGTGTTTCATGGGTAGACACGGTATGACGTTTTTGAAGAATCGCAAATGGCCTAGCTTAGTTGAATATTCATGGTGCTCCGTGGTGGACATCGTCCGAATACTTCTTATTAAATGACTGCTATGAAATTGCAGCGCGCAGCGTTAACGATGTTGATCGTCTTTTTGAGCTTTTATTTGCTCTATCTTGGGCAGGCTTTGTTGTTGCCCCTGGTGATTGCTGGCGCGGTCGCTTATCTAATCAATATTTTGGCACATACAATTTGTCGCCTGCGTATTGGTCGTGTGTCGTTGCCCCGTCCGATTGCCATGATTGTGGCGATTGCAGTGATCTTGGCTTCGTTGAGTTTAGTGATTCAATTGATCACGGTAAATATCGCCAGTGTGATCAAAGTCGCGCCCCTGTATCAGCAGAATTTGGAGGGTTTGATTTATAAAGGCTATGAACTATTCGGGGTTGAGGAAGCACCCAATATTAGGGAGATCTTTGCTCAGATTAATTTGAGCAGTTATTTACAGGATATTGGGGGCACTGTGCGCTCGTTGGTCAGTCGGACTGGAATTATTATTTTGTATCTGATTTTTCTCTTGTTAGAGCAGCGCACATTTACTGCAAAAATGCATGGACTGGTTCGAGATTCAGATCGTCTCGAAGAGGTCTTAGGGCTGATGGAGAAGATTCGTTCTGATATCCGCTCCTATATCGGGATTAAAGTCCTTACTAGTGCAGCGACTGCGTTGTTAAGCTATTTGGTGTTAAACCTAGTCGGAGTCGATTTCGCTAGCTTCTGGGCGGTTCTTATCTTTTTTCTCAATTTCATACCAACAATTGGTTCGATCATTGCGACCGCGTTTCCGTCGGTCTTGGCTTTGGTGCAGTTTGATACCTTCGGCCCTTTTGTGATCACTGCCTCAGTATTAACCGGCTTGCAGTTTTGTATTGGTAGCCTGTTGGAACCGCGATTGATGGGCAACCGTTTGAATCTAAGTCCGATCGTCATTTTGTTGTCACTTGGTCTGTGGGGCTCGATTTGGGGCATTCCAGGCATGTTCTTATGTGTGCCGATCACGGTGATTATGGTGATTATCTTTTCCTATTTTCCTGAGACGCGGCCTGCCGCGGTGTTGCTGTCAGGCACTGGGGAGTTGAGTGTCGGTCCGCGGCGTGGAGATATTGCTGCCAAGAAACAAGTGGCGTCGGATTAGCGGCATGGCAGGCGCACATTTGGCCAATGAATTCGGAGTCAGTATGTGTTGAAAGTCGGGGTATTAGCGCAACGTCTCGGCTCGTAAACTCTAGCGGTAAACAGTTCGATTGCTACCTGATCCATCGGCTCAGTCGATTTATTCGTAGACAAAAGGGCAGATGGAGGCCGCGTTGATCGCTCTGGAGCTGCCTGCGCTACATCTTTTTCGGCCCACGCTGTTGGTGGGACTTGGCTCGATGCTTAAAAGATAAAAATCAGCTTTCTTGGCTCTTTTGTGTAATAATGTTCGCACGATTTAATTTAAACTGTCACTTTCTTGGATTAATTTTCCATATGACTCGTGCATGAGTCGATTAATGACCATTAAACTTAGTATTTATGTTTCTTCCAAAAATCATTCAAGGTGGCATGGGTGCCGGAGTTTCTGACTGGAGACTCGCGAATTCGGTGTCTTCTGTTGGGCAGCTCGGAGTGATCTCCGGGACAGCGTTGGACACAGTGCTGGTTCGTCGTTTGCAGCATGGAGATGTAGGCGGCCACATGCGTCGTGGATTGGCTGCGTTTCCAGTGCCAGCGGTCGCAGAGCGTATTTTAGCGCGTTATTTCAAGGCCGAAGCCGATCAAGACGAGAAGCCGTCTAGGCTAATTGCGGGCTTCCGTATCGACCCCACTGCGAATGTCGTTGATTTGACGATAGCTGCCAACTTCGTCGAGGTCTTCCTCGCCAAGGAAGGGCACCAAGGTCACGTCGGCGTTAACTTCCTAGAAAAAATTCAGATGCCGAATCTTACCTCTATGTTTGGCGCGATGCTTGCCGGCGTGGACAACGTGCTGATGGGTGCAGGTATCCCACGCACAATTCCAGGTATCTTGGATGCTTTGTCTGAGTGGAAACCAGTCGAGATGCGTATCAATGTCGAAGATGCCGATAAGGAAGATGCGTATTTCAGTCGCTTTGATCCGCTCGAATGGATTCGTTCACACCTACCTGATGTCGAGTTACCAAAGCTGAAACGGCCCGACTTCTTTCCGATCATTTCCTCTAATGTTTTGGCGCTTACTTTGGCGAAAAAATCGACTGGTAAGGTCAATGGTTTCATCGTCGAGCGTCATGTTGCGGGTGGTCATAATGCACCGCCACGCGGAGGAATGACGCTAGATGAGAATAACGAGCCAATTTACGGTGTAAAAGACGAAGCAAATTTAGCGCAACTCAGTAAGTTGGGTCTTCCTTTCTGGCTCGCTGGTGGTGGTTCTTCCGAGACTGGCCTCAAGGACGCCTTGGCAGCTGGTGCTGCTGGTATTCAAGTCGGCACTGCCTTTGCTTATAGTAATGAGTCAGGCTTTGCCCCCTCAATTAAGAAACGTGTGCTGGAAAAAGTGAAGACTGGTGCAGCCAAGATCTTCACTGATGCCCGCGGCTCGCCAACTGGCTTCCCGTTTAAGGTTGTAAATCTTGAAGGCACGATCTTCGAAGAGGCGGTATATGAATCTCGTAAACGTATCTGCGACCTTTGCTATTTGCGCCATCCTTATAAGAAGGCAGACGCGACGATCGGCTATCGTTGCCCATCCGAGCCTGTGAAGGATTATCTGAAGAAGGGTGGAAAGGAAGAGGACACTGTTGGTCGAAAATGTCTCTGCAATGGTTTGATCGCTGCGATCGGTATGCCGCAGAAGTACAAAGATGGAGGTGTTGAGCCTGCGATTGTAACGAGTGGAGACGATGTCACGAAGTTGGGTCGTTTTGTAAATTGGGACACCATGAGCTATTCATCGCATGACGTGATTAACGAGTTAATGAGCCAAATTACACCGGATTAACAAAGCCAGTCATCACCACAACAACTTTGTAGAGGGGGCATAATATGCCTATTTTTTGTTTATCGGGGGCGCAAGGTGAGGACGCCCTTGCGGATGCTCCATGTAAACTCATGTACTTCGGCGAGTTGCTGAAGGCAGGCGTAGATTGTCGGGCCATTGATTAGATCAATGCCTGTGGCGTCTTGATTCACTTTGCGGTGGAATTTAATCCGAAGTTCCGTGTCCTCGCCTTGCGGAATCGTGTTTAGCAGATTATTAAGCGTGTCTTCGAGTGTGAGGCTGCTGTCGAGCGGTTCAGACACTGGTATTTTGAAGAGCTGTTCCAACAGCCAGAGTGAGGTGTCGGCTTCATCGATTGCTTGAGGCGCGATTCGAGGCGCAATTTCGTTGGTCTCGATTAGCGATCGATCAGTCGAGGAAATGTATTTGGCCGGCATCTTGAGCAATCGCCTCTGTGCTGTAGTACCTTCAAACCAGAGGTCGTCGCCAAAACTGCCAAGGTAAGTCGCTTCTATCTCCGAGCCAGAGGTCGAGGTCCAGACGCGTGCTGCGGCGCATAAGCTGTGTGCGCAGATGAGGAGTAAGCACAGGGTGTGGAATGAGTGGGACATGGTCTGAATCTTTACTACGTGTTGGATGCTTCGAAATCGCCAGTTGAATTTCGATCAAGTAGCAACCAATCCGAAGATCTTTAACCGAACCTTGCTCCATGCTGCCAATATTGTTTTGGGCAACTCGAAAATCAATGATGTTTGAGAATTAGTCGTCGAACAGTGACGAGAATAAAGCATCATAATTATTGGAATTGACGATCTCTGCCATTGCTTCGGATGGCTCGGTCGATCCATTCTTCATCAGTTTATAGTTATTGAGATTATAACTCTCGAAGATGCTCTGGAGGTCTTTGAGTGCCTCGTCGTAGAGGAACGGTCCTGGGTTGCCACTGAATGTGATATTCTGAGCAATAACTGCACCAAGTGTCGCGCCACTATTGCCTCCGCCGTTGGAGGTGTAGTCGACATTCGGTGCATAGACGACTGCACTGATTCCGCTATTACCATTCAAAGTGATGCTGGAGTCCGTATCTGATTCTGGGTGCGTGCCATAGATAATAGCATTCGCCGGAATGCCTTCGTTGTTGAGGCCTCCTTGTCCGTTCATCGTTAAGCTGCCACCGAGATAGAGGACTAAGCTACCATACGGTGAAATCGTGAGTAAATTATTGCCGACAGTGAAGTCGCCATCAATGACCATCACGGTGGGGCCCTCGATCGTCATATCGCCGCTGAGAGTCAGGCTGCTTAAATGGTAATATGTGGTGGAGCCGTCATTGAAGCCAATTGTCGTTCCACCACCGCCACCACCGCCACTATTGCCGTTGTTACCGTTGCCACCTCTGGCAGCGTCCGCTTGAGGTATAAACAGCGGCAGCGCACTGCACATCACCAGTATCGCTAAGATGTGGCGGAGCTTTTTAAGTATTATAGTGTTAGATCGATATTTCATGCCTGACTGAGGGTTAAGATAAGTTTATAGTTGGTTAAGCCATCCAGAGCCTGAGGTGTCGGGTTGGGGGACTTCCGGTAGCTCAATTTCTTCATCGTACTTGATGACGCCGTCGACTTGGGCATTTCCTCTAACGCTCTCACTACCGTCATCTGATGAGCCAGTTTTAAGGTCGCCATGAATTGTTGCATTGCCTAGCTGAATATCTGAAGCGCTGGTTGAGGCACTACCAATGGTTACGTTTTCAGTTCGGGTAAAGTCTCCCCAATTTAACTCATCCTCAATAGCGGAGTTATAGCTATCGAAGGTCGGTTGCCCGTTGAAATCTAGCTGATCTGTTGCGATTGCACCATCTTCAAAAGGATTTAGGCGATTGAATTGCGTTTCAATATAGCGAGAGGCGCGGTAATCTTTGGCGACGTTTTTACCGCCGGTTACTATTCCTTGGCTGATGATGTTGACGGTGTTGACGGTGTTGCCGACTTTTTCAGTGAGGACTCGGAAACTGGCGACTCGGTTGTCATCTAATTCGTATATCTCACCGTAGTCAGAGAGGTTCCATTCGCGATACCAGTACTTGCCATTAACAGATTCATTCCAGCCATTGGATGTCCATGCGCTTTCCTCCTCGCCGAATTCTAAAATGGCCCAGATCGCTTCTTCGGTACCTGATTCTGCGAGTGAGAATGCGGCTTCTTGTCCGCTGATACGGCTGCTTAGTTTCCAGTCGGTGAGAACGAGCGGCAGTATGCCAGCGATGCCGAATGTGATGATGCAGGAAAAAGTGAGCGCAATGACCAGTGCAGAGCCTGAATCTTTTCGAGCGTTGCGGATGAAAGGGCTACTAGTCTTCTTCATTGCTGTTACGAATTTTAAAGGTGAAGTCTGTAATCTTAAGCTCGGTGTCTGCCATCGCTCCATTGTGTCTTTCGAATTCGATGCTTTCGATTGAGATCTCATCGTCCTTGAAAGTCAGGGTCGAGCTGGAGTCACCGCTTTGGAGAACGTCAAATTTAATCACGTTACTGAAGATGGTGCGGACGGAGCCACCTTGTGTGCGTGTCACGTTTTTGTCGGTTTCGTTGCCGCGATACTCGACATCATCGTCATCTTTGAAGGTGAGAGTGAATCGATCATTTCCACGCGAGGAAACATTATTGGAGTTGCGAATATCAAAGGATAATTGTTCGAGACCATTGCGAACATCCATGTTGAATACACTGCGGTTTTCGTGAGCATTCGCTATCTTTGCAAATAGGATGGCTGAAGCGGCAGAGCCAATCGCAATGAAGCTGCCGATGGCGAGTGAAATCATCACTTCCACCAAGCTCATGCCAGTGCTGCTAGATATGTCTCTATTGAGCACTGAGACCTCCTTCGGTGATGATGAGTAGGCGAGACTCTTCGTGGAGTTGCCCGGAGTTATCACTCCAATTTAGGGTGATGTGAAAAATGTTTTTACCCGTTTCGCCTGAGCTGCTGAGTGTGCTGGACTTTATGGCGGCAGTCATATTTAGCTCGCTTAGCCGAGCTGCTGTTAGCGATTGAAGGGCTGGGTAAGCGTCACCTGGATTAATGTCTTCGTAATCATTTATTTCTTCGGTTAGGTCCTGTACGTCTTCCCAGTCGAGTGCGCGTAGTTGCTCGCATTCTGCTCGCAGATAAAAGTCGGCGAGAGCTTGTTCGCGACTTTTTTCGCTGAGTCGATTGACTTGATTCAAGGATACGAGTCCCGCAGAAATCACTATACTCATTACAAATACAGCGATCATTGTTTCGATCAGAGTGACCCCCTCGACTCTCCTAGGGTAGATAAATTGCATTACTGAAGTTTATACACCGTTGCTAGGGAGTGTTTCAAGATCAATTAGTATCGGTACTCTTAGTTGCTAATTCTAATAATAATTTTAAACCGTGAGGACTGCTTTTGGATTTGCTGCGCATGAGCCGAGGTGTGTGTTGGTAGAGTAAAAAGGCTGCACTCTTAAACGTTACGCTTATGCTTAGATGGGATGAATCTGTATTTTACACTTTGTCTTCGTCATTGCGCGCAAGAAGATACCAAAATGAAGGCGGATGCAGTTTGTTCTGAGTTCGGAGTAGATCGATTGAAAATTCTGATAGATCGAATTACACCACTACTTGCAATTTGCGAATGCCCTTCCGCTAACGCTCTTTCTTTTTTTGATACTCTTTTTAAGTTTGGCGTTCTACTAGAATTTAATCTGTTTCGCGGGTTGCGCCTTGCGCTGCGCTGCGCTTCACTAAAAGCAACTATGTTAGAAGCAGATTCTATTTCCGAACTTCAATCGCAACTCACTCATTTGGAACGTCATATCGCTGAGCAAGATGCGGAATTTTATCAATTGGCAAAGCGCCTAGATGCATTGAGCCAATTAGTACAGTTGCAAAAAGCGCAAATTAATGCGATGTCGTCAGGCGGTCAGGCTGGTGCGGAGGAGATGCCCGCAAATGAAAAACCGCCGCATTATTAACGCAGTTGCTCTCGATGCGACTGTTGCCCGTGGCTGGGCGTGGCTCGGTTCGTTGGGGACCCGCGAGCTGCTGCTATTGATTCGCTAGTTCCAGCGAGCGTGCTTTGGCGGCTGCCAGTGCTCTGTCGACTATTCCTCGTAAGTCATTGTCGCTGAATACTTTGAGTGCTGCGGCGGTCGTGCCACCCGGGGATGTGACTGCGTCGCGTAGTGCTTCGGGGCGATCGTCACTGTCGGCCAGTAGCATGGCTGCGCCGAGCAAGGTGTCGATCGCGAGCGAGTGGGCGAGTGCTTCGTTGAGCCCGCAGTTAATACCTGCTTCACGGAGTGCCGCGGCAAATTCAAATACGTAGGCGGGGCCACTACCGCTGAGGGCAGTGACGGCATCGAGGTCGGTTTCTTCGACTTCGTGATAGTTACCCAGAGAACTCAGTATATTTTCGACAATATCCTGATCCTTGGGGCTAAGTGGCTGCTGTGCTGCAAAGGCTGTCACGCCTGCGCCGATTTGGCCAGGGGTGTTCGGCATGGTACGCACTACGTTACGCGCATTGATGAATTTGCCGCTCAATCGCGAAATTGGTGTGCCGGCTAAGATCGACAAGACAAGCTTACCGTGTGCGGCTTCGGCGAGTGCCGAGTCGATCTCGTTAAATTGCTGTGGTTTGCAGGCGAGCACGATGGTCTCCGCTTTGCGGACCACTTTGAAGATATCTTTAACGAACTGGATGCCGGTTTGCTCGGCTAGTTCGGGGCCGCTGGGATCGTCGCCGCAGGTGCAAGCGATTTCTTCAGGTAGGTAGTGTTCTTCTTCGAGCAGACCACGGACGATTGCTGAGGCCATGCGACCAGCACCGATAAATACGATACGAATACTCATTTGGGCTACAAAGGATGGGTCATGGTCACAGTTACACCGCTGTCTGCATTGGGCTTGAGAGTGACTTCCCCTCCAAGATTGCGCATGGTGTGACGTGCAATCGTGAGCCCCATGCCACGACCGACGGAGGTCTTGGTCGTAATGAAGGGCTCAAATAAAGTGTCTGATACTTCTGGATCGATGCCAGCGCCATGGTCGATGACTTTGACCTCTAACATGGCGGGCCCATTATCGCGGGAGATGCAGGCGGTGAGATTGATGGTTCGGTCCGCATCTGCGGTGTCTTTTGGATAGCTTTCCCATGCGTTGATGAGAAACTTGCCGAGGATGATTTCGAATGTTTCTGCATTCGCAGAAATGGTGGCGCTTTCGTCGAGTTGCGAGTCAAGTAAGACTTGAGCAGGTATCTCGTGTTCATTCTTCAGACGGTCAATACTGTTGTTTAGTAGGACGTCGATCGAATGAGTAGACAGTTCGATGCGTTCGTTGTTGGCGATAGTTCCGAGTTGGCGAATAATGCCGACCATACGGTTAATCGCGTGGTCCATCAGCATGACGCTGCGTTTGACCATGTCAGGGCTATCGTAGCCGTTTTTAATAAGATCGAGATAACCGACCACTACGCCGAGAAGATTATTTAAGTTATGCGCGATTCCTTGTGTGATCGCTCCGACTGCGGCTGACTTACGAACATCGCCGAGGCGTGTTTGCAATTCGAGGTTTTCGCGAAACATCTCTTGCAGCCGAAGCTGTGTACGTACGCGGGCCAGAGTCTCATCGAGATCAATCGGTTTTGTGATGTAGTCGACTGCGCCGGCATCTAGACCTTCGAGCTTTCCTTCTTTCGAGGCTTTCGCGGTAATAAAAATGATGGGAATGGATTCAGTCGCGGGGTTAGCCTTCAAACGTTGGCAAGTTTCGATGCCGTCCATTTCGGGCATCATGACGTCGAGTAGGATTAGGTCGGGGAGATCCTTTTCAACAATGTTCAGGCATTCGCGTCCGTTGTAAGCGACGAGAATATCCATGTTTTGTCGTTCAAGTTTGCGTTGCAGCAGCTTGATGTTGATCGGTTGATCGTCGACGACGAGGATTTTGGGCTTACGATTAGTGCTCAAGGGAATGCTTGTTTTGGGGGCGAATGAAGGTTGATAGCTTATTTAGTAAATATACAAAAAAATGTAGACTGCTTTTGCGGAAGTTAAAACAGAAAAATTAATTAGAATTTGTAGATGAGCTGGAAAGCGGCTCGTCTGTCTTGAGTCGAGTTTCGTCAATAACGGCGGTTCGACTGAGTAGATCGTGGCCCATTTGTCGGCGCTTGTTGAACAACAGTGGAGTGAGTATCGCCGCCCAGCCGATGATACCGAAGCTAAAGAGCATGATTGTTTTCAGACCTCCTCGAACGATACCACTAAAAATTGTGGGCTCAGCGAGTGTAATGGTGCTGATGCTGCGAAGCCGACAGCAACGTTTGCCGAGTGAACTGCCACCGAAAAATGCTTCTCCCGCGGAGAAGTAGAACCAGGCCACTGTGATCGTCGTGCTGAGGGCATATGTAATAATTTCAAACAGCTCAGGGTTGGTGCCTTTCATGTCGAAAATCATGCTTTTTGCATAATCGAGATTTTGCATAGCGACGTTGTAATCTGCCCAAATTGAAGCCGCTTCGGGAAAGTTTTCAAATAGCGTCACTTTTAAAGTCAGCGCACTGACGCCAAGAATTAGCGCTAAATCTAAGCAGAATGCGAGCGCACGGATAACAAAGCGCGCTGGCGGCATCGGACCGCTGTCGCATAATACCGAGTCAAGCGGGTTGCTTGGTTTGGTCGGTGCTGGCTCGGAAGTGGCGTGCGGTGTGCTCATTTTTGAGAGGCCTGGCTGGCTTTGAAGGCTCGCAGAGTGTTGTGCATTAGCATGGCAACAGTCATCGGCCCCACGCCGCCAGGGACCGGGGTGATGTATGCTGCTTTGGCTGAGACGGTGGCAAACTCGACATCACCAACTAGGCGATAGCCGCTCTTCTTGTTGGCGTCTTCAACGCGGTTGATGCCTACGTCGATGATGCAGACGCCGTCTTTGACCATGTCTGCGGTAACAAAATTGGCGCGACCAATAGCTGCGATCAGTACATCGGCTTGGCGAGTGATGCTTGGTAAGTCGGCGGTGCGCGAGTGGCAGACGGTGACGGTGGCATTGCCCGGGCAAGCTTTTTGCATCATAAGTAGGGCGGCTGGTTTGCCGACGATTTGACTGCGGCCGAGCACGACGACGTGCTTGCCTTCGGTTTCGATACCGCTGCGCTTAATCAGCTGGACGATACCGGCAGGTGTGCAGGCGACGAAGCCGCTGCTGTCTTCTTGGCAGAGTTTACCGATGTTGAGGGTGTTGAAGCCGTCGACGTCTTTGCTTGGGAGGACACGGTTAAAAGTGGCGGTTTCATTGATGTGCTTGGGCAGCGGCGCTTGAATGAGGATACCATTGACGTCGGAATCTGCGTTGAGTGCGTCAATCTGAGCGAACAGCTGTTCTGCTGTAATGCTTTCAGGGAGCAGTATTAGGCGGCTTTCGATACCAATTTTTTCGGCAGTTTTTTCTTTTTTACGCACATAAGAGACTGAGGCTGGGTCTTCGCCGACGCGGATGAAGGCGACCACAGGCTTTTTACCTGAAAGTGCGCCGACTTCGACGGTGAGTTCTTCAATGATGGATGCTGCGATTGCGTTGCCGTCGATGAGTTGCATGATTGATGTGTTGATCAGATTTTTGGTTAAACTTTAAAGGTGCGTGGGAATTTATTCGGCGAGGCGGATGGTGCGAGCCTGAATTATTAGGTCTTTGCTACCCGCTACTACTGACCTGACTTTGCTGGTAATTTGCACTTTCTTATTTAGCTAGAGGCGGAGGTCGTTTCGGTGTAGATACGCTGCGCTTATCAGTACTGTAATTGGATGGGGAAAGTGTGGGCCAAATCATGAATCATGAAATAATGATTGGGGGATCCTGGGGCTTTATTTGGTGAAAAGGCGCTCGATATCTTTTTTGCCGAGTATTTTGATGCCGCCCTTAGGGATGTTCTTTAGGATGATGCCGCCGATTTGTACGCGGACGAGTTTTTTGACGAAGTAGCGATGCGCTTCGAATAGTCGGCGGATTTCACGCTTTTTACCATGATGAAGATGTACTTCGAGGCGTCGTGCAGAACCTTCGCCTAAAACGGGGGCGGGGATGACTTTTTCCGCTTTGAGGAAGTCACCCTCAAATTCAACGCCAGCCAATAGTTTTGGAATATCTATTTTTTTGAAATCTTTGTTGAGCACGACGCGGTAGCGCTTGGTGATTTCGGTGCTCGGGTGGGCGATCTTGTTGGCGAGGTCGCCGTCGTTGGTTATAATGAGTAGGCCTTCGCTGTCTTTATCGAGTCTGCCGGCACAAAAGAGACGCAGTCGCTGGAGATCTGGTTGCAGGAGTTGAAAGACCGTTTTTTCGGCAAAAGGGTCTGAGTTAGTGCAGACGTAGCCCTTTGGCTTGTTCATGACCAGAGTGATGGAGCGCTCTTGTTTGTGTAGGATTGGCTTGTTGTTTACGAAGATCGCTGCGTTTGGGAGTGCTTTGTCGCCGAGTTCGGCTCTTTTGCCATTTACGCGTACATTACCATCTTCAATTTGGCGCTCTGCTTCACGACGTGAGCAGATGCCTGCGTTGGCTATAATTTTCTGGATGCGCTGTTCTTCCGGCTTTGACATACGTGCACTTGAGCCTACTTCCGGCTCTGCTGTCAATATTGCTCGATAAAAGTAACATTCGTGCTTGCCCCGAGTCGGAATAATGGGGAAGACTTTATCTATTATATAAAGTGAACTTACTTTTTTGAATGACTGAAACGACTGATAAGAAAATAGCCCTTGTTACTGGAGCGGGCCGTGGAATTGGCAAGAGCATAGCTGAGCTACTTGCAACCAAAGGGCATCATGTGATTTGCGTGAGCCGTTCTGCTGAGTCTTGTGGTGCGGTTGCAGATGCGATCAATGCGACTGGCGGTTCTGCTCAATCGCTTGCAGTTGATGTTGCCGATAATGTGGCGGTTTTAGCAGCCTCAGAGCAATTATTGGAAGAGCATGGCAATATCGACATTCTGGTCAATAATGCAGGGATTACCAAAGACGGGCTACTGTTCCGCATGGGCGATGATGCCTGGAGTGATGTGATTAATACTAATCTCACGAGCTGTTTTAGTTGGATTAAGCACCTTGCGCGTCCGATGACCCGCAAACGTTGGGGGCGCATCATTAATATTTCGTCAGTAGTCGGTTTGACTGGAAACGCAGGACAGGCCAATTATGCAGCTGCTAAGGCTGGCATGCTTGGCCTCACGAAGAGCCTCGCCAAAGAATTTGCGGCGCGGAATGTCACTGTCAACGCCGTGGCTCCTGGATTCATCGCAACTGATATGACTGCAGAGCTCAATGAGGAACAGCAAAAAGCCATTGTTGGAGCGATCCCCATGAAGCGTATGGGCAGCGCAGCAGACATCGCACACGCAACAGTTTTTCTCGCTTCAGAAGAAGCAGGTTATATCACCGGTCAAGTTTTTACAGTTGACGGTGGTATGGTCATGTGATGCTGAAAAGACTTTAATCTAAACCTAGTATATTATGTCAGAACAAACAATCGAACAACGCGTATCAACAATCATCGTAGACCAGCTCAACGTAAATGAAGAGCAGGTAACGGCAGCAGCGTCTTTTCTTGACGATCTCGGTGCTGATTCTCTCGACACAGTCGAGCTGATCATGGCATTTGAGGAAGAGTTCAAGGACGAGATCGACGGCGAAATCCCAGAAGCTGAAGCTGAAAAGCTACAGACTGTAGGCGATGTCGTTAAATACATCACCGAAAAAGCTGGATAAGCCCGTTTTCTACACTTCATAACTTAAGCCGCTTAATCGCGGCTTACTTTTTATCATAGACTATGGACGAATCGTTTAAACGACAGCGAGTAGTGATTACCGGTATCGGAACTGTCACAAGTTACGGCAATGGAGTCGATTCCTTCTGGGATAGTCTGCTTGCTGGTAAAAGTGGTATCGATCGGGTGCAATCATTCGATACAACGGAATATGCATGTAAGGTCGGAGCGGAAGCTCTGGAGTTTAAGCCGGGTGATTTTATGGATCCGAAAGAAGCTCGTCGAAATGACCGCTTTACTCAGTTCGCGGTCGCTTCGTCTAGGCTTGCATTAGACGATGCTGGCATCGATCCCACAAAGCTGGATGCGGACCGTTTTGGTGTGCTGATTGGCTCTGGTATTGGTGGAATGTTGACGACTCAGACGCAAAGCCGTCGTCTCTTTGAAATGGGGCCGCGCAAGGTTTCTCCATTCATGATTCCTTCTTTAATCGCAAATATCGCTAGTGGTGTAGTTGCGATTGAGGTCGGTGCTCGTGGTCCCAATTACGGCATCGTCAGTGCCTGTGCTTCTGGTACGCACAGTATCGGCGAGTCATTCCGTATGTTGCGCGACAATGATGTCGACGTAATGATCGCTGGAGGTAGTGAGGCTGCCGTCACGGAACTCGGTTACGCTGGGTTTTGTTCGATGAAAGCGATGAGTACAAATTCTAACGACGAGCCTACACGAGCTAGTCGTCCTTTTGACAAAGGTCGTGATGGTTTTGTGATGGGGGAAGGCGCTGGAGTCTTAATTATGGAGACGTTGGAGCATGCGCAAGCACGCGGCGCGACGATCTACTGTGAAATTGCTGGATATGGTGCGACTTGTGATGCGTATCACATCACGTCTCCCGATCCAGAAGGTAAGGCACTGTCGTTTGCTATCTCCAAGGTGATTAAGCAAGCGGGCCTGCAAGCGGAAGATGTTGATTATATTAATGCCCACGGCACTTCGACTCCATATAATGATAAGTTCGAGACTGGTGCGGTAAAGAAAGCGCTGGGTGATCATGCATACAAGATCCCTGTCAGTTCTACTAAAGGTATGACCGGGCACTTGCTCGGCGCTGCGGGTGGTATTGAATCTGCGGTTTGTGCCCTTGCGATTCGCGATGGTAAGATTCCGCCGACAATCAATTACGAAGAACCTGATCCCGATTGTGATCTCGATTGTGTGCCAAACACGATGCGTGAAGCAGAAGTGAATGTAGCGATTTGTAATAACCTTGGATTCGGCGGACACAATGCGACGCTTCTATTCAAGAAGTTCGTTTAGGACCGATCGCCGATATGACTAAAGCAGAAGCCTGCGAGTTGTCGCGGGCTTTTTCGTGTTAGCGTTGCTTGTCGAGCTTTGTCATTCTTCTGGGTCGAATTCACCAAGCACGTCTTCTGTAGCCAAATTCAACTGTCAGCCTCGATCTACTCCGCTGCCAGGTATTACACTGATTAACTGGATTGAGCACTCTCACGTCTTGACGTCTTGCTCCTTTATGTCGCATGATAACAGTTATTTCGACTCATGCAGCAACATAAAGCACTTATTCTTCGTAGTAACCGTTTCCTGGGTTCGTCCTTGGTGAATAAAGGCTTGTTGTCTAGTGAAGATTTGGATTCTGCAAACGAAAAGTTTATGGAGGCGATTCGATCGCCTGAGATGTTAAAGAATGCTTCGATATTAACGTCGCTGTTATACGATTTGAAAGTGTTAGACGAAGCGCGATTGCTCGATCATATCGTCGAGGAGTATGGCGTCGGCCTCATTGACTTGAATCAGATTCAGCTGCGTTCGCTACCTTCAACCGAGCTAGACCTTTCCCTTTGTTGGGCCTCTTCGACAATACCTTTCGATAAGGTCGAAGAAACTTACATGGTTGCGACTTGCTATTATTTAAGTGCGCCCGTGGTGAAGCACTGGGAAGAACTGTTGAATGGTAAAGTCGTTTGGTATGGCACTTCAATGGCATCGATGAGTCGAGGTCTTGAGTGCTTAGAGGATGTATTGGCAGCTGAGAAAGCTGCAGCCGAAGCGGCTGATGAGGAATAGCGCGTTAGATAGAAATAAGAAATATGGCTTATAACGTTTTAATTTTAGATGATGATGTGGACTTCAATAGCTTATTGACGGATATTTTTGAGCAGGCGGACTACATTGTCACGTCGCTCACTGATCCAATAGAAGCAGTTGAGGTTTTTAAAAATAATGATTTTGATCTGGTGGTGACTGATCATAGAATGCCGGAGATGACTGGTGCTGAATTCATGGAAGTGATTAAGCAAATTAAGCCAAAAGTCCCTGTGATCATGGTTTCTGGTTTTATGGAAAATGATACGATTCGTACGCTGATTAGTGGCGGAGTCGGCGGAGTTTTCCTTAAACCGCTCAACATCTTTTCTCTGTTGGATCGCACTGCTGAACTCATTGATGAGGCGAATCGGTTAAAGCAGAATACCCATTCGCATGCCGGTGCTTCAGTTGGAGAAGTCGAAACAGAGGCACGTGGATTTTCTTTTAACTCATTTCCGTGCAAGTCGCAGGCATCCATTGATTTTGCGGAACGCCTTTATGGCCTTCGCAATTTCAAATCGACTTTATCTTTGATTGGTGAGCCTGGCACGCAATTCCGTCTAATCTGCGAAGACATCCGAAACTTCTACGAGAGTGAGAAAGAGCACTTTATTTATTTAAGCCCAGGATCGTTTGATACAGAGCAAGTGCTCTCGATGTTTGAGGAGGCCAAGCTGTCAGGAGCAGAGCGAGTTACCTGTGTGCTGTTAGATGTTGAGTCTATGACGGATGCGCAAAAGCATCTCGCCACTGCGTTGTCAAAATGTACTGGGGTATTTGAGTCGATCGAGATGCCGTCGAGGGCAATATTTTGTGCCAATGGAGATTTAGATGTGCTCTTTGATGAAGGGCGAGTTGACGAGGATTTGTACATCCTTATGGGCACAGCAGAAGTTTGTGTGCCCGCCTTGCGCGATTGTGCATTAGACATTGCGATCTTGGCGCAGCAGATGGTCGTCGATATTATTCGAGAGAAGGGGTTGACCTCAGTGTCACGATTTGAAGCCTCTGCTAGAGATTTTCTTAGTAAACAATCATGGGATAATAATTACGAGCAACTACGTGTGACCGTGCGGCAAGTGATGGAATCCAATCCCGGGGAGGTATTGATGCTCTCGGCAGTCACTGCTGCGCTGCAGTCCACTACGCTAGCTTCACCACGGGCTCGTTTTGAGTCGCGCCTTTCACATACACGTGTTGATTATGTGCGAGCCGCTTCGATTCTTTTCGAGGGTGATAAAGCTAAAGTTGCCGCCTTTTTTGGCACAGATACGGCAGTGATTGAGGCAACATTAAAGTAAATTTAGGCGCCCAACAGATCTTAAATGGAGTAGATATTATGGCTGGACGAATATTAGTTTTAGACGACGAAGAGAACTATGCTGAAATGCTTCACGATCTTCTGCGTGAGAACAACTACCGAGTCGATATGGCAACACGGCCTGAACGGGCAATTGATCAATTGAAGGAGATACCTTACGATCTGGTCATCTCAGATTATAAGATGCCTGTCATGGATGGTGCGGAGTTTCTTAGAAAAGCCCGAGAGCTGTATCCGAATCTTCCCTTTATTCTAGTCTCTGGTTTGATGAATACGCCTGAGTTGGTCAAGGTGGCTAATATGAGTGTCACTTTGGTGATGGAAAAGCCATTGGATACAGCAGCATTCTTAGCCCACGTGGCGAAATTTGCAGAGCAGATGACGGACGAGGAGAAAGAGGCATTTGATAGTGAGCATAGCCCTGATGATGCTCCAGCGGTTGACAATGATCTGGGTTGCCCTGAAGAACCACGTTTCTTTAGTGCAGGTTGCGCAACATCAACACGCTTTATGCAAGCTGCGTGGAATATCAGTCAGAATAGCACGAGTCTGTTTATTCTTGAACCTGTTGGTGGCGATGCAACCCTCGCCGTAAAGGACATTTCGTCGTGGCGTGGCAATCAGGATAAGCCGATACAAGAATTTGCTTTTGGAGACTTCACCACTGCAGATACCAGTAAGCTCAATGAACTGCTTACGGATGAAGAGCACAGCGATGTTCTTTTGATTTGCTTGTCAGCAATAAATCAGGTGTCCGAGGCGCAAACTCATTTGGCGAAAATCTTACAGTCAATCGAATCTGCTAAGAATGCCCTTTTTGTTTATGTGCTGCAGGACCCAGACTCGGATATGCAGTTCTTACAGCAGGCAGATTCGCTTGGATGCATCTTGCCGCCGCTTTGTAAACGTCCGATCGACATCGCTCAATACGCGCATCGTTTTGCTCGTTTGCTGGCTGATAGTACAGGCAAGTCACGAGTCGCAGAATTCACTCAAGAGGCGGTATATGCTCTCTTAGCGTTCGAATGGCAGGGGAATTACCAACAGCTTCAAACAGTCATATCGGCTGCGGTCAAGGCGAGTAAAGATGCACCGATTGGGCGAGAAGTCTTGGCGGATGAACTAGACGAAAGTGTAGTGACTGATCCAGAAGTCCGTCTGACTAAATTTGTTGAAAAAGCTCAAGCTGAGCAACTTAAGGATGAGTTGATAGCTTCAGGTGATTCTGTGGTGGCCTTGGCGCGTCGACTTGGACTCGGTTCAACCGTAGAAAATGAAGACGATTTAAAACGACTGCCCTTGCTCAATCCGAAGCTATCGAATCTTTAAGGCCCCGACCCTATAAAAACTGAATTTTCACTGACTGACCCCAACCCTGTACACTTATGGCACTTGCCCGTATTCAAGCTTCGATCGTTAAAAATTTGCTCAAGATGGGGCATCTGTCGGATGCGCAGTGCCAAACGATTATCGATACGGATGAGGATTTTTCAGGTTTGGCTCTGGAATCGCTGTTATTTGAAGAGTATAAAATTTCCCCCTTTCAGGTCTTAGTTGCAAAGGCCCAAGCATTCGATATGCCGCCGATTAACGTAAAAAATTGTCTGGTCAATGAGGCGACGTTTTCGAAATTAGAGCAGGATTTTTGCCGTGAAAATAGCGTTATGCCGCTCGGGTTTGCCGGTGATTGTATCATCGTCGCCGTGAGTAATCCGTTTGATCTCGAGACGATTAACAAAGTGAAAGAGATGGCTGGAATGCCTGTCTCGGTACTTCTTGGGCTCGAAGGTGCAATTAATGATGCATTGCGCGGTGATGAAGAAGAGCGACAGGCCGTGGGTTTTGGTGATGTGGTCGAAGCGCTCGGTATGGATTTTGCCAGCGATGAAAACTTGGAAGATGACTTATCAGACGAAGAGTCTGCGCCGATTATTAAGCTGGGTAATCGTATCATTGAAGAGGCTTATTTTGCTGGCGCCAGTGATATTCATATTGAACCTTTTGAGACGGAGACACGAGTGCGTGTCCGTATCGATGGTATTTTGAAGCATCAACTTTCAATGCCGCCTGCGGCGTCGGGTGCACTGCTGGCTCGTTTAAAGGTAATGGCTGAGCTCGATATTGCTGAAAAGCGATTGCCGCAGGATGGGCGTATACAGTTTAAACAATTTAACAAAAAAGGCATCGACGTGGATTTACGTGTAGCGACAGCACCACTGAATTATGGTGAAGGTGTGGTCATGCGTATCCTGGATAAGCAAAAAAGCACCTTGCCGCTGCCTGATTTGGGATTTTCCGAAGAGAATCTCAGCCGTTATAGAGAATTGATCACGCTTCCCTATGGTATGGTCTTACACTGTGGCCCGACTGGTTCTGGTAAGTCGATGACGCTCTATTCTGCGCTGAATGAAATTAATAAGGTCGATGTCTGTATTCGCACCGCGGAAGATCCGATCGAGTATACTTTGCCTGGGCTATTGCAGATGCAGATGCAGCGTAAGATCGGTCTTACTTTTGCGACTGCGCTACGCGCATTCCTTCGTCAAGATCCAGATGTTATTTTGGTTGGCGAAATTCGTGATAAGGAAACAGCTGCCATCGCTGTTGAAGCCGCACTTACTGGCCATATGCTTTTCAGCACCTTGCATACCAATGATGCACCGACGACTGTGTCTCGACTGACTGAGATGGGCGTGGAGCCGTTTATGATTTCAGCTTCTTTAGTGTGCGTGTGTGCCCAACGGTTGATGCGACGTGTCTGTAAGTCGTGTAAGCAAGTCCATCTCCAGACTGGTAACGAAGCTGCGATTATGGAGCGTGCTTTAGGCTGGGCTGGAAAAGTTCCGCATGCGAGCGAAGATGGCTGTCCGAGTTGCGGCGGTAACGGCTATAAAGGCCGTGTCGGGATTCACGAATTGATGGCGACCAGTGAAGAGCTTGTCCAAGCGATCAATTCGGAAGAAGAGGCGGTTGTGCTCAAGCGAATTGCGATGCGCAATGGAATGAAGACTTTACACCAAGACTGTATGCTGAAGGTGAAGGAGGGCTTGACCACAATGGAAGAAGCCTTGGGCGCGGTGCCGCCTGACATGGAGCAATACGAAGTTTCCGAAGATGCCTAGCAACTTCTTAATCTAGCGCGGCTAGGATCGATTGAGCGATCCGCGAGCTACTGCCTTTATTCTCTGCGTGCCAATCTCTGCCCGCTTGTGACATTGCAGCTCGTGCCGTCGAGTCTTTGACTAGATCAAGGACCAGTGCTTTAAGGTGGTTTTCGTCGGTTGCGTAGAGCGCTGCACCACTTTGCACTAAGGATTTTGCTACGGCTTTAAAATTCGTCATGTGTGGCCCCATTAAAATCGGAATGCCGATCCCAGCTGCTTCGATCGGTGTTTGCCCGCCTATATTTGGCTCAAGGCTTTTGCCAATAAAGGCTAGGTCAGCCACTTGCGTGAGGCGAGCAAGCTCACCGGTTGTATCGGCCAGCTGAATACTGACGCTGTTCGGTGTCGCAGTGTTTTGTGAGCGTTGATGCCAAGTGAGCGGTTGCTGTTTAAGTAAGTGTATGATTTCCCCACCACGCTCTGCGTGGCGAGGTACTAAAAGTAGACGGCAATCGGTACCTGTCGCAATCACACTCGCTTGGATGCGCAGGAGAGCCGCTTCTTCGCCTGGCCAAGTCGAAGATCCGAGTAAGATGAACGGGGGCTCTTGCTCGGGTTGATGTCCAAATCCAAGTTCTTCGCAGAGCGCCGTATGGGTAGCCTGTTCGAGTTGCGCTCCAATTGATACGTCAAATTTGATACTGCCAGTGGATTCGGTAGTGTCTACATTGGCACCCAGTTCAATGAGACGAGCTTGGTCTAGATCGCTGGCTGCGAAGATGTAGTCCAGCTTTTGTAGTAGGCGTTTTGCGAGCCTGGGCACTTTTTGATAACGCTTAAAACTTCTATTTGAGATACGAGCATTGATCAAGAATGTGGGGATGCCGTTGTAACGGGCTCGATGCAAGTGCTCAGGCCAGAGTTCGCTCTCAGTCATAATAATTACGTCCGGCTGGATTCGTTGCCACGCTAGCCGTGAAAATAGCCAGAAATCGAGTGGGAATATGCCAATGCTATAGACGTGATCTTTGTAGCGTTTTCTGGCCTCGGCGTATCCGGTGCTGGTAGTCGTGGTCAGTACGATTTCAATAGTATTGTCTGCGTGTAAGGCTTGGATCAGTGGGCCAATTGCTAGTATTTCGCCGACGCTGACTGCTTGCAGCCAAATTCGTTGCTTGTTCGGGGCGGGTGGGCTGAGTCGCCGGAACCTTCCGAGCCGATGCTGGAAGTCTTTTGCGTAACCGCCACGCCGCCACATGCGCCAAGCGTAGTAGGGCAGCACCACCAATAAGGCGGGGAAATACAGTAATCGATAGAGCCAAATCATTTTAGAGGATATCAATCGTGATTCAGCCAGTTTGAAAGTTTAAAAGCGATAAAACTGAGCTGACGCGCATCTGTGGTAAAAAAAATAGGCCAAACGCGTGCATCTCTAAGCTGGGTTGTCGGCTTCTATTCCTGCATTGGATGTGTGTTGGTAGCGATATTCGACCGCCCATGTTTCGCATATGAGCCTCTGGGCTATTTAAGCAAATAATGGGCTAAAGTCCGAATTCTATTGACCTCAGAGCTGCGGTTAATTTGTTCAACGCCTTCCTAAGGAGAGGTGACAGAGTGGCCGATTGTGCATCCCTGGAAAGGATGTGTGGGGGTAACTCCACCGAGGGTTCGAATCCCTCCCTCTCCGCCATTGGGCGCAGCCCAATTAGGTAAGAGGGATGAGATGCGAACAGTAAGATTAACGTGCAAAGTATGCTGCGCGACAATTGCTAGGTCAGGCTGCTCGGTTCCTCGTCCTAAGTTGCAGACAATGGATGACCATAACGGAAGTGTTGTATTCTTGGTTGAAACCGAGCGCATGCGCTGCATCGTTAAGTGCACATGATTATTGAGTCCCAGGAATTGCCTCCCATCGGCACCAATGCGTTTACCCTGATAGAACCGTCACGAAAAGAGTGTGTGATCATCGATGCACCGGCCGAGGCCTACGATTGGGCGATGCAAGTTGCGCAGCAGCATGGCTGCCAGATTGTGGCGCTGATTTTAACACATGGACATTGGGATCATATTTTGGATGGCCACAAATTTGCCGCAGCAGGGATTCCGACTTATGGGCATCTGGCCGACACTGAAATGTTTGCGGCTCCTTCGAAAATGGCGAGCTATGCGATCCCAGGGCTGGAGTTGTTGCCTGTGCCAATTGACCACTGGATCAAAGCGGGCGATACGCTCGATCTACTGGGCGACCAGTTAGAGATCCGTCATGTGCCCGGCCATTGCCCTGGTAATATCTTAGTATATGTGGCTAGCGCCCAGGCAGCGATCGTTGGCGATGTTATTTTTGCTGGGAGCGTCGGGCGTTACGATTTCCCGGGAGGCGACTTCTCAGTACTCGAGCAATCGATCAAAACACAGGTCTATACGCTGCCGGATGAGACGGTTATCTATCCTGGGCATGGCCCAAATACCTCGGTTGTCCAAGAAAAAAGCGGTAATCCATTTGTGCGTGCATGAGTGAATCTGACCAGTCGCACCAAGCCTTTATGGCGCATGCGCTTAAATTAGCGCAGCGAGCTTGGGGGCAAACGCACTCGAATCCTATGGTCGGTGCGGTGATCGTCGAGCAGGGGCAGATCGTGGCCGAAGGCTGGCATCATGCGGCGGGGCAACCGCACGCTGAGATCGAAGCACTGCAAGCGCTGGGACGTAAGCCGGCCGAAGGCGCGACGATTTATGTAACTTTAGAGCCTTGCAGCAGCAGCGGTCGCACGGGCGCTTGCACCACTGCGATTCTTGAGTCGGGCATACGGAACGTGGTCGTCGGCGCAGTCGATCCAAATCCAGATCATGCAGGGCAGGGGCTCGAGCTGTTACGCTTAGCGGGCGTCGATGTGCTCGAAGGGCTGCTGGCGCAGGATTGCACTGATCTGAATTTAATTTTCAACCATTGGATTGTGAGCAACCGGCCGCTGATTGCGGCGAAGATGGCGCTTACATTGGACGGTAAATTCGCGGCGGCTTCGGGGCACTCGCAATGGGTGACGGGTGAGGCGGCACGGGCGGATGTGATGCGTTGGCGGCGCTATTTTCCGGCGATCGCAGTGGGAGCCAATACGGTGCTGCGCGATGATCCGAGCCTGACGAGCCGGATTGGCGAGTCGACCTGGTGTCCGCGGCGCTTTGTGTTTGATCGGAGTTTGCGCACTGTGCGCGAAACGCGCTGGCCGCAGCTTTATAGAGACGCGCACAAGGAGCGCACGACTGTGCTGTGTGGCCCAGCAGCGGATGTTGATCTGCGCGGTCAACTCACTGCTCATGGCGTGAGCGTCTGGGAATTGCCAGAAGTCGATGGTCATTTAGATTGGGAGGCTTTTCGTAAGCGTTGCGCAGAAGAGGAAATCTGCGGCGTGTATGTCGAGACTGGACCGACGCTGGCCTCCAGTTTGCTGGAACGGCAGCTGGTCGATTATGCCTTTATTTATCAAGCGCCGAAGTTTATGAGCGATTGCGCGACCCCGGGTATCGGCAGTGCGCGCGATACGCAGTCGATGCGCGACGCGTTACAGCTCAGCCAAGTACGCCACGCGATTTTAGAGGAAGATATTCTCACCCGTGGCAGTCTGCGTCGTCGAAGTCATAGTTGAAGCCATTTTTATTATAACTTTTTATGACCCAACATTCTCTCATTATCGCCACTGGCAACGCTCACAAAGTCGAAGAATTCGAACTGCTACTTAAGGGACTCGAATTCGATGTGGTTTCTGCAAAAGCCTGTGGTGGTATGCCAGATGTGGATGAGAACGGTTCGACCTTTGCCGCGAATGCACAAATCAAAGCCAAGGCACTGCGCATGCTGGCGCCAGCGGATGCTTGGGTGATGGCGGACGATTCCGGTCTTGAAGTAGATGCGCTTGACGGGGCGCCAGGCATTTATTCTGCACGTTACGCCGGGGTGGACGCGAGCGACCAAGACAATGTAGTGAAACTGCTCGACGCACTGAAGGATGTGCCGAAGGCCAAGCGCACTGCACGCTTCCGCTGTGTGTTGTGTGTGATCGACCACGATGGCTACATCACGCATTACGATGGATGTTGCGAAGGTCGCATCGATACCGAAGTCCATGGCGACGGTGGCTTCGGTTATGACCCGATCTTTATTCCGAATGGCTATAGTGAAAGCTTCGCGCAACTCGGTGATGCGGTGAAGAGCCAGCTCAGCCATCGCGCGAAAGCGGTCGAGTTGATGTACAGTATCTTGGAAAAATAAATGGGAAACGGCATACTTTTGCTGTGAAGAGCAGTGGGTGTGAATCTGGTATTTCTACTTGAATGACTGCTGGCATAAGCTAGACGCTACGAATGATAGCTAAGATTACTCAGCGATTGAATGGTTTGAGTGCCAGGAATGATTTCTTCATCCTCTGGGTCGCTTTATGCTTTGCAGCTGAGGGTGGGGCGGCGTAGCTTACTGGTATGGAATTTGTTTTTGATTCACCACTTGATATGCACTTGCACCTCCGCGAAGGGGCAATGATGGAGCGCGTGACGCCGCTCACCGCCGAGCATTTTTCCGGAGCGATCATTATGCCGAATCTGGTGCCGCCAGTTGATAATCTGGATCGCCTGCAAAAGTATCGTGATCAGATCAATGTGGCTAAGGGCGACACGACCTTTGACCCGTTGATGATGTTGTTTTTTCGCAACTACAGTGAGGCTGAACTAGCCGTCGCGCGTGAGCACATCTTTGGCATCAAGCTCTATCCGGCTGGTGCGACCACCAATAGCGAAGCAGGCGTTAAAGAGCTCAGTGCAGTCGAGGGCACGTTCAAGTTAATGGAAGAAATGGGGATTCCGTTGATGATTCACGGCGAGACGCATGGCTTCGTGATGGATCGCGAAAAGGAGTTCCTCGCCAGTTATGAGTATCTCGCGCAGAAATTCCCCCAGTTGAAAATCACGATGGAGCATATCACGACCCGTGACGCGGTCGAGTTACTGGATCGCTACGAGAATCTATATGCCACGGTCACACTGCACCATCTGATCATTACGCTCAATGATGTAGCAGGCGGCATGTTGCAGCCGCATCTTTTCTGTAAGCCGATCGCGAAGCGTCCAGAGGATCGCGAAGCGTTGTTGGCGGCAGCTTTGCAAGCTCATCCTAAATTGATGTTTGGCAGCGATTCAGCGCCGCACCCAATTTCCAAGAAGGAGTGCTGCGGCTGTGCGGCAGGGCTCTTCACGGCGCCAGTTTGTTTGCCGACCTTGGTCGAGCTATTTGAGGAGCACGGTGCGTTGGATAATTTGCAGGCATTTGTCAGTGGCAATGCTCAGCGCATTCATGATTTTACGCCGCTATCGAAAACCGTGAAGCTGGAGAAAGTTGGCATGCTTGTGCCAGAAAGCTATGGCGATGTGGTGCCGTATCGTGCTGGCGAGACGATCCCTTGGGCGGTGACTTCAATTGACTAATGTGTGGCCTCCGTCGTAAGACGGGGGAGCATTGGCTTATTCTGACGCACCTCCGTCTTGCGACGGAGGTCGCCATAAGCGTGATACACAAAAAACGGCGAACACGTAAAGCGTCCGCCGTTTTTATTTATAAAATCTGTCGAGCTGGAGCGGCTAGGCGCGGCCCATGTAGGACTTTTCAGAGGTGCTGATCTTGAGCACGTCGCCTTCTTTGACGAACAGGGGCACTTGCACGACGAGGCCAGTTTCGAGTGTAGCTGGCTTTTGTACGTTGCTAGCGGTGTCGCCTTTAATGCCTTCGGCGGATTCGATGACCTTCATTTCGATCGACGCAGGTAGCTCGATTTGGATCGGCTTGTCGTTGACGTGAAGGATGCTGTATACCTGTGTTTCGACGAGGAACTCCTTTGAGTCTTCGACAAGAGAGGCATCGAGAATAATATCTTCAAAGGTTTCGGGGTCCATGAAATGAAAGCCGTCGCCATCGACATAACTATACTCAAGCTTCACCATATCGGTGTGCATAATCTCGACGGAGTCTGTGGTGCGGATTTTGGTGTTGGTGCTGGATCCAGAACTCAGGTTGCGCATGGTGACTTGCATGAAGCCAGCCTGACGGCCCTGTGTGCGGTGCTGTACGTCGAGAACAAGGTGCGGAGTGCCTTGATAGTTGAGGACCTTGCCTTTGCGAACGTCTGTAGGAGATGCCATAAGTATTTGTGGTATTAGAAAAAAATGATCTTCCAGTGCTTAGCGAGCCTGTCAAGCGATTCGGCAGCGGCGCAAATGGCGGCTACGCGCGGATTATTGGCCGGCACTTAATTGTTTAAGCAAATTCGCACAGCCATCTTCGATTAGGTCGAGCACGTGTTCGAAGCCACGGTCACCGCCGTAATACGGATCAGGTACTTCGGTTTGGCTATGAGTGGTGCAATAGTCGCAGAAGAGTTGGACTTTGTGATGCAGCTTACCAGAGGGATCGAGGGCGCGTGCATCGACAAGGTTGTCGTTATCCATCGCCAGGATCAGATCGTAAACTTCAAGATCGCTGGGCTGAAGTTGTCGCGAATGGCCGATGATCGGGATATTACGTGTACGCATACAGTGCTGCATACGTTTGTCAGGCGATGAGCCGACGTGAAAGCCGATGGTGCCAGCTGATTCAATCTCGAATTGATCAGCGAGTCCGGCTTGGTCGACTAGATGTTGGAAGACACAGTGACCCGCGGGAGAGCGGCAGATATTGCCCATGCAGAGAAAAAGAATTTTGTTCACTGGTAATGACTGCTGGCGGAGGTTTATTCGCCGATATTATTATCTGTGCCGAATTGTGCGATGTGCTCGGCGGCGACGCGTTCGAGGTCTTCATACTGAATGACGTGGCCGAGTGCGCCTCGGATCTGTCGTGAACTTTTCATACTCTTAGTGAGTGCGATCAATTTGGGGCGCATCCAGCGCAGATCAGTGTGCTTTTGTTGACGAAAGGGACGGGCCATTAGCTTCTGCGTATAGTCGAGGATGGTTTGCCAGCGCTCTGCGACTGTCGGCGGTTCGGGCACCACGCCGTGCTCGAGATAATGCTTAATGTCGCGAAAAATCCACGGGTAGCCCAGAGCGGCGCGGCCGATCATCAATCCGGCGCAGTTGGTTTGTTCGCGGATGCGAATCACATCGTGCGCGCTGCGGATATTGCCGTTGCCGATGACAGGGATCGTGAGCTCTGCCGCGACTTCGGCAATGAGTGGCCAATTGGCGTCGCCGCTGTAGCCTTGCATTTTGGTGCGACCGTGAATGGTGAGTGCTTGTGCGCCTTCGCCTTCGACGATGTGGCCGACTTCGCGGGCAACGATGGTATCGTCGTCCCAGCCAGTGCGGATTTTGGCAGTCACTGCGGTGCCAGGAACTGCACGCACCACGGCGCCGACGACTGTGCCGATTTTGGCCGGATTACGCAGCATTGAGGAGCCCGCGTCCATACAGATCACGCGATCTGCGGGGCAACCGAAATTGATATCAATAAAGTCGGGTTGCAGGCGATCGGCCAGGAGCCGCGCCGCGTCGGCCATGGAATCTGGATTGGCACCGAAGATTTGCACCCCCATCGGGCGCTGTTGTTCAGTAAAGTCGACGGTTTCCCAAAGTTTAGGGTCTTCACGGATGAGCGCATCGGATTGCACGAACTCAGTGACCATGACATCGGCACCTTGCTCTTTACAAAATTGACGAAAGACGATGTCCGTAACTCGCGCCATTGGAGCGAGATAGAGGGGGAATTGACCGTTTTGAAACCAAGGGAGCATGCAATTGTCGAACTTTGTGGAAAAAATGGGAATAGGAAGAGGTTAGGCCGCTCTAATAAAAAGTCTATCGAATGATTCGACAAGACGTAGAACTCATGATATATCTTCAATCCTAACCATAATAAATAAAAATGAAAAAATTCCTACTTATTCCGATTCTGTTAATTGCTGGTGCGATCTCAGCGAGCGCGTGTGGCAGTTGTGCTGCCCATAACAAGGCTGATGCAAAAGCTTGTCCAGCGGAGTGTGCGAAAGCTTGCTGCGCAGACGAGGCCTGCGCGGCTGAGTGTGCGAAAGCTTGCTGCACAAAAGATGCTGCCGCAGCCTCTGCAAAAGATGGCAAGAAGGCATGCTGCCCGATGAGTTAAACAGCAGACTACTCTTACTTCAAAGCCCCGTTGGTCATTCAGATCACGGGGCTTTTTCATGCCACAAATAGCCAATGCCAAGGGTCCATGCAGTGCCGATCACAATTAACCACGTCCAACCAAGCGCTAAATTTCCAGTTTCAATCAATACCAAGAGCAGTCCGCAGATCAAGCTGCCGCTGAGCATTGAGATCCAGTTGCCGCGGTCAGTGCCACGAGTGGTGAGAATTCCCAGCAGAAAGACTCCGAGCATGGCACCGTAGGTAATACTGCCGATTTTGAAGGTCAGCCATAGAAAGCCCGCAGCATCTTTGAGTGCCCATGCTGTGAGTGCGAGCGCGATGCCGAAGATCGATACGAAAATGCGTGATAGGCGCAGTCCGATTTGGTTACTGGTTTGCTTCTTTAAGAGGGGGCGGTAAAGGTCGACCAAGGCGGATGAACTGAGCGCGCCCATCGTAGAATCGAGACTCGACATGGCTGCGGCGAGCACACCCACCAGTAATAGTCCTCTGAGGCCGCTGGGTAGTTGTGTGCCAATGAACCAAGGAAAGACTTTATCGGCCGTCACTTTGCTACTGCCATCTGCGAGCACTGTCATCGGCAGGCTCGCATCGGCATGCACTTGATAAAAGGCAAATAGTGCCACGCCGACAAATAGAAACAGTGCCGCGATCGGGATCGAAATGAAACCACTGAGGATGACACTGCGCCGTGCCGCCCCGACATCTTTGCAAGTGAGCATACGTTGCGTCATATCTTGATCAGTGCCGAACGCAGCAGTTGTGCTGATGAAGCCGAACACTGCCGCGATCCAAAATAGCTTCGGATCATTGAGCCAGCCGAGCAGGCCGACACCGCTTTCACTCGGACTGAAGCGGAAAATATCAAAACGCCCGTTGGCAGCACCGATTTCGCTGATCGTGCTCCAACCGATGCTTTGACCAATATATAGAATCAACGCTAGCCCACAACTGATAAAGACGATGGCCTGTAGGACATCGGTCCAAATGATTCCACGAATGCCGCCACCGCCGGTGTAAATAATCGCAACTAATGTAAATATTGCTAGGCAGATGGCAAAGGGCACATCCAGAATCAGGCTGAGTCCTGTCGCCGCAATCATCAGGCGCACCGCGGAGGCTAGCAGTCGTGTGACAATGAAAAAAAGAGTCGCGGTATAACGGGTACCATTACCAAAGCGATTAGCTAGGAATTCATAGATGGTTAAACTTTTGGCCGCGTAGAAGGCTCCTAAAAAGACGAAGGCGATGAAAATACGCGCCAGAAAGGAGCCTACGCCAAATTGTAGGTAGCTCATATTCTCGGCGAAGCCGACACCAGGAGTGGCGAGGAAAGTCGCTGCGCTGACTTCGGTCGCCACGATTGAACCGAGCACTGCGAGCCACGGCATTTGTCGGCTTGCAGAGATGAAGTCGTCCGCGCCTTTATTGCGACGGGCATGATAGAGCCCAATACCTAAAACCGCCGCAAAGTAGAGTAAGACGATGAGACCATCGAGGAGAGTAAGTTTCGCAAACACAGTGAAAAGAAAAAATCGAATATAGGTGAGCGTGTCCGTCGAGGTCAAGTCGGCTCGTTTCTAGTCATTTCTTCTCGACATGCGGTGCAACACCCAGAAGGTTAATCTGCATGAAACGCCCTAATACTGCATTGATTGTCGATGACGAACCGCACATCCGCATGTATTTAAAGCTGATCTTGAAAAAGGTTGGCTTTAAGACTTTTATAGAAGCGAAGAATGGGCAAGAAGGTATTGATCTCTACAAGTCGCGTAAGCCTGATTTGGTGTTACTTGACGTGAATATGCCGGTGAAGGAAGGCATGGAGGCACTTGATGAGATCATGGAGTTCGATCCCACTGCTGTGGTTGTGGTGACTTCTTCCGTGGCATCGCGTCAGGCGGTCGAACAGAGTGTCGAACTCGGTGCTTCTTATTATATCCGCAAAGATACGCCTAAAGAAGATATCGCAAAGCAGTTGGATACCTTAATCGATGATATTTGGGAGTAATAATTTTTTAAGATGAGTGATTCAAAGGCAGAAGAAAGTAATCGAACTACGCCAAGCGTCGTTAAAAAAACACGTGCGCAAGGCGTGCGTTATTCACTCAATGAGATGTTGGGAGAAGTGGCCGAAGAGCGTAAGCTCCATACTCGGCGTGAACTTTTGGATGCCAACGAAATTGGTAAAATGTTTGCCGACAAACGCCACATTAAGAGAACTATAAAATGAGTATCACAATTCGAGAAGAGTTAGAGGATAGACATGTTCTTATTTCAAATGAGGCCTACAGCCTCGCACTGGCAAGTGCGAAGGAAAATTCACTTGAGTTGCTAGAGTCATTGATTGAATCGGAAGCGGTGCCAAAGGATGTGGCTTGTCATTTATGGAGTAACCGTCTGGGGCGTGCATATGTAAATCCACTTTCGACCATTATCAGTAACGATGCGATTGCCTGCCTGCCAATTGAAATCGCTAGGAAGGGTAATGTCATGCCACTTTATGTGGTAGAAGATGGGCTTACTGTGGCGATGCCAGATCCAGATGATAAGGTGTTAGTGCGACGCCTTGCTGCTATTTCCGGCAAGCAAATTAGCCCTGTATTTTGTTTAAGTAAGGAAGTTCGTGATGCGATCGAGCTACATTATAGTACAGACCAATCGGTGCAGGAACTGATCGCTCAGTTGGAGCGTAGTCAAGGCACGATCCTGGCAAAGCTCGATCCTGAAGATCTCGAGGGGATGGGTGGAGCCGAGTCGATCATCGGCTTGTGTAATGCGATATTGTATCTGGCAATTAAAGAACGTGCCTCGGATATTCATATCGAACCGTTAGAGTCGCATACCAATATTCGCTTTCGTGTAGATGGTCGATTACAGCAGGTCTTTCAGATCGCATCGGCGCTTCACGCACCGCTGAATTCGCGTATTAAAATCATGAGTGATCTTAATATCTCGGAATCCCGCTTCCCGCAGGATGGTCGTTTTTCGATTCCCCTCGGAGCTGAAAGTGTGAGTTTTCGTGTGTCGGTAATTCCCTCCATTTATGGCGAGAAGATCGTACTTCGTATTTTAGCGCTGACCGGTAAAAGAGATTTCCAGGCATTGGATCAGATGTTTATATCGCAAACGATTTTGGAGCCTTTTAAAGAAGTAATTCGTAACCCGAATGGTATGGTTTTTGTAACGGGACCTACCGGATCTGGTAAGTCGACTACTTTGTATGCAGCCTTGCACGAGATCAATACCCCGGATGTCAATATTTGTACGATTGAAGACCCGATCGAAGCTCGTATGGATGGTGTGATTCAGTCACAAGTGAATTCTAAGATTGATCTAAGTTTCTCGATGTTGCTGCGCTCGTTACTGCGCCAAGATCCGGATGTGATGCTCGTCGGTGAGATTCGAGATTTTGAGACTGCAAAAATTGCGACTGAGGCAGCTCTGACTGGGCACTTGGTCTTTTCGACACTGCATACAAATAATGCGATCCAAGCGGTGATTCGTTTGATTGAGTTAGGCATTGAGCCCTACATGGTGGCACCTTCAATTTTAGCGGTTATGGCTCAGCGCCTCGCTGCTAGGATTTGTGTGAATTGTAAACAAGCGTATATGCCAGAGCATGATGTGTTAGATCGTTATTTTAATGACTGCGAATCGGCGCATCTGCCGTTCCTGTATCATGGAGTCGGGTGTGGGCATTGTCGGCAGACTGGTTATTTCGGTCGTATCGCTTTTCATGAGTTGGCGTTAATCACTGAGGAAATGCGCTCGCTCATTTCAGCGAACTCTTCAGACCATCAATTGGGAGTTGCAGCCCGACGTGCCGGGTATCGCCCGTTGCGTTATGATGCCTTGAAAAAAGCCTTGCTTGGCTTTACCACCTTGGAAGAGATAGAATCTAAAACTGCGACTGAGTGGATACTTGATGAGAATTAGTCGAACGATGCCTCATGGTATTCTAAAGAATGTAGTCGAGGGTTCTTTTCTCGAGCAGAAGGCTAGAAACGTAGCCGCCGCATGGAAGCCTGATCAGTTGCACGGCATAATGGCACAACGGTAACGCATTATCCTGTAGAACTGGATTTCCATCGAAGATCGCGTCGAATTCGACTATACTTCAGTGGCACTATCCTCAGTGTCGTAAATGTAACCCACGCCGTGCACCGTTCGGAACGCATCGAGGGTGAGACCGTGGCGCTTGTAGAGGTCACGGATTTTTACGATGTATTGATCGAGTGATCGACTGCGCACGTCGGCATGAATCCCCCAGACCGAGTGGATTAAATTCTTGCGTGTTAGTACGCTGTTCGGGTGCGCAGCGAGATAAGAGAATATGCCGAGCTCTTTACGACCGATACTTTCGGCTTCACCATCCGGAAATTGTACTTCCAAGCGTGGCGGGTTGACTTTCGCTCCGCAGAAAGAAAATGGCTCATCTGTGGTCGTTGTATTCTGAGTGATCTTCGAATCGTTGATTGTCTCGGCTCGCCGCAGAACTGCATTAATACGTGCGATCAGTTCGGGATAACTAAAAGGTTTGGTGATGTAGTCATCACCGCCCATATCAAGGGCCTTTACTTTTTTAAGTTCAGCGTTTTCTCCTGTAAGAAAAATGACCGGAGTAATGATTCCACTTCTGCGTAAGTCATCCATTAGAGCAAAGCCTGTCGAGTCGGGCAAGTGCACATCCAGTAGCAGTAAGTTTGCAAAGTTACTTTTTAGATAACGCGCGGCGTGTGCGGCTTCGTTACAGATCTGGCTTTGCATGCCAGCTAATTCCAAGTGAGTGGCGATTACAGTGGCGAGGTCGTTGTCGTCCTCAATGATGATGATGAGTGGTTTGGGTTGATTGTTCATATCAAGAAGTTAACAGAGAGAAGTCTTCTAATACTTGGGCGGCATGTGCCTCAGGTTTTACTTTAGGGTAGCTTGTTAAAATAGTGCCGCCTGCGTCGATGAGGAAGGACATTCGGTGGATGCCATCATAGGTGCGGCCCATAAATTGCTTCTCACCGACTACGCCAAAGTCATTTGCCAATTCAAGTTCAGTATCAGCAATCAGGGGGAAGGGTAGCGCGTATTTGTCTTGGAATTTTTTGTGTGAGCGCTCGGAATCTTTGCTCACCCCAATAACTTTCAGGCCAGCCGCTCCAAAGTCTGCCCAAGCATCGCGAATCGCGCAGGCCTCTTTTGTGCAGCCCGGGGTGTCGTCCTTCGGGTAGAAATAGATAAGATAGGGGCTAGTGATTTCACTATTATGAATCGTCGCCCCGTCTTCAGTATAGCTGAAAGCGGGAGCTTTTTGTCCTGATGACAGTGGAATGGGAGGGGGCATTGTATAATAACAGAAGGCTGCAGATTGTAAAAATACCGCTAAAAAGATGTTTTTACAATTATTTATTTCATTTCCAGTGGTCTGATTAACGGAAATTTTCCTTGTGCCAGCGACATCCTGCTTCAAGTTCTCTGCCCCTATGGATAAGACACCATTACTCATGCTCGGATTGCCTAAAGGCAGTCTTGAAGATTCCACAATCAAGCTTTTTGCCAAAGCTGGTTTCGGTATTACCAAGAGTTCCCGCTCGTATCGTCCGTCTTTTGACGATGCAGAGTTGGACGGTCGCTTTGTGCGTGCACAAGAAGTGAGTCGCTACGTCGAGCACGGATACTTTGATTGTGGCCTGACTGGTCAAGACTGGGTGCGTGAGAACGCTTCGGACGTGATCGAAGTGTGTGATTTGGTTTACAGTCGCGCATCGAACCGCCGTTCGAAGTGGGTCATTGCAGTGCCAGCCGCCTCCTCAGTGCAGACTGTTAAGGACCTGGAAGGCAAGCGTATCGCCACTGAGGTCATTAATATCACTGGCCAATACCTGAAAGACCACGGTGTGAACGCCGAAGTCGAATTCTCTTGGGGTGCGACTGAAGTAAAGGTGCCGGATTTGGTCGATGCGATTGTGGATCTTACGGAGACTGGTAATTCGCTGCGTGCAAATAATCTACGTATCGTCGATACACTTCTTTATACCAACACTGTACTGATTGCGAACCGGGCGGCGTGGGAGAACCCCGCGAAGCGCAAGAAGATTGAAAATATTGCGATGCTGTTGCAAGCGGCGCTGGAAGCCCACTCAAAGGTGGGCTTGAAGCTCAACATCGAGAAAGTAAAGCTCGATGCGCTTCTCAAAGAATTGCCAGCACTGCGCAATCCAACAATCAACCGCCTTACCGACGAAGCTTGGGTCGCAATTGATACGATTATCGATGAGAATGTGTCGCGTGAGCTGATCCCTGCATTGAAGGCACATGGTGCTGAGGGGATTATTGAGTATCCACTTAATAAGGTTGTTTACTAGCTTCAGTGTATGGCAGCAGCGGCTTTAACTGATCGCACCGTGCGTATCGGACTGATTCAGGTTCGTGAGCAAGGATCGAATGCGGCCAATCTTGCCTATACGATTGAAAAAATAAGGAAGGCTGCAGCTGGCGGCGCGCAGATTATCTGCACGCAGGAGTTGTTTACGTCTCCTTATTTTTGTCGGACTCAGGATGCGGAATATTTCGACTTGGCGGAGCCGATTCCTGGCCCCACTACGGATTCGCTGGCCAGAGTGGCGAGGGAATTGGAAGTGGTAATTATTGGATCGTTGTTTGAGCGACGCGCTTCAGGTGTATATCATAACACGGCTGCGGTGATTGACGCTGATGGCTCGTATCTCGGTAAGTATCGAAAGATGCACATCCCGCAGGACCCCGGTTTTGAAGAGAAATTCTACTTCACACCGGGTGATCTGGGTTACAAGGTCTGGGACACACGTTTTGGTAAAATTTCGGTACTTATTTGCTGGGATCAATGGTATCCAGAAGCCGCTCGCTTGGCAGCGCTGGCAGGCGCGGAAATTTTATTTTATCCGACTGCGATTGGTTGGCTCGCCGAGGAGAAGGCCGAACTAGGTGTAGCCCAACACACCGCGTGGGAAACCGTGCAACGCGGACATGCGGTGGCTAATGGATGCTACGTGGCGGCGGTTAATCGCACTGGCACCGAGGCTGGCACTGAATTTTGGGGGCAATCCTTCGTGTCCAATTTTTATGGGCAGGTGCTGGAGCGCGCACCAGTCGATGCAGAAGCGCTAGTCTTGGCGGATTGCGATTTGAAAGCATTGGAAAATATGCGCCGAAACTGGCCCTTTTTCCGCGATCGTCGAATTGATAGCTTCGACGGCTTGACCCGACGTATGATCGACGAAGATTAAGTGCACGGATCGTTTGTGCTGCTGTTATTAATTTGCGTAAAGACACGCATCATTTAGGAATCTCTACATGAAAGCCTTGAGCACGCCCAAAGAATTAGGCTATCGCTTCCCCGCTGACTGGGAGCCGCAAGCAGCGGTCTGGTTTGCATGGCCGATGCGTGACGATCTGTGGGCAGGCGTCTTGCCGCAGGTGCGTGAGCAGCTCGCAGCCCTGTACGTGCTCGCCGCTCGTTTTCAACCGGTGTGTGTGCTTTGCCCAGAATCTGCGCAAGCCGATCTGCAAGCACTGATGGCAAAGGCCGGAGATGCCCGCGACGTGACACTCTACAACTATCAGACAGATGATGTATGGTGTCGTGATTATGGTCCGCTATTTTTACTGAACGAGGATGGCACCGAACTGTGTATCACTGATTGGACTTACAATGCCTGGGGTAATAAGTTCCCTTTGCAGCAAAAAGACAACAATGCGCCAGCTTGGATCGCCGATCAAGTCGGCGTGCGTCGATTTGTGTTTGATACAGTTCTCGAAGGGGGCGCGATTGAGAGTAATGGAGCTGGTCAGCTTTTGACTACCGAGCTGGTACTACTGAACCTAAATCGCAATGGCGAAATGCGCAAACAGCAGATCGAAGCACGCCTCGCGGCTGGGCTGGGGATCAACGAAGTGCTCTGGCTACAAGATGGTCTCGTCGGAGATGATACTGATGGGCATGTCGATAATCTCGCACGATTCTTTAAGGATGATGGTATCTTGATGGCGTCGGTCGCTGATTCTGGAGACGACAATTTCGCCGCGTTGAGTGAGAACACACAGCGAATTCAAGCCTTCAGAACGCCGACGGGGCAGCCGTATGCGTCCGTTTCGCTGCCTTTGCCAGAACCGATCTATCTGAATGGTACGCGTCTTGCCGCGAGCTATATCAACTATCTGGTTCTTAATGGCGCGGTGCTCGTGCCGACGTACGGGCAGCCACAGCGCGATGCCGAAGCCTTGCAGATTATTGCCGATTGTTATCCGAGTCGTGAGGTTGTCGGCTTCGATTGCTGCGACATCGTCCGCGAAGGTGGAGCGATTCATTGCATGAGTCAGCACCAACCAGCAGTGCGAGGGTAAGCTGATTTGGCAGTTGAGTGCGGCGCGTTGAACGGCTTTTCAATGAATGACATGTTTGCTCGTGAACCGATCAATATTAATCAGTGGTATGAAGCGTAGTCTCAGGTATGCATCCCCCAATGTTATTGAGCATATCTCCAGAGTATTAACTTCGTCGAGTAAGTCCGATTAAGAATTCGCGGTTGCCATCAGTGCCTTTGATCGGCGAGTCCATTGTGCCGATGAGTGTGGCACCGATGAGTTGCTCGAGGGCGAAAGATTGGATGCTTGCCAAGATTCGCTGTTGGATTACTTCGTCACGGATGATGCCTCGGCCGGCATCAACTTCGTGCTTTTCGGCTTCGAATTGTGGTTTTACCAGAGCGATCAGACGGCCTTCTGGCGCGAGGAATTGCCATACTGCTGGCAGTACTTTGGTGAGCGAAATAAAGGAAAGATCCATGACGATCAGTGGATAATTATCGAAAGGCAAGTCGCCGATCTGTAGGTAGCGCGCATTGGTCTTCTCGATATTAGTGACGCGCTGGTCTTGGATAAGCTGGTTGTGCATCTGTGCGCGGCCAACATCGACACACGTTGCGCTGATCGTGCCGCGTTGGAGGCAGCAATCAGTAAAGCCGCCAGTAGAGGCGCCTACGTCGAGGTGGCGCAGTCCAGTGACATCAATTTTGAATTGATCTAGAAAGCCTTCAAGTTTTTCTCCACCTCGACTGACGAAACGAGGGGGGGATTCGACTTCAATAGGCGCATCGGTAGGTAGACTGCGGCCTGGCTTATCCAGACGATCGGTGCCGAGCTTGACTTTACCTGCTAGGATCAGCGCTTTGGCGCGCGAGCGAGTGTCGGCTAGTCCTTGAGCGACGAGTAGTTCGTCGAGGCGGATTTTCTTAACGGTGGGCATGTGGATTCGAGGGCGTGTCGCCCGCAGGACTGTCTTACTTGTCTGGGCCGATGAATGGCTCTGTTGAAGACATGTCGATATCGCTTGAGCGAATGTGTAGATCACTTTGTGGGTAAGGGATCTCGATATTGTTCTCTTTAAACGTATCCCAAATGTTGAGCAGCACCTGGCTTTTTACATTGGCCACGCCGTTAGTGGGATCTGAGATCCAGAAGCGTAGTTCGAGATCGATTGAGCTATCACCGAATCCGAGTACATGGCAAACAGGTGTGGGCTTTGATAAGACGCGGTCAACCGATTGCGCAGCTGCAATGACTAGCTCAAGGCATTGATGCGGGTCTGAATCATAGGACACGCCGATGGGCACTTTCATGCGTACGAGGTTATTGGTAAAAGTCCAATTGATCACACGTTGTGTAATTAAATCTTCGTTCGGGATCAGGTGTTCAGTGCCGTCGCGTGTGATAACAGACGCATAGCGCGCCCGCAGGTTATTGATCCAGCCATAGGTCCCAGCGATTTCGATTACATCGCCAGGTTTGATGGAATTATCGACTAGCAGTAAAATGCCGCTGATGAAGTTGGAAACAACTTTTTGCAGACCGAAGCCGAGGCCTAAGCCGATGGCACCACCGAGCACAGTAAGAGCAGATAAATCGATGCCCATCGAACTGAGTGACACAGCGGTAGCGACAACGATAAAAACGATGCGAACAATCTTGGCTATCAGTACTTTTAGGGAGGGGCTGAGACCAGGTACTTTCTGTATTTGAGTCTCGATGATTCGTGCCACGGCGAGGCACGCCCACATGGTGAATGCAAAGGCAAGTATACCAGACAGGATTCCCCATGCGGAGATGGTCGACGTGCCGATTGTAACACGTAGATCTTGTAATGTATCAATACCATCATCGACCAATGAGAGGCTTAGCATCGCTGAGGTTAAATAGCACACTGCAGCGACGGATTTGGACCAGAACGGTGCAGGGATGAGGCTGGTGAGCAGACCGATTATTAACCATATTACGCCGAGTAAACTGAAGAAGCTAAAGATGGGAGCGTCGATTGGTATTAAGGTACAAATTCCCCAAGACAGGATGATGGCAGCCCATAAGGCGAGAAAGCAGCGGTTGCGCTTGAGCCAGAGCGCCGGAGTACTGCGTGTGATGACGACCGTGTTGGCTTTCGCTCCGAATGTTTTCGAGCTGATGGCAAAGAGGGCGATGACTACAATGAGTTGCCACAGGTCTTGAAGATGGATGGTATCGCTTTGCACGAGCAGCGCGCGCCAGTTATCGAGTAAAGTCATAGTGACTAGGTAAGGTGGTTGAACGAGGAGCCGCAACCTTTTTGCATGTACGATCGAGTGGCCGAGCTTGTCGGTATGATTTTGTGTTAGCCTTAGTTTGCCTTTTTTTATTACTGCTCACTCTGTTTAGGTAGTATTATATTGGTGTGGGCGTGGTGCAGGAATTTTGTAATCAACAGTGCGCGAGTCGCTAGGATAAGTAATTAGAAAGTGGCCTGGGATGATCGTTTATTCGAAGTATGGAGTACAAATTAACTCGAATTCCTGTTTTTTCGACTACGTAGAATAGGGCTTTGTCGACGCCGCGACTGAGCAAAATGAATCGACTTAGCTAGTTCGTGCGCTTGGTGCCAGTTGATGAAGTGATGGTATTTTGCACTTGGAGATTACGCAGCAGCGCAGCAAGGTGAGGTGCATCGTCTCATGAAACTGTCATCACTCGTATATTTAGATACTGGGCTCCAGGCGGCTGCCCAGCAGTGGGCCGATCGGCTTGAACTGCCCTGTGTCGATGGCTGCTCAGTGGCGGCAGCTAAGCCAAAGGCGTTACAGCGTTTTTTGTTGGCACAGTGCACTGGCGAAGGTGAGGCGTTCGTTTTTGTTTTAGACAGTGATGGCTTGGTGTTACACGCCGTTGGGGGCGTGAGTCGGTTGAGTATTCGAGCTGATTTCCATCGGTCAACAGTGACCTATCGGCGTAAGCAAGGCGGCGGCAAAGGACAAATGATTGCGAAGGCGGTCGGGGTGCGCAGTGGTGTGTATCCGTGGGTATTGGATGCGACTGCGGGGCTAGGTAGTGATGCGTTTGTGCTGGCGAGTCTAGGCTGCCGAATGAGATTACTGGAGCGCGTGCCGGCAGTGCGTGCATTGCTGGAAGATGGCATGACCCAGGCGCGTTGTTTTGGTGTGAAGCAAGATGCAGGCTTAGTTGAGGTTTTGGATCGTATGACATTAGTCGAAGTGGATTCACTTAATTATTTACGTGAAGTCTCAGAGTCCGAGCGGCCCGATGTGGTGTATCTCGACCCGATGTTTCCGGTGCGTATTAAGAGTGCGATGGTTAAGAAAGAGATGCGTGTCTTCCATTCTTTGGTCGGGCAAGATACGGATGCAGACGGCTTGTTGACCGCGGCGTTGTCGTGTGCGCGTTATCGAGTGGTAGTGAAACGCCCACGAATTGCACCAGCCTTAGCCGGACCATCTCCGGGTCATGTCTTAGAGGGGAAGAGTAATCGCTATGATGTCTATCCACTCGAAAAAATTCCCGATGGCTTGAATAGAAGTGGTGTGCCGAAAATGTTCTAGCAGCCATTTTGATACGCGTACTGCCATTCTTAATATCGCGTTCTTTTGGGGAGATGATTATTCACTCTCTGATGGTCACCACCGACAACAGTCGCCAAGCAATTTATCTATATGTTCATAGGCAATCGTATGGTTGGTCGAGATTGGTTCAAATTCGTGATGGCGCTTAATTGGAGACTTTCTATTTTATAACAATATGGATCCTCTCACACAATTCAGCCTCGGAGCAGCGGCTGCCGTCGCGGTTAGCTCGCGTGAACAAGTTCGATGGGCCGTGCTTATTGGTGGGGTAGCAGGAGCGGTTCCTGATCTTGATGTGCTGATACGCTCTGCTGCCGATCCACTATTGACCTTACAATATCATCGGCATTTTTCGCATGCACTGATTGTTGCACCACTGATTGGACTCTGCACAGCAGTGCTGTTTAAACTGCTTTTGTTTCGTTCAAAGCTTCCCTTCCGGCAGTGTGCACTCTTTGCGGTACTGGGCGCATTAACGCATGGCATACTAGATGCCTGCACTAGTTATGGCACCATGCTGTATTGGCCGTTCAGTGATGTTCGTGAGTCCTGGGATATCATTTCGGTAATTGACCCCATTTTTACGCTGCCGCTGGTATTGTTGATCTTGTTTGCCTTAACTTTGCGACGTCCGCGCTTTGCGCAGGCTGCGCTGATTTTTTGCGCCTTTTATTTTGGGTTCTGTGGCCTCCAGCATTCCAAGGCCACGCAGGTGGCAAAGGATCTTGCTGCACAGCGCGGCCATCAGCCCGAGCAGTATTCGATTCGTCCATCGTTTGGGAATACCATGCTATGGCGCATGATCTATCGTTTTGAGGGGCGCTATTACGTCGATGCTGTATGGATTGCTCCTGGTGCCGAACCGCGACTCTATGAGGGGCAATCAGTCAAAGTATTTACGGTCAAAAATACTGCCGCGCTGGTTGATCCTGATTCAGTAATGGGAAAAGACGTTGAGCGCTTCCGTTTTTTCTCGCAGGGTTATGTGACGCTGCATTCGGATGATCCTCTGGTAGTGGGAGATGTTCGTTATGCGATGTGGCCGGACTCGGTGGTGCCACTGTGGGGGATTCGTATCGATCCTGCACGAGCGGATCAACACGCCGAGATGATGTATTTCCGAGACTCGTCCAAACTCACACGTGATCGCTTGTGGGAGATGATTCAAGGTCGGGACGTGCCCCGCTTAGGTCGTGTAGAATAAGTTGGGCACTCGCTACACCTGCCCCCCTTAACTTAGCTTAGAGCTGTTGCTGAATATCGGGCACGGGGTAGGCGCGCTGACCGCTTTCTCTGCGTTCAATGTACTTATCGGGCTTGGTGTCTTGCGGTTGCTCATCGTCTTCGAACTCATCGTCCTCGATTGGGATGAGTTCATCAAAATAGAGTGAGAACCGTCGGGCTTCGGGTTCGAGCACTTCAAGTGGGTTTGCGACGCGGCCTTTTTTTACCATTAGGAAGCGAGCAGGAGAGAACTGTTTGCGGTAACCAACTTCGAAGTCTTTGACCCATTTATTGTTAACGCCTTCACGGCGGTTGAGTAGCACGACATCTGAAAAATGAACACAGGCATCAAACCACGCTTTTGCGGCGCTGTTTTCAGAAAGAAAGGCGCAGTGGACGACTGTGATAATTCGTGCGATCTGGCAGTTGTTGAGCTCCGTCCACGTCTTGATTGCTTCAGCGGCATCTGCTGGATCGCTGTTGCCGGGGGCGAGAAAGATGATCTTTTCTGGTGCGGCGTCGATTTGGCCGTGGATCACGCTGGCATCGCTTAACTTCCAATCGACGATACTGACGGTGTCGAGAGCTTCGAGTTGCTCATCAAAGGGGCTTGCAGCTTCGCCTTCTGGGTGAAAGTAGAGCACTTGCTCTTTACCTTCGAGACCACCATCGATCAGGTCGAACAGGACGTCGCGTCGGCCGCTGCCGGGGATGCCGTAGATGAGATAAACCAGTGGTGCTTGATCGGACATGGGTGGTGGAGAGCTGAAAATTGAGACCTGCAGGCTGCGGTTGGAGAGCTGGAGCCTTTGCTGGTTCTATTTGCCTGCGAAGTCGAAGCTCTGACACTGCGCTTGGTGACGCATCCAGTGATCGACGAGCACAAGTGCGGCCATGGACTCAACGATCGGCACCGCGCGCGGCACGACGCACGGGTCATGACGTCCGCGGCCCATCAGTTCGGTTTCGTTGCCGCCGGAATCGACGGTGCGTTGATTTTGAATCAGTGTAGCAGTGGGCTTGAAGGCGATGCGGAAGATGAGTTCTTCGCCGTTGCTGATACCACCTTGGACGCCACCGGAGCGGTTAGTCTCGGTGCCGATCTTGCCGTCTTTGTTGATGAAGATATCGTTGTGTTCCGAGCCAAGCTGCTGTGAGCCGCCGAAACCGCTGCCGACCTCGAAGCCCTTCGTCGCGGGGATGGAGAGCATGGCCTTGGCCAGATCTGCTTCGAGGCGATCAAATACGGGCATGCCGAGTCCGACTGGAAGGTTGCGCACGCGGCATTCGATAATGCCACCAACTGAGTCGCCGTCGCTACGCACGGCTTTGATGCGCTCGATCATTTTCTCAGCAGTTGCGGGGTGTGGGCAACGTACTGGACTAGCCTCGACTTGTTCGAGGGTCGGGAATGCGCCGGAGGCAGGCATTTCGATATCATGCACGCGTGTGATGTAGGCACGCACGTCGACATCTCCAGCAAGCTTGAGGATTTTTTTGGCCACTGCGCCAGCGGCGACGCGGCCGATGGTCTCGCGTGCGGACGAACGTCCGCCGCCTTCATGATTGCGTGTACCAAATTTGGCTTGATAGGTGAAGTCGGCGTGTGAAGGTCGAAATTTATCCTTCATCTCCGCGTAAGCGGAGGGGCGATGATCGCCATTGGGCACATAAATGCCGATTGGAGTGCCGAGAGTCTGGCCTTCGAAGACGCCGGATACGATGGTCGCGGCATCGCTCTCCTTGCGTGGCGTAGTAATGTCGCTCTGCCCAGGGCGGCGACGGTCGAGTTCGAATTGAATTTCTTCGATTGTAATCGGTAGTCGCGGTGGGCAGCCATCGATCACGACGCCGATGCCGCCGCCGTGGCTCTCGCCCCAAGTAGAAATATGAAAAAGTGTGCCGAAGGAATTACCCATGATTGTCGGGAGTGGTCAGTGGAGAATACAAAATTAAAAGGCGGTCGCCACCTATGGCTGTGGTAGCAGAGTTAAATGCAACGTGTGGTTGGCCGGAAGTCAATATTACGACGTCATCGATATTTCGCTGGAATCAGCTTGTTGCTGGTGGTTCTAGCCGCTACTTTGTGTCGCGACACTGGCAACGTGTGCTAGTACCTAGTCGAGGCTCAACTGTATCGCTTGACGATCTGTGTAAACTCTCGGAACTGTGGATGGGCTGCGCCGCCGAGTAGACTGTAGAAGATCGTCTCGGAGGGCAGAATGTGCGCATCCATGGAGAGGAGTTGTTTGAGCACTGGCTTGCGGTCTTCCGGACGCCGCTCGCTGATGCAGTCCGCGAGAAGAGTGACGCCGATGTCGTCGCCGAGCGCTTGGACGGCGGTTTGATAAATGCAAACCGAAGTTTCAAGGCCAACCAGTAGCAAGTGGTCAATTTGATTGCTTTCGATCCAGCGGCCTAGCCCGTCGGCTTCCATCGCAGAAAATGTATTTTTGTCGAAGACAGGTGTGTTTTCTGGTAGTATTTGCTTGAGCGTTGCAGTGGTGTTGCCGAGCTTTGCCGGGAGTTGTTCGGTGATTGCGAGCGAGCAGCCGAGGAGCGAAGCGGCCTCGACCGCGAAGCTGGTGCGCTTGAGCAGGCGGTCACGATCTGGAATGAGGTTAAGGAATGGGTCCTGGAAATCAATCAAAAGGAGGCCAAGGTGTTGTGCTGGATTGGACATAGTGGAAGTCAGCGTCGAACATTGAACTTACGAGGTCGAACTTTGAATGTGCCAGAGTGATTTTTTTTTGAAAATCTTGATCGCTACTGTAAGTGGGTGAATCACCTTTGCTCCCCTGATCAAGTATTTTGGCGGTATCGATCTGCTAGCTTTAGGGATTTATCCTCGTTAGACGCTATCGGGGATGCATCTGCGATGGCATACGCTTCGTGCGCGCTAACTGTAAATATTCGAGGCATAAACGAATTGCAATATCGGTGGATTTAGAGATTTTATAGATTTCAAATCTCGTGGAAATCCTGCAACAACAATCGCCTTCGACAGTTGTCGGCATTTTGATTGCATCGGAGGCAATCAGTCGCACTGTTTCGGCTTTCATTGTTACGCTCTCATGGAATGGCACTTTAAAAGTATCGCACGTAAATCTTCGCTCTCACAGCTTCCCTTTACTCCGGGGGATCGGGTTGCATGCTTGATTTTTAAAGATGTCGAGGCTGGTGAAATGGGCCGTGCAGATATGTTACCGGGTGAAGTCGATACTTATGAACTACCAGGTGAGATTCTTGGGCGTTGGATGCGCGTGGTAAAAGATCCAGATGATGAGAGCACGAACGTCCGCGAAACAGTCGCCTCTGCGGAAGACTTTTTTCTGTCGCTGTATGAAAACGATCAAGTGGATGGCTTAGCAGAAACCGATGCGTTGAAGCATTTACTGGCGCTAATGCTAGAACGTAAACGCGTGGTACGTGCATTAGGTAAACGGCAGACCGCAGGCACTCAACTGTACCGACATGTAAAAACCAAGCAGGAGATCGAGGTGCCTATCGTGGAAATCTCCACTGACTTGATGCTCAAAATTCAAGATACGCTCGGTGATATTATTTTATAATTACAATTCAATACGATGATTTTCCGTAAATATTTGACCCTTACGAGTCTACTAATTTCGCTGTTTTTTTCCGTTGGCTGCTTCGAGAGCATCGAGGGCTTTAAAAACGAAATTGAGAATATGCAAGTGCCTCGCTTAATGATCGAGGCGCGCGGCATCGACTATGGCGGTGGCAGTGGTAGCAAGGTCACTCTGCCGATCTCGGGCACGGCGATCAAACTCGAGCGAGATCCAGTCGTCGGTGAATATGATATTATTAATATTGAGATGGTGAAGGTCGACCTGGGGCTGGCTTTGTTGATTCAGATTACGGATAAGGGCAGTCGTGAGCTGTACCGTCGCTCAGTGACTCATCGAGGCAGTCGCATCGTGTTTACCTGCAATGGTCAACCTGTTGGGGCGACACGCTTAAGTGGCACGATCGAAGATGGCCAGTTTTATACTTTTGTGGAAATTCCTGATGATGAACTAGGTCAGTTCGTGATCGATCTAAAGGCGAGCATCGAAGAGCTTCAGACGCATTATAAGTATTAATTCTGACGAACTGTGTTGTTTATGTATTTACGACTAGCTCAACGGCTGGCATCTGCTGCTGCAATACTGCTTCCGCAGTTGTGTCTACAGGCGGGATTGATTTGGCCAACGCCGAATCCAGCGTTTCAAAATGGTCAGTCTATTGAGGCATTTATCCAATCGACTGCTTCGGGCGTGCCAGAGTCCGGCCTGTTTGGTTGCGTGCGCAGTAGTGGCGCTCGCTTTCACGAGGGCTTGGATCTGTTTCCGGTCGATCGCGATCGCAGTGGCGAACCTACAGATGCAGTGTATGCCGTGTTACCAGGGCGTATTGTGCATGTGAGTAAAACTGCTGGGCATAGCAGTTATGGCCGCTATATTGTGGTAGAGCATGATCAGCAGGTGCCTGCGTTTCACACGCTCTACGCGCATTTGGCGAGTTTCGGAGATGGCATCATGGTCGGTGCTCGGGTTGATTCGGGCGCGAAGCTCGGCATTATGGGCCGTTCGGCGTCGTATTCGATTCCACGTACGCGTGCACATCTGCATTTTGAAATTGGCTTTCGCCTGACGAATGATTTTCAGGGGTGGTATGATCGACAGCAGTTCGGTAGTAAAAATCGGCATGGCATGTGGAATGGGATGAACTTGGTGAGTATCAATCCGCTCGATTTCTATGAATCGATGCGTCAAGGGCAGGTGAGTGACCTGTATGAATATCTAAAATTGATTCCAGCGATTGCGCGCATTCGGGTGCACACCGCTGATGTGCCTGACTTTGTTAAAGCGTATCCAGCTTTGGTTACGCGCCCGTACGCAGGCAAGCCGTTGGTGGCTTGGGATATTGCATTTTCGCAGTATGGTGTGCCGAAAGAGTGGACCCCGCGTTTTGCGGAGGAAGCCATCGACGGTCGCCTCGGGGATGTCAAAATATTGGCTTATAGTCCGACGCTGTTGAAGCAACAGGATTGCCGTCGTGTGTTGGATATGGGCGGCACGAAGCCAAAGATTTCCTCTAGTACACTGAGTACATTGAAGAAACTATTTGGGTTTAAGTAGAGGATTTTAGAAAACTCTTCCGCATTGAAGCGAGGAACCGCCTCCGTGCGGACCGCAGCTACATAAGTTCAGGGGCAATGCGGACGACACGAAGGTCGTCCCTCCGTTTTGAGTCTCTAGGCATTAAAAAACCCTCGGTGCTTGAAGCGACCGAGGGCTTTAAAATGGCATCCCGTAGGGGATTCGAACCCCTGTTGCCTGGATGAAAACCAGGTGTCCTAGACCGGGCTAGACGAACGGGACGTGATGCGAAGTCACGGAAGCTACGTTTCAGCGCACGGCCTGCAAGACTTTTTTAAGAAATGATACATTTTTCCCAAATCTGTTGAGAAACCGTTTGCCCATGCGCATTGAGGAACTAATTAAGATGCTATGAATATTGATTCTTTGCCTTTTCCGCTGCCAGCTGAACCGCTCCTTAAGGTTGAAGGACTGTCGTATCCGCTGATCGCATCCGGAAAGGTGCGTGATGTGTTTGATATGGGCGATGCCTTGCTGATGGTCGCCAGCGATCGTGTATCGGCCTTCGATGTAATTATGAATGAGGGCTTAGCAGGCAAGGGCGTATTATTAACGCAGATCAGTCTCTACTGGTTCGCTCGTGCGGCTGCGATTACCCAGCACCATTTAGTCGATGATCATGCGGCGCGGATCGTCGAGTTGGGGAAGGTTCACCCGGAGTTGGAGCACCGAAGTATGATCGTGAAGAAGCTCAAGCCCTTGCCAATCGAGGCAGTGGCGCGTGGTTATCTGTCTGGATCAGGTTGGAAGGTCTACCAAGAGACTGGTAAGCTTTTTGAATATGAATTACCCAAAGGCCTTCAGGATAGCAGCCAACTGCCGAAGCCTCTTTTTACACCGACGACTAAGGTCGCGAGTGGCCATGATATGCCAATCGATTGTGCGGATGCGGGACAGTTGATCGGTGAAGAATTATTTCAGCGGGTGCATGATTTAAGTATCTCCCTGTATCAAATGGGAGTGAAGCGCGCCGACGCGGCCAATTTAATTTTGGCTGATACTAAGTTTGAGTTTGGTCTGGATGAAACAGGTCAACTCTACCTAATCGACGAGATTTTGACGCCAGACTCTTCGCGTTACTGGCCGCGCGATAGCTACGCTCCCGGCGGTCCGCAGCCGTCGTTTGATAAACAGTTTGTGCGCGATTACTTGGAGTCGTTGGATTGGAATAAAACACCGCCACCGCCACCATTATCAGAAGCGGTTCTCGCTGGCACTCTACAGCGTTATATCGAAGCTTATTCGGCCTTGGTCGTGATTGAGGGTTAATTCAAATCGCTAAGCGCATGCCCATTTGGCTGATTGATATATTTGCTGCTTCGGATCTGGATAGTACGTTCTGGTTCCTAGCGTGTATGACGCTGCCGCTGTGGTTCGGTATGATTGTGTTGCCTGATGCGCGCTTGGTACGACTACTGGCCCAACCTTTGCTATTAGCGCCACTCTATTGCACAGTGCTTTTTGTATTGTTATGGAAGTGGTACCACGCTTCGATATTTCCAGACCCTATGGCAGAACTCAGTTATTCAGCAGCGCAAGGACTGACGCGCCATCCTGTCGCATTTTTGTCATTTTATTGTAACTTTCAGATTATGAATTTGGCGCTTGGCAGCATGATGTATCAGAAAAGTCTGCGTTCAGGCTTTCGGGCACCCATCGAGTTGCTGCTTTGTTGGTTGGTGGGAGCGCCTGCGTTTATACCTTTTGTGGTGCGTTTACTATTGAGGCGGCAATCGATACGATGAAGGAGTTGTTAGAATTGGGGATGACGGATATCGGCACTCGCAGTCGAGGCGGCCGCCCGTGGCTCTTGGGGGTGTGCTCGGTGTTGGTGGTGTTCTGCTACGTGCTGATTCGCAATTTATTATATGTGAACGCGGGGATGTTGAGGCCCAATTTTACAGAGATCCATAAGGCCTATGATTTTAATCTGTGGGAATTACCGATGACATTATTCGGCGTGGCTGTAATTTTTGCGATGTTGGCGGCGACATGGCGCGGTCTGCGTAAGGGGCTTATTTGGATTGCGCTGCTGTATGCCTTCATTGCGGTCGATTTATTGGGTTTGCGTTATTATGTGACCAACCTAGAGCCGCAGCGCCTCGTCGTGCACCATGTGAGACTAGAGACGCCGAAACTGACTCAACCGATCCGTCTGCTACATATTTCAGATATTCAAGCAGGCCATATCTCCGACTATGAGGTAGAGATCTTTGAGCAGATCAAAGCGTTGAGCCCTGATTTAATCCTCAACACGGGCGATTTCCTGCAAGTTGTACCGCCTGCGACTTTTGCATCTGAATTTCCGAAGTTGTTGGCTCTGATTAAAGAGGTGAATCCGCGACTCGGCACGTATGCGGTATATGGCGATACCGAGCGTGAACTCTACCGCATTCGCGCAGACCAGTTGGCGCCACTACAGGTATTGTCGTCGCGCTCTGCACAGATTGATACCGGGGGGGGGACTATTAATCTGCATGGCTTAAGTTTATACCAATCAAAGAATCAACTCTGGGCCACGCGTACAGTCGAGCAATGGTTGAATCAAACTAAGTCTGGTGACTTTCGTATTTTATTTGGCCACGCGCCAGATTATGCGCTGAAGGTCGTGGATTTACCGATCGATCTCTGTTTGGCAGGGCATACACATGGTGGCCAAGTTCGCTTGCCGTGGTACGGAGCACTAGTGATCGATAGTGAAGTGCCGAAGGAGTGGGCGAGAGGTTTTAGGCGCATTGGCATTCCTTATTTGAATGTCTCAGCTGGTGCTGGCTCGAATCGATTCGAAGGGCTGCCACCACTTCGCTTTAATTGCCCGACCGAGATGACTTTGATTGAGTTGGTGCCGATGCGATCAATTCGCTAATGATGCCTTAAAGTAAGTTGGTCGGCAACTGGTCTTCGATTAAATATTCACTGGTCGTGGCTTCCTGCGTCACACGGCCAGTCACAATACCATTTGCGATGTGATCAATGCAACCAGAGTCGAGGCGCTCATCACACAACTCTGCTTCGATGATCAGCGCAGTCAGTTCCGTCAATCGTTTCCAATTTTCGCGCGCATCGTAGTCCAAGTCAGTCGATAGATGTTCAGAGATTTTTTGCCATATCTGTTTCCATTGCTCTGAGAAATGTTCAGTGAGTGGGTTGGCCTCGGCTTTGCGCCAGCGAAGTATTTGGTGGGTGGCTTTGTCGGCACGGATGTGGTGGGTTAATACGCGAGCGAGTGGATGAATGATTTCAGCGGCAGGCAGATCCGCTTCAAGTCTGAGTGAATTCAGCAGCTCATCCAGCGAAGGTAGCCATTGCCGGCTCTCAGCGGCTCGGAGTAACAGTCCCTGTAGATTCCCGAAATATCTATATATCAGCACTTTGTCGGCACCTGCTTTGTGTGCGACTGCGTTGACTCCCAAGGCGCAGCAACCATCCTGCGCAACCAACTCTAATACAGCATTGAGAAACTTTTCTTCGGTTTTGGCGCGAGATCGTGTGCGGGGCATTTGATGAACTTACTAGAGTTTTACTACGGGCCGCAAGTCTTGCTCGTCCTAAATATCGTTTTTATCGCGCGATATCGTCCTGCCCGATGATTTTTAGCTGATGCAGAGTGATTGTTTCAGCTGCGAGTTCGTTGTCATCTAGGCTGATTGCCAGCGCGGAGCGATTATTTGGGCGCGAGACGAAAGGATAGGTGTAGTGGATGTTGATTTCCGCCTGCTCGAGTGCCGCAGTGACTTTCTTGATATCTGCCTCACTGGTTAATTCGACTGCGAGGAGTTCACTTTGCACAAATGAGAATTGATGCTCGATGAGTAGCTTTTGTGCTTCTTCGGGGTAGTCGACAATGATGCGAATGATTGAGCTATCTGTCGTGTCGAGAATCGAGAGTGCCATAATGTGCACTTCGTGAATAGAGAGTAAGCCGATGATTTCGTTGAGCCGGCCGACTTTATTATCGGCGTGGATCGAAAATTGAATGACGGGGCGAAAAGCTCCTGGTCTGCGCATCACTTCTGTCGACATAGCTACGTGACAATACGCATCTTGCGTCGGCTTGCACGTGTTTTTTTAGGTCTATTCATAGCTGCACTTGTGCTAACGGCTGACGAATTTCAGATTGTTGCGGTATGCCGTGCAGGTTTGATCTGGCAGGTATTCTCCGCGCTGACTCTTTTTACCCATTGTATATAAGTGATTTAAGTTCGGAGTCGGCTGATTTGACTTTGGCGAATGTATAGTATGCTATAAGCATTTGCTGATGTTTTAGTACTGCAACTATACGTCCCTTCTTACAAACGACTGACATTTATGAATACTACGACACGACTACTCCTCACCCTGTCTTTAGCGACTGCGCTATGCTCTTGCCAATCTTATGATGCATCTAAAATCCCCGAGGCAAGCGCCCCGACCGATGCCGGTCTAATGTTACAGGGGGTCAAGGACCCGATCGAACCCGTCAATCGCGCGTCTTTTGCGCTGAACACCGTGCTTTTTGAGAATGTTGTTTATCCGACGATGAAAGGTTACAAGTGGCTGATCCCCGAGTCAGGTCGTGAGCATATTTCAAATTTTCACGATAATCTGTTCTATCCGGTTCGCTTGGTTAATAATTCGTTGCAATGGCAGTGGCAACAAACCTGGGTTGAAACCAAGCGCTTTGGTATCAATACCACTGTCGGTGTTTTAGGTCTCAATGATCCTGCGACTAACAAATATAACTTACGTCCAAGTAAGGAAGATTTGGGCCAGACCTTTAGTAAATGGGGCTGGGATTCACAAGTATATGTATTTATTCCTGTGTTAGGACCGAGTTCTGAGCGTGATATCGTCGGTATGGTTGGAGACTCTTTTCTCAAGCCAACTGCATATCTGGATTCTCCATACAACTTCCTCGTTGAAGGCTTCCTGACGTTCAATGATATGACCGCGCATGCGGATACGATCAATGATGCGCTGCTGGAGAATTATGACCCGTATGAACTCACTCGGTTGCTATACAGCGCAAGTCGCGAGGCGGCGGTCAATAACTTCGCACACGACCGCGATCGTGATGACGATGCAGAAACTCAGACGCTGCGTGCGATTTTCGCAAAACCAACGAATCCCAACTTTAAGAGAGAGAGTATAGATGACTCTGTTGAAATCGAAGGTTGGAAGAAGGAATTACCGTATTCACTCTGGCTGCAGCCAGAAGCCGCACCTTTGATGGTGCAACTTCCTGGTTTGGGCTCCCACCGTAAGGGCAGTATGGATCTCGCATTGGCTGAATTGGCTTACAGTGAAGGATACAGTGTGCTGATATTTAGTAACACTTTCAATTGGGAGTTTATGACTGCTGCGCCTAAGGGCTATGCACCTGGCTACGTAGAGAAAGATAAGGAAATGATCCGTGTCGCTTATCAAGCGATCATGAAAGACCTGAATGCCACTTACGGTGAAGAGAAATTCCTGCAACGTTCGTTGATTGGTATGTCAATGGGTGCTTGGTATACATTGAATCTGGGTGCCGATCTGAAAGAACGTGGAATGGATCACATGGTTGATCACGTGATCGCGATCAATCCTCCAGCAAATTTGCTCGGCAGTCTGTCTGCCTTGGATCTGCTCTACCGTGCGCCGTATAAGAATGGTGATATGGATGAAGCAAAACAGATCATTGATTCCGCTTTAGCTAAAGCACTGATCAGTGCTCGGTCAGGTTTGGAGCCGACAGCGGATCTTCCGTTTACCAATGCGGAAGCCTCTTACTTGATTGGCCTGAACTTCCGGTTGACATTGCACGAAGCCATTATTGCGGGTGCATACGATCAAGAGTTAAGTGTATTCGGCAGCAAGGGCGCGCTGTATAAAGATTTGCAGGCGTTGAGCTTCGAAGATTACTACAACAAGATCACCGTGATGATTCACGAGCGTGAAGGCGTGACCGCAGAGCAGATCAAATATTCTGTTAATTTGAAGAATCGTCAGGAAAGTCTGAAGGAAGTGGATAACCTTCACTTGGTTCTTAGTGACAATGATTTTCTATTGAGCCAGGACGAGTTGAACTGGTTTAAAGAAACATTTCCGGGCAAGACGACCGTCTTTAAGCAGGGGGGGCACTTGGGTGAGCTTTGGCGTCCAGAACTCCAAGACGCAATTCGTTCGCAGATCAAACTGGACCAGTAGTATTCTAAAGCAGACCACTAAGTATTTATGATAACAAAGGGCTCTGTATTATTTGCAGGGCCCTTTTAAGTTCGCCCAGCACCGCGCATCTGAGGTGTGCACTCAGGCAATCAGCGAACATCCTTGCCTGCGGAGCTGGCACGTTTTTATGCCGAGGCATTAGACTGTAGGTGTATTAAGCGCTAGACGGAGACGACTTCGGCAGCTTCTTTTCCAGCTTGTTGGGCGTCGAGCATTGCTTTGCGGCGGGCGCGGACGTCAAACATCGCAGATTGTTCTTCGGCGTGATAAGAGGAGCGGACGAGTGGTCCGGATTCGCAGGCACCGAAGCCGATGCTGAAGGCGTATTCTTTCCACTTGGCAAATTCTTCAGGTGTCACCCAACGGTCGATTGGTTGATGCTTTTTGCTGGGTTGCAGGTATTGGCCGATCGTCAAAATATCGACGCCGACTTTTTGCATATCTTGGAGTACTTGTTTGATCTCTTCTTCCTTCTCACCAATGCCGAGCATGATGCCGGATTTAGTGGTAAAGCTGCGAGACTTAGCATGTTTAAGCACCCAGAGGGAGCGGTCGTAGCGGGCGGTCTTACGGATAGGGCGTTGCAAGCGTTCGACCGTCTCAAGGTTGTGATTGAAAATATCGGGGCAAGCATTGAGCACTACGTCGAGGTATTCCTGCTGTCCGCGGAAGTCCGCGGTGAGTACTTCGACTGCACACTCGGGAGAGCGGTGATGGATCGCGCGAATGGTGGCGGCCCAGACTTCGGCGCCGCCGTCTTTGAGGTCATCGCGTGCCACGGAGGTGATCACGGCATGCTTCAAATTCATCTTGGCAATTGATTCGGCAACACGGGCGGGCTCGCCGAGATCAAGCTCAGTCGGGCGACCTGTATTAATCGCGCAGAAGGTGCACGAACGCGTGCAGATATTACCAAGGATCATGACAGTCGCGGTACCCCGCGACCAGCACTCGCCCATGTTTGGGCACTGGGCGCTTTTACAGACGGTGTGCAGGTCGTTGGTGTCAACGATCTCGCGTACTGCCTTGTATTCGACACTAGTAGGCAACTTCGCTCGGAGCCATTCTGGTTTACGATTGTTCATGAGGTGCGGCAGTGTTCCGAAAAACGTTCTTAAATTCAACTGCTAAACGCGTCTTTACGACATCCAGGTCTATTGTTTTGCCGAGTTCAGCTTGCATCGAGGTGACGGTGCCGTCGGTGATGCCACAGGGGACGATGCCAGCGAAATGATCCATATTGGGGTTCACGTTGAGCGCGAATCCATGGTAAGTCACCCAACTGCTAACAGCCACGCCGATTGCGCAGATTTTACGTGTGTCGAGCCAGATGCCTGTCTGGCCGTCGCGTCGAGCAGTCTGCAGCCCGAAGGTGGCGAGGGTGCGGATGACAACTTCTTCGAGGTCGCGTAGGTAGGTGTGTAGGTCACGCCGTGCTTGAAGAGAGATGATTGGGTAGCCGACGATTTGGCCGGGGCCGTGATAAGTAATGTCGCCGCCGCGGTTGCTACGAATCACTTGCAGGCCTTTTGCTTTGAGTTGCGCTTCGTTCCAGATCAGGTGTTGCTCGGCACCCTTGCGCATGCCGATCGTAAATACGGGGGCGTGCTCGGTAAATACTAGTGTGTCAGGCGCCTCGCCTGTTCGCCTCAGAAGGACTAGGGCTTTTTGCCGCTCCAGCGCGGCTTGATACTCGGTGCGTCCCCAGTCGATGATGTCGAGCGCTGGAGTTGAGTTGGAGGCGTCTGGAAACATGTGACTTAGCAATTAGGCTCTGGTTGTGATGGTTGACTCTGACACCTAAAGCTGAGGGCGGCCGCGCTCGATTGAAAGAAATCTGGCTCTGTTTTCTGCACGACGCGCAGCGCTCGGTAAGCCAAGGCTCTATTCAGCCTCGGCGGGTTGGAGCTGGCTGGCTTTGATAGTGCGTTGCCACAGTTCTGTGCCTGCCATGCTCATGACGCGAATGCTGATGGCGCGGTCTTCTTCGGGGCCAGTGAAGTCGAGTAGGGCAAAGTGGCGTTCGAAGGTGCTGGTGCCCGGCATCCGGAAGAAGTTGAGCTCATCCTGATTGTTTTCCGAATTGGCCGTGAGCGGTCCAAGTGTGAGGTCGAACAGATTGTAGCTGTTGGCCTGCACGAGTCGGGTGAGCTCGCCATAATACTTGCCGCCGCTGATGAAGAAGAGTCCAGCGATGCGTTCGTTGCGGAGCATTTGCAGGAGTTCCCCGTGCTCGCGTTCGGCGTAGCTGAGATTGTTGCGATTGTCCGCAGGGTTGAGAATCGGTGCGCCGGCGATGATGACCTTAAAGGTCGCGTTGCTGTTGATGATTTCCTGCCGAAGCCATTCGATCTGCGCTTTCCCGAGCATTTGTGGCAGGCGGTCGCTGGCGGATGCATCGTCTCGATAGCTACGAGTATCGAGCATGAAAAAGTCGACGTCTGAGCGGCGGAAGCGTGTGGTGATACCATCTAAACTTGCGACTTCGACGGGCTTGGGCCAGTAAGCATTGAAGCTATCTTCGACATCTTGGCGGTAAGAGTAAAACTTGCCAGCGTTTACGGTTCCGTAATCGGAGTTGCTCCAAGTGGCATAGTGTGGGATGCGGGCGAGCAGGGGTTGAAGTTCGGAGACGCTGCGTGCTTTACTAAATCGCTTGAGAGTGCCGCTCTGAGAGGCCCAGTCACTATCGCGCAGGTGCGCGGTGTTGCCAGTCCAGATCATGAGTTCTGGCTTTTCGCTAAGAATACTGGAAAAAATACCATAACCTCCGCCGAGAATTTGGTAAGGTGGCTCGAAGCCATCTTCGGTGACATAGTGTGCGCCGCCGACGGCAATGCGCAGGTCGGGGGGCGGGGTGCGGCCAAGATAGTTGGTCGGTGTCTTTAAGGTATTTTGCTCTTCGGTGAGCGTGCCGTCGAGTTCGATACGGTAATTGTATTTCTTGCCAGGCTCGACAGCGTTGAGTGTTAAGGTTGCGGTGTTATTGAGGGCGTTGCTAGTCTGAATGGTATCGCTCCATCGTAGCGCATCGGCTTGCCCTTGCTCGGCGTAGGCGACGCGGACTTTGGCAGGGGCATCGGTTTGCACCCAGATGGTGGCTTCGCGCATGTCGATATGGCCGAGCATGGGGCCGGCGACGATGTCGGCCTGTAAGTGGGCATATGCAGCGATGCAGCTGAGGAAAAATAATGCGGTGAGCTGTCGGGGTGTTGGAAACATTGTGACTTTTACGAGACTTTGATTTTCGAGTGACGTGAGAAATGCACAGTGTTGACCATGCGATCGACGAGCGCGGGGCGCTGCATCGAACTGTCGGCAATTACGTCGAGTATATTCGAGAGTAATTGTTCGCGTTCGCCTTGGTTGAGCACATAGCGCATGCGCACTTCGACGAGATCGGAACGGAGCTCTAGCCAGTGGGCTTTGATCTCCTTGACGCGGGGATAGGCGCTGCTGCGTTTGCAGAGCGATTTGTTGGCGCGAATATCTGGGCAGGTGTCGAGTTTGGTGCTGATGGCTTCAAGGCAATCACGTTCTTCGTGTGCGAGTGACTCCCAACTAATGCTGCAGAGCTCGCAACGTGCCTCGGAGAGCAAGCGGTGCAGGGCTACTTGCTTGATGCGCATGACGAGGGCGATCCAGCGTAGCGGCCAGTTACCAAAAGCATAGGCGAGAAATGCGAAGCGTGACTGTGGGCTTAATATGCGCAGCTTGATGACAAGCGCTTCAGTTGAGGTGGTGAGGCCTTGATCAGAGGTGCTCTCAATTAATGCTTGAGCAAGCATGAACTCAAAGTCGGAGAGCCGCCCTGAGTAGGGCAGGTTTTGCCACAACTCATTGAATAACTGTGTGACGCGTGCGATGCGCAGCTCGGTCGGTTCGGCAAAGGAGCAGCCGAAAAACGTCTGCGCCAGATCGATGTAGTTGGAGGCCAGAGCTAGATATTGCTCTCGATCCCCGCGCTTAGCGGCTTTAAGCTGTGAACGTGCTGCCTTGCGAGCAGGATCTGAACGCTTAAACCAACCGAAGAAACGGCGTATGTTACGCATAGCTCTCTTGAAAATTAAGGATTAGTCCTGGTCTCCGCCAGGGCGACGCTTGCACTCAATACGGCAGTCGCTCATCACACGGATCCACATCTCGCGCAGGTCAAATATCCGGATCTGGTTTTCCTGGCGAAAGCTGGTGAGGAATTCCGGGTCCGGATGTGTAACTTGATCAAGTAGGGCTAAAGTTTGGTTAAGCGCACCCAAGCTATTCTTGAGATGGCAAATGGTCAGACCGAAATCACCAAGATCGATGGCCTGAATGGACAATAGAACGTTCATTTCTGCCTGATGCAGGCTGTTGGCGTAGTTCCAGCAGAGCTGCGGCGAGAGATAATTCTGGCTGTGCGCCATGTAGTGTTCCCAGCTCTGGTGCAGATAGCGGTACAAGGCGCGGGTGACCACAATCACTGGGTGGCGGTGCAAGGTGTAAGGGGCATTGTCGTTGGCATCGAAACGCGCCTCAGCCTCTTCTGCGGATTCCGGCGAGCTAAATTCGTCGGTCAGCGAGATATCTTCAGCATCCCAGCCCATATACGCGGCGACTTCATCGAGATGGTTGGGCTTGTGCTTGAGAGTGTTGTAGATCGAAAGAAACTTGGCGGTATCTTGGTCTGAACCTTTTAGATACTTGCGCCATTGGTATTCATTCCAATGTGGCTCGCTGGGTGTTTCGTCCCAGTTACCGTCGGAATGCTCAAAATTTGGATCGCTCATAGTTGTCGGATCAGATCCGATGCTGCTGAATCTGTATTTTTCATTTCAAAAATCAACTCCCTTTTCAGTTTGAGCTGATTTTGCTTTGATTGAATCGCGAAGGCAGGCATATACTATAAAATTTTATGGTATCCGTTGTGCCAATTCTTCACGCTCTCCCCGATCTTCTAAGTATGACTTCAAGTATTTTCCGTATGAACTGTTGGTTCGAGGGCCACGTCCAAGGCGTCGGGTTTCGCTATCAGACTATGAACGTGGCGAAGGGCTTCGAGGTGGCTGGCACGGTGCAAAATCTCACTGATGGACGTGTGCATCTCTGCGCTGAGGGCGAGGAGTCCGAAGTTCAGGCTTTTCAGGAGGCGGTGGCCGAAGAGTTAAAAAGCTACATCCGCCAGGCTGAGATCAAGACCGACAGCGGCCCACGTACCTGCCAAGGTTTCCGTATTTTACAATAATATGAGTCACTCAGCGATTAGTATTAAGGGCCTGACCAAGGATTTTTCCGTCGGCATGCGTGGGGTGAAGCTCCGTGCGGTCGACGATTTGACTCTCGAAGTCGGCGATAACGAAATTTTCGGTCTGATCGGGCCGAATGGCTCCGGCAAGAGCACCACGATCAAGGTCGTCCTCGGCCTACTCGATGCTTCGCTGGGTGAGTGCCAAATTTATGGCAAGCCCAGCCACACAGTGGCCGCGCGGCATAGTGTGGGCTTTCTGCCCGAAGCACCGTATTTCTACCGCTACCTGTCTGGCCGCGAACTGGTGCGCTTCTACGCTCGGATTTGTGGTGTTTCGCGTGGCAAAATCGCCAAACAAGTCGATGAGGTGATCGAGTTGGTTGGCATGACTGAAGCGGCACATCGCCGCGTTGGCACGTATTCGAAGGGAATGTTGCAACGTATCGGACTGGCACAAGCACTGGTGCATGATCCGCAACTGGTGATTCTCGATGAGCCCACTGCGGGCGTTGATCCACTCGGTTCGGCGGCGATTGCGGAGATCATTCGTGAGCTGAAGCGTCGTGGTAAGACGGTGCTGCTTTGCTCACACTTATTGGCTCAAATCGAAGGGCTGTGTGACCGCGTGGCGATTTTACACCGTGGCAAATTGGTTCGCGAGGGCCGCGTGGACGATCTGGTGCAGGAGAAAGATGCGCAGTCGCTGGTGGTTCAAGGTCTGAGTGCCGAGGGGCGTGCGGCAGTGGAGAAGACGATCGCCGAGCAGGGCGGGCAGCTTTGTCGGGTTGAGAAACCGCGACTGAGCCTGGATTCGCTCTTCTTGCAAGAAGTTGAGCAACGCGAGGC
>DBBT01000034.1 GCA_002292345.1 Opitutia bacterium UBA977 | reverse complement strand
GTCATAAAATTGGATCATTTTGTGATATTTTTGAGTGCTTGGTTGGCTTGGATTTAAAAGTGTATTATTTTCCAGTCCACTTGCGTGCACTTGATCGAGCACTTTATCAGATCCAGGACCAGCCACTAATCATCTGTTTTGATGATACGCATTCAAAAAGTGTGGACGTTGTGCGCGACGATTATTTTATACAAATTACCAAGCTGATGTCGCGGATTAATTATTTATTAGACGTCGCAATTAAGCATAAATAATCATGCGCATTAAATAGTTTAAGTTGTTGTTTTAGATGATTTTACGCTTAAATTTTGTAGGCATTTTATTGCGTACTGTGAAAATAATTAAAAATATATTAGATTAATTTCTTGTCGTATTGCGTCAGGTTGTTTTGTTTTATCTGACCAATGGTACAGTATTTCCAAGACAAATGTATATCCCATTCTCTGCAGGAGTCTTTTTTTCAGACTTTGCGCCCTGGGCAGATGATGGAGTCTTTGTTTGATTGCGTGCCCGGAGCATTTTTCTTTGTGAAGGATCGCGAGAGTCGTTTTATGGGCGGCGGGCGAAGTTTCGCGCAGACGCTCGGTGAGGAATCGATCGAGAAGATGATCGGTAAGACGGATTATGATTATAGCCCCGATTTCTTGGCAGATGGATTTTATGCGGATGACCAACGCGTCATTCGTACGGGGCAGGCGATTCATAATCAGATCGAGTTGGTGCCATCTGCCGATGGTTCGCTCGACTGGTTGTGCACGACTAAGGTTCCGCTGTTTGATAACGACGATGCGGTGATTGGTTTGGCTGGTGTCGCGCGTATGATCCGTGACTCTGATACGGTGTATGCGGAACATCCGGAAATGCGCCGAATCGTCAACCATGTGCGCGCGCACTATCGAGAGAAGTTGTCAGTTGCAGGGATTGCCGAAGTGGGCGGAATTTCGGTTAGCTCTCAAGAGCGTTTATTTAAAAAAACCTTCGGCCTTACACCTTTGATGTATCTAAGGCGTACGCGTCTGAATGCTGCGTGTAAGATGTTGCGCGAAACCGCTGTTGGTCTTGCGGAAATCGCAGTTCAATGCGGCTTCAATGATCAAACCAATATGACGCGCGCCTTCCGACAGGAGTTGAAAATCACACCGCTCAAGTATCGACGCAGCTTTAGTGAAGCGGCTGCTCCTCGTAATCAGCGTAAGACTTCGATGGTTTTACGTGCACAAATTTAGTACTCATTTATTTCGACCAAACCTAGCACACATTTATCCCGATCAACCCAAAAAAACATATGAAACATAGCAAAAATGACAGTACCGTATTCTGGGGCTCTTTTATTGCCCTGATCACCACCTCGATGGCCTTTATTATTCGGGCAATCTTAATTAACAGTGGCATTTGGCCGGAGCAGTTCGGTCTCGATAAGGTCCAGTCTGGCGTGCTGTTTGGCGCGGGCATCTGGCCCTTTGCAATCAGTATCATTTTGTTCAGTTTAATTATAGACCGAGTCGGCTACAAATTTGCGATGTATTTCAGTTTTGTCTGTTATGCGATTTTTGGTGCCCTCGCGGTGATGGCCTACGGTATGGTCAACGGTGAAGTTGTTGATCTCGCCATGGCGCAGGCCAAGGCTTGGAACTATCTTTACTGGGGCTCAGTGATTCTTGGGCTTGGTAATGGTACGGTTGAAGCCTTTATTAATCCGGTGGTTGCGACACTTTTCAAGGATGAGAAATCAAAGTGGTTGAACATTCTGCATGCTGGCTGGCCCGGTGGCCTGGTGCTCGGTGGTGTGTTAGCAATCGGCCTCAGTGGCATGGTTGCAAATGATTGGCGTATTTTGATCGGCATTATGTTTCTGCCTGCGTTCGTCTACTTGGTAATGCTTGCCAAGGTCAAATTTCCAGTGAATGAGCGTGTAGCTGCAGGTTCGAGCTACCGCGAAATGTTGGCCGAGCTTGGTACTGCTGGTGCGTTCATCGCATTCTATCTGATCTTCTCACAGTTGGGCAGCGTGTTTGCTTGGTCTACTGGCATGACATGGGGCTTGATCGCTGTGTCAGTTCTTGGCTTTGCTTTCTATGGCCGTTCTTTGGGTAACCCACTGCTGTTGGTGTTGGTGGTGATCATGATGCCACTGGCGACTACAGAGCTTGGCACCGACGGCTGGATCTCTGCTCTGATGGAAAAACCAATGCACGCCGCTGGTTGGGATCCGACTTGGGTGCTGGTTTATACTTCGCTGATTATGATGGTGCTACGCTTTAATGCCGGCCCAGTTATCAATAAGTTTGGTCCGCTCGGTCTGTTGGCCCTATGCTCTGCGCTGGCCATCGTTGGTTTGTACCTGCTGTCTTTTGCGACTGCGGTTGGTTTTATCTTCTTTGCTGCGACTATTTACGGTGTCTCTAAAACCTACTTTTGGCCAACTATGCTCGGTGTGGTCGCCGAGCAAACACCAAAGGGTGGGGCGCTGACGCTAAATGCGATTGCTGGCATCGGCATGCTCAGTGTCGGTATCTTGGGTGGTCCCTTTATCGGTTACTTGCAGGAAAGCTCGGTGACTTCCGCGATTCAAGTAGAACTGCCTGCTGCGTACGAACAAGTCACGCAAGAGAGCGATTATCTGCTTGGAAAATACACCGCGCTCAATAGTAATGCACTTGCTGATTTGACAGAAGAAGATCAGGTGCAAGTCACTAATATTCAAGAGCGTGAGACGCAGGGTGCGCTGGCCAAAATGTGCATGTTTCCTGCCTTCATGCTGATCTGCTACATTGGTCTGATTCTCTACTTCAAGGGCCAAGGCGGCTACAAGCCGAAGGTTCTTGGCGGCACGCATTCTGACTAAGAAACAGTATTTTAAATACGCCTTACTATGTCATCTCCAAGAACACTCAATGTTGGGCTCATCGGCGGCGGTGGTGGTGCCTTCTTTGCGCATCCACATCAAAAAGCGATTCACTTCGATGGCACGCGCCGCGTGGTGGCAGCTGCACTGCGAAGTGATCCACAAGCTGCTCTCGAAGACGCGTCGAACTGGTCGTATCCAATCAAAGGATACGCGAGCTACGACGAAATGATTGATGTGCAAAAGGATCTTCCGAAAGGAGAGCGTCTGGACTATGTGGTCGTGGTTACCCCTAATCATGCGCATTTCGCGCCTTCGCTAAAAGCAATCAAGGCGGGGATTCCGGTCTTCTGTGAAAAACCACTAACATTAAATCATGCGGAGGCGGTAGAACTTGCTGCTGTCGTTGAAGAGTCGAAGGTGCCATTTGCAGTGGCTCATACCTATCTCGGTCATTGGAGTACTCGCTTGGCTCGGCATATAGTGCAAAGCGGTTTGATCGGAGACGTGCGCTGGGTGGACTCGTCCTACATTCAAGGTTGGCTCGCGGGAAAGGCCGAAGACGAGGGGCAGCAACAAGCGTCTTGGCGAACTGACCCGAAAAAGACTGGCGCCTCCAATTGTGGCGGTGACATTGGCACGCATGCGTTGATGCAGTTGCGCTATGTGACTGGCTTGAACGTATCGAAGGTTTCAGCGCGCTTAGAATGCATGGTCGAAGGTCGCTCGCTAGATGATCACTTCACCACTTATTGTGAACTGTCCAATGGTGCCAAAGCACTGGTGCGCGCCTCGCAAATTTGTATCGGTCATAAGAACGACTTGAGCATCGAAGTGAATGGCAGCCTCGGTACTTTGGTTTGGCGTCAGGAAGACTCAGAAGCGGTCAAGATCATGCTGCCAGGGCAACCAGACCGTGTTTATTGGCGCGGCGAAGTCGCAGCAAATGATGGTTTCCTGGGTGAACTGCCGGAGGATTTGATGGGGCAACCCACGCTGCCATCCGGCCACGTCGAAGGCTTCCACGATGCACTGGCACGCTTGCACCGTGACTTTGAATGCGATGTGCGCGCTTATAATGCCGATGAAACTGTCAACGGCGATGGCTCCAAATATGCCACTGTCGAAGATGGCCGGATCGGACTAGCTTTCATTGAAGCGGCTGTTGCCTCGAGTGCTCAGGATGGCAAGTGGACCGTACTTGATTAAAATAAATGATGCATCGATTTATTCTGTCTTTGTCTCTGTCACTGGCTGCTCCGTTGCTCTGCGCTGCAGTCTCGCAATATAGTAGTATCGACCAAGCGATTGCGCGGGGTGATCTAGCGGAAGTGCAACTGCAACTCGCAGCGCATCCTGAACGTGCGATGAAAGGTGAGCATCCGAAGCTCTCACCGCTTAATCAGTCTATTTTGCGTAAGAAGGTTGAGATCGCACTTGTGCTGGTCAAATCTGGCGCGGACGTCAATCAACCCGATTCCAGCAAGCGCACACCGCTACATCTTTGTGTCGAACGCGATTTGCCGAAAGTTGCGATTGCACTGCTCAATGCCAATGCAATGCCCGACGAATGGGACAAGGCCGGTTGGACGCCGCTGCACAATGCCGCAGCAAAAGACCGACTGGCGATCGCCAAAGTCCTAATCGACGGCGGCGCCAATCCTAAAGCACTGAGCGAGCGCGGCGGCACGCCTCTGCACGAAGCAGCCGCCAGCGGCAGCGCCGAGATGGTGCAACTTTTGCTCGATTCCGGTGTCAATCCTTCTGTCAACGCAGTCAACGGCGACACCGCTCTTTCTATTGCTCAAGCCAACAACAACGAGGCTGCGATCCATTTGCTGCAACCTTCCAACTAACAACTTCCAACTAACAATATTAAATATGTCACGACCTGTTACACTCTTCACCGGCCAATGGGCCGATCTTTCACTCGCCGAACTGGCACCCAAAGTTAAAGAGATGGGCTTCGACGGTGTCGAACTCGCTTGCTGGGGCGACCATTTCGACGTGCAGGCCGCGCTCAACGAGCCGGACTATATCGCCAAGAAATGGGAGCTGTTGGAGGCCAATGGCCTGACCTGCTACGCGATTTCCAGTCACCTGGTCGGCCAAGCAGTCTGCGATCGCATCGACGCGCGTCACGCGGCGATCCTATCTCCTGAAATCTACGGCGACGGCGAGCCCGAAGGTGTGCGTCAGCGCGCAGCCAAAGAAATGCAGGATACCGCTCGTGCGGCTCGCAAGTTCTTCGATGCCAAACCAGGTGGTGCCCCCGAGCGTGTGGTGGTCAATGGTTTTACTGGTTCGTCGATTTGGCATCTGTTGTATTCTTTTCCGCCAATCGTGCCCGGTCAAATCGAGGCCGGTTTTCAAGACTTCGCCGATCGTTGGACGCCGATTCTCGACGTGTTTGAGCAGGAGAATGTGTATTTTGCGCTCGAAGTACACCCGACTGAAATTGCCTTTGATATTGCCAGCGCTGCCACTGCACTTGAGGCGATCAACCATCACCCACGTTTCGGATTTAACTACGACCCGAGTCACCTCGGTTATCAGGGCGTGGACTACGTGAAATTCATTCGCGACTTCGGGGCTTATATCTTTCATGCGCACGTTAAGGACGCATGGTGGGGGCACGGCAATGGTGACGTCGGTGTCTTTGGTGGTCATACTGACTTTGGAGACGCACGTCGCTATTGGGATTTTCGTTCGCCAGGGCGTGGCGATATTAATTTCGAGGAAGTCATCGTCGCACTCAATGACGTGGCCTACAACGGACCGCTGTCGATCGAGTGGGAAGATTCTCGTATGGATCGTTTTCACGGTGGAGCCGAGGCCTGCCGCTTTACGCGTAGCTTAGACTTCGCACCGAGCAACGTCGCCTTCGATGCGGCGTTTGATCAAGAAAAGCAGTAAGCCGTAGTCACATACTTTATATTATTTAATGAAAAAAAACACTCAGTCCTCACGTCGCCATTTCCTGAAACAGGGCGCGGTTTTAGGCGCATCGTTGTGTGCCGCTCCAATGATTCTTCGCGCTGAGACGCTTGGCCTGAATGGTCGAGTCGGGCCGAATGGCCGCATCAACATGGGCTTTATCGGTATGGGAGGAATGATGGGTGCGCACATGGGTACTGCTCATCATCCGGATGTTCAGCCGCTATACGTCTGTGATGTTAAGCCAGACAAGTTGACAACTGCTAAGCAAAAGATGTCGGCTTGGAACTTCAAAGATGTTGTGGCGACACCAGATTATGAGGACGTCATTAATGACCCAGCAGTGGATGCGGTATTTATTGTGACTCCAGACCACTGGCATGCGGCGATTGCGATTGCCGCGATGCGTGCGGGTAAGGATGTCTATGTCGAAAAGCCGATGACGCTGACGATTGAAGAGGGCAAAGCGATGGTGGCTGCGGAAGCGCGCTATGGCACGATTCTTCAGGTCGGCTCGCAGCAGCGTTCCAGCAATGCATTTCGCAAGGCGGCCGAAATCGTGCGCAATGGCTGGATTGGCCAGATCAAAGAAGTGTATGCTAGTTTAGGGGGCTTCCCGCCAGCTGTGCTGGGTGCGGAAGAGCCGATTCCCGAAGGTTTTAATTACGACAAGTGGCTGGGGCCGACACCTTACGAGCCTTACACCGCAGCGCGTGTGCAGGGTAGTTACAGTGGTGGTTGGCGCCGATTCTGGGAATACGGTTCCCGTAAAAACGGCGACTGGGGTGCGCACCATTTCGATATCACTCAATGGGCACTCGGGCGCGATGATTCGGGCCCGGTTAAATTTACTCCTAAGGGATACAATGGGGAGAAGTATGCATCGTATGAATACGATGACGGCGTCAGAGTCATTCGTGACCATCCGAACCGCAAGGGACACATGATTCGTTTCATCGGCACCGAGGGCGAAGTCTGCGTGAGCCGAGGGGAAAAGATCGAAAGCACACCTGCTGATTTGGTCAGTCGCCCGCTGAGTCCATCGGATGTGCAACTCTATCGGTCGGTCGACCACAAGCGCAATTGGCTGGATGGAATCCATTCTCGCAAAAAAACCATTTGCCCGGCGACGATCGGCCATCGTACAGCCACGATTTGCCAATTGGCTGGGATCGCCGAGCGCTTGAACCGTCCGATCCAATGGGACCCTGTGGCAGAGCAAATAGTCGGCGATGCGGATGCCCAACGCTGGCAGGACCGTCCACGCCGCGCAGGCTACGAACTCCCCGCATGAACCCTTTGAATTTACCAGAAATGAAAAAAACAGTTTTATCTCTCTTCGCTGCTTGCGCAGCGTCCTTGGTCTTCGCCGTGGATGTGCCGAGTGTCGTCAATACGCTTGGAGGCGATGACTATGCGGCACGTATGCAGGCACGTTTGGATCTTAAGCAAGCCTTTGCTGAGGCCACGGCTCCCAGTGCGGTTGCTGCTGAGCGCTTGGCTCTTGAGGCAGACGTGATTGCGCAACTCGGTGCCGAAGGGTTACCGCTTTCTGGTCGTCTGTATTTGATCCGTATGTTGGAACTGTTCGGCACTGATACGGGAGCTGATGCAGCCTATGCTCTGCTTGGCGATAGCGAACCGAATGTCCGTGATAGCGCTCGTCGCGCACTTGTTGCGATAGCTGGTGCGAAGGCGGAAGCTTATTTGCTTACGGCTCTGACTCGGGGCTCCGAGGCAGACCGTGCCGCTTACATGGATGCCCTCGCCACTCGTGGCGCGGTCGATGCCGCACCTGCGATCGCTGAACTATTGCAGTCTTCAAATCCCGCGCTGCAGGCTGCCTCAGCTTTAGCTTTGGGCAAACTCGGCAATGACGCCGTGGTGCCTGCTCTTTTAAATGCACGCAACAGTACCACAGGGGAAACGAAGGCGCTGATCGAAATGGCGCTTCTTCAGGTCGGGGTCGATGCCAACATGGCCTATAGTCTCGCAGGCACTGGTATGAGCGGCGTCATTCGCGCAGAGGCGTTTAAGCAGTTGGCAGCGAGTGATTCGAAGCGTGCCAAGCAAGTGCTGGAAGTGGTCTTGGTTAAGCCAGATTTTCCCGGACGTGTGTTGTTTATTCAGGCAGCTTTGGCCAGTGGTTCAGCTTCCTTATGTGAAGCGGTTGTTGCCCATCTCCCAGGTGTCAGCGTGAATGATCAGGTGGTGATCGTCACCGCGATTGGTGAACAAAGCCTGGCCGCTTACGAAGCGGAATTGCTGACCTTGCTACCGAACGCGGAGGGGGTCCTAAATGCTTGTATCATCCATGCATTGGGGAATGTCGGCGGCGATGCGAGCTTTGAGCCGCTCTATCAGGCTTTTTCCGCCAACAGCAAAGATATGAATGCAGCAAATGCCTTGGCGCGTCTGCAGGCGCCGGCGGCTGATCAAAAAGCCTTGGCGACTGTGGAGAGCGGTGCCGATACCGCGTCGCGTATCGCTTCGATCAAAGTATTGGAGCTTCGTAATATATCTGGAGCGACTGCATTGCTCAACGGGATCATCTCTGGCACGGCAGATGTCAAATTAAAGCAGGCGGCGTTTAAGTCACTCGAATCGATTGGTAATACTGCAAGCATCCAAAGCTTACTGGACATTGCCTCTGCAGGTAATGCTCAATCTCGAGAGGCACAGCGTAGCTTGAAGCGACTGTCGGCAAACTTCGGCGCTCCAGAGTATCAATGGAATGAACTCTATTATCCGACGCTTGAATCGGCCGACAATGACGCGTCCCGCGAAGCGGTCATTGAAATTCTAGATGCAATCGCATGTCCTGAAGTGGCAGCTTATTTGCAGGGAATCTTTGTGGATAGCGATTCAGCTCTGCGCCCAGCGGCAATTAGCGCGTTGAAGCGCTGGCCTCTCCAAGAATCACTCGATGATGGTGACTTGTGGGTCGCAATTGCGAGTGCAGAGTCCGCCACGGACAAAGAGCGCAGTGATGCCGCACGTAGCTTAAAAAAGCTACTCACTCACCGGTCCCACCCATTTTACCCAGCGCAAGCTGATTTGCTCGTAACAATTGTTCAGGCAGATCTACCGCTGGAGTATAAGCGTGATTTATTGACTGTGTATGAAAATCCCGCGAAGCATTTCTCGGTCGCACATAAGCGTCGATTGGTGACACAGCGTTTGAACGTGGTCGAAAATGATCCGCAGGTCGGCGATATGGTGAAGCAGATTACTCGCAAGCTATAAGTATGCAATGCAGCCGATCACGAACAAACAGTAAGTAAAATTTATCAATATGACACCACTCGCATTTATCCAAAATCTGAATACGCCCGAGATCCTAATGATTGGGGCGGTCGTCTTGCTCTTTTTCGGGGCAAAGCGTATGCCTGATCTATTTCGCTCAGTTGGCAAATCGATCCGCGAATTTAAGAATGCCAAGTCCGGTATCGAACAATATATTCGCTCGGCGATGGATGTCGATGTCGATGCCGAGTCGAAGCCAGTTAAGCGCAAGCCACTCGAACCGACGGCCGAGGCTTAGTTTGTTAATTGAGTCTTCCTCTGCTGAACACCAAGGGCAGGCTTTTTTTAAAACCGCTGTTCGAATCTTCCCAAAAATGAATACTTTTACTTTTCTTTCTTCGCTTTTGTTTGCCTGCTCACTCAGTGCGGCGTCCACTTGGGTGCCGACCTTTAACGATAAGCCTGTTGCGCCGCATCATGCGCGGGCGATCGAAGTTGCTCTTCCGCAATCTGCGATTATTGCCCCTCAAGCAGCGCGCCGTATCCTAGTTTACAGCGCCACCGCAGGTTATCGTCATCCCTCGATTCCTACGGGTAAACTAGCCTTAGAGCGGCTCGGCGCAGCGACTGGTGCCTACGAAGCAATTATTAGTGACGATCCCGCCAACTTTGAACCAGAAGCGTTGAACGAATTTGACGCGGTGCTGTTGCTCAGTCCCACGCAAGACTTCTTCATGCCGTCCCACAAGCAACGTAAGGAATTTCCAAAGGAAGATTGGGCGTGGTTACAGGCCCGTCATAATCGCTTGGTGGATAATTTGCTTGCCTATGTGGAGCAGGGCGGGGGGCTGGTTGGCATCCACTCTGCCACCGATTCTTGTTATAAGCATAAGGCCTACGGCGATGTAATGGGCGCTTATTTTAACGGCCATCCATGGATGGCGGGCCACACGGTGACCATCAATGTCGAAGAGCCCGAGCACGCACTACTGCAGCCAGTTTTTGGCGGGCAGTCCGATTTTAGAATCAAAGATGAAATCTACCAGTTCAAGGATGAGCCATATTCACGAGAGAAGCTCCGCATCTTGTTGAGCATAGATGTAGAGCGTAGCGATCCGCCGCATGAGAGAATACCACTCCGCAGAGAGGACGGCGATTATGCGGTGTCTTGGGTGCAAGGGATTGGTAAGGGCCGCGTGTTTTACTCCAGCCTCGGGCATAACCATGAGATTTATTCCAACCCAATGATGTTGAATCACTACCTCGCAGGCATCCAATTTGCGACTGGCGACCTTAAGGCCGATGTCACTCCGAGCGCCAAGCTTAAGATCCCGAACGTTGATGCTTGCTGTGGCAGTGATGAGTGGCAGTCGCTGTTTGATGGGAAGACCATGAATGGTTGGACGCAAAAGAATGGCACCGCCACCTATGAAGTGCGCGACGGTGTGATCGTGGGACGTTCTGTATTAAAGAGCCCCAATTCCTTTCTCTGCACCAATAAAACCTACGGCGATTTCGAATTGGAATTTGAGGTGAAGTGCGGCGCGATTAATTCAGGTGTTCAGATCCGTTCATTACAGGACGACGACATCGCGAAAGGCCATGTGCAAGGCCCGCAGGTCGAGATCGAGCACAGCCCTGGTCAGGCCGGTTATATTTACGGCGAGGCTTACAGTGGTTGGCGCTCACCTGAGCCACAGTCGAAAGACCCCAAGATCAAGGCGCACAGCGTGTTTAAAAATGACGAATGGAACCACTATCGTGTATACGCAAAAGGGCCACGCATCCAAACTTGGATCAACGGTGAACAGATCGCGGATTTGAATGACTCTGAAAGCTACCAACAATTTCCACGTGGCATGATCGGCCTGCAAGTGCATTCGCATAAGGTGGCCGGCGTTGAAATCGAATGGCGCAACATTCGTATTCGCGAAATTAAATAATCTTTTCAATTTTACGCACTAAATCCCTATGCAGCCTAGACCTTTCTTATCACAATCGGCTCGGCGTAACCGATTGATTCTAACTGCCATCGCTTGTCTGGCCAGTTCATTAGATGCAGCTTTTTATGGCGATGCACCTGACGCGACTCATCCATGGGCAGTGCACGATGAAAACCGGCCGCAGCCAGCTCGGGTCGAGCCCGCTGCGGACGTGGGTGGGGCGCCCTCGGATGCGGTGGTGTTGTTTGATGGCACTGAGGAATCGTTTGGAAATTGGGTGCATGCCAAGCCCGAAGAGAAGCGCAAAGCCGATTGGGTCGTGCAAGATGGCTATCTGTTAGCTGTCCGCGGCGCCGGATATATTCAGACTAAAGAGCAGTTTAGCGATTGCCAGTTGCACATCGAATGGTCGCATGCGCAGCAGCTGCCTGGAGAGGGGCAGAAGCGTGGCAATAGCGGTGTGTTCTTACCGGGCGGCATCGAAGTGCAAGTGCTCGATAATTTTAATAACCCTACTTATCCGGATGGCTCGGCAGGTGCCGTTTATGGAGTCATGCCGCCGGCGGTCAATGCGCTGCGGGCACCGGGCCAATGGCAGAGCTATGATATTATTTATCGTCGCCCCATCGTCCGCGATGGTGTGGTGCTCGATCAAGGTTCGATGACGGTGCTGATGAATGGTGTCGTCGTGCAAGACAGCACGCCGCTGGATGGTGGTGGTGGTCATAAAAAGCGCAAGCCGCTGAATCACCCGTATCCAGATATGGGGCCAATTGCGCTACAAGATCACGGTAATCCAGTGCGCTATCGTAATATTTGGGTTCGCCCACTGCGGCCGCGCCCTACAGACGGTGGCACCGACGGTCGACTTTCTGAAGCGGCAACGACTGCCAAGCGCGCGGAGATCGGAGCTAAGCTGCGTGCCAGCGCTGCTCATATGCAAGGCTGGGATCAAACGGTGCGCTTACTTGAGTCTCAGATGTATGAGAGTGATTCCGCAGCATGGGATGCAAGTAATCGACAAGTCTCAGAATTAGTAGAGCAATTAAAGGTTCTTACCACTAAGGAACAGGAGATGCGGCGGCAGCAAATCATGGGCTTGCACAACGCACTTTCTTACTTGCAGCGTTTCGATATTATTGCCGCAGATTACGAGCCCGCAAAGGAGCTTCGTGAGATTGTTGATACGCTGGGCTGGTTGAAGAAGAAATAGCGATACTTCGCTACAGAATAGTGGATGCCTAGATGGGCGTGTTTCGCTGGCGAGGTGAATGTTCTGCGTAGAGTGGGTGTTGTTTGCCTTGACGCCATCGACTAAGGAAGCCCTGGCTTGCTGACTCAAATATCCCAAGGGGCACGCGAGACTAGATCGATCTCTGCCAAGCATTTGCCGATCGTCTCTGCATACTGTTCGACGAGTTCAATCTCAGCTTTGGTAAAAGCTGGGTGGATCTTGGCTGAGGTGAAGTTGATCGTGCCCCAGACGCTACCGTTGTGGTGAATCGGCGCGCTGATGTAGGCTTCAACTGGCAGGCTCACATATAGCGGGTGGAGTTGCATGCCGAGAACATGATCAATTTCGGTGATCGCGATAGTTTTGTCCGTGCGATAGACATCCCGACAATATGTGTTACTGAGTGGAAATACGGCTCCTTGGATAAACTCGTCCATCTCACTGTTAATCGTGACGATCTCGTATAGATCGTTATAAATATGGCTGACGATCCCGACTGGCATATCGAGTTGCTCGACGCCTTGGTTGATGAGTTCGTGGCAAGAATCAACTAATTGTGTGGGCAACATCTGGCTTTGCTGTGGTTGGCTAGTTGGGAGTTTACTGGTTCGTCTCGATCGATGCCTTCGGCACTTTGCACTCCGAGGTGCCACAGCCGCAGCTGGCCCCACCTTTCTTTTTTGGAAAGAAGGTCTTGTGCAAATAGCAGACCGCGCCGATTAGAATGAGGCCGACTAGGATAATTTCGAGGTATTTCATGCGAGGTGAGTATCCGTATCTCTAATGTTCAGTCCTGAAATAAAGCGAGTTGCTACAGTAACGTAATGAGCGGGTTGACCCAGCGAATCTTTGTAATGTCGTAGCGAGCGGGTTTATCCCGCGAATCGGAATCATAAATTCAAACTGAGTATTAAGGGAATGTGATGGGTATATATTATAGAAGCCTAGCAGCGATTGCTTATTTATGCAAACCACATGCCGATTTGGTAGGTTAGCACAGCCGCAATCCAGGCGACCGAGGTGAGCGCAAAAAAGCTTCCGATCGCCCACTTCCAATTCAGTTCTTTAGCGATTACGGCAAGTGTCGCACCGCATTGCATACAAAGAGCA
>DBBT01000033.1:11213-17048 GCA_002292345.1 Opitutia bacterium UBA977 | reverse complement strand
CATACGAGGTCACCGGAATGTCTAGCTGTACTGGAGGCGTCAGGTATTGGTTGCTGATCATATACTCAAGTGGCAGGTCGTAGATGCAGTGCTTAAAGAAGCGCTGCTCCTGAGTCTTCAGCTCTCCACGCAGCGCGTAATTATAGATCCAGCCAAGGCCTAGGCGATACGGGGTGGCGGTCAGGCCCAAGATGCAAATACGCGGATTGTTCAGCTTGAGCTGCGTAATGACTTTCGCGTATTGACTGTCCGGCTCTAGGCCGACGCGGTGACATTCATCGATCACGACCAGCGTGAAATCTTTAAAGAAGGCATTTTTAGCCTTAGCGACTGACTGGATGCTACCGAAAATCACCTTCTGCTCGCTATCCTTTTGATTCAAGCCCGCGGAATAGATCCCTGCATGCAGGCCATAACTCTCATACTTCAAATGGTTTTGCTCGACCAATTCTTTGACATGCGCCAGCACCAACACGCGGCCTATGGCTATTTTAGCCAACTCCGCGATGACCAAACTTTTACCTGCGCCGGTAGGCAACACGATCACCGCAGGGTCGCGTCGCTTTCTGAAGTAATTGAGGGTGCGATCAACTGCTTCTTGTTGGTATGTCCTGAGTGTATACATCGAGGCGGACAAGCTATTTGATGCGCCCCTCGAAGTATAGAAAAATAGGCTAATTTCCTGGGATGCGTAACAGGGCAGCGATAGCGTGACCTGCTTGATTGGCTAGGGCATTCGCGGTTGCCACTTGGATTCTTAAATAGCTAAATTAGTAGCAAATGGGCGAGTTGATTTTAAATTGTGATCTGGGGGAGGATGAGTGCGCTGCGCAAACCGAGCAGCTGATGGCGCTGGTCGGTGCCGCGAATATTTGCTGCGGTGTGCATGCGGGGAACGCGGCGAAGACGCGGGCGACCTTGGAACTCGCAAAGCGCTGTGGAGTGATGGTGGGTGCGCATCCGGGGCTTGCAATCGCGGGCGGACGTGGTTCGGAGTTGCCGAGTGCGGTTGAGTTGAATGCTTTATTGCAGGAGCAGTTGGGGTGTTTTTTACGTCTCGCTGGTGAAGTGGATGTGCCAGTTCGCTATGTGAAGTTGCACGGGACCTTGTATCATGCGGTGGAGCAAGATGATGCCTTGGCTGATGTGGCTGTGGGGATGATCAAAGCTTTGGATAACAGTGTTGGCATATTTTCATTGGCCGGCGGACGATTGGCACAACTTGCTCGGCGAAAGGGCGTTTCTGTGTGGGAAGAGGCTTTTGCCGATCGAGGTTATACGCCAGACGGTCAATTAGTGCCGCGCGGTCGACCTGATGACTTAACCGAAGATGTTGCAATCGCTGTGGCACGTTTACAGCAATGGCAACTTAGTGGCAAGATGCCCACGATTGACGGCGGCAGTGTCGCCGTTCGCGCGCAGACTCTATGTGTGCATGCAGATTCGCCACATGCATTACAATTGTTAGCTGCCTTGAATGAGTTGCTGGAGGCAGGATAATCATAATCATCATTATTTCTGACGCTCCGTAGTTGTCATGCCGAAGTTTTCTAACAAGCTGTGGCTTTAATTTATCATTCTGTGACCGATTCAAACTCCAGTTCATCCGATGTGCTTGCACGCTCCAACGTTAATTCGGTGTGGGGGGCTGTGGCCATGGAGGTCCTTGCCCGCCTAGGCGTTGAGACGGTGGTGGTCTCGCCTGGTTCGCGTTCGACCCCGCTGACAGTCGCTGCAGCCCGGAATCCGAAACTAGAAGCAATTTCAATCTTGGATGAACGTTCGGCGGGTTTCTTTGCGCTGGGCCTGGCAAAACGCTCGCACAAACCAGTGGTGCTGGTTTGTACCTCGGGATCAGCGGTGGTGAATTATCATCCAGCGGTATTAGAAGCTTCGATGTCTGGCACACCGTTGTTGGTACTGACCGCAGATCGTCCTGCGGAACTGCGGGATTGCTGTTCGGGGCAGACCATCGATCAGATGAAAATTTTTGGCGATTCGGTGCGCGCGTTTCATGAAATGGCGTTGCCGGAAGCGTCGAGCTCGATGTTGGCTTATTTACGGCAGACCTTAGTGCATGCAGTCAATCGCGCGCTGCAGGGCAATGCGGGGCCAGTGCATTTGAACTTCCCGTTTCGTGATCCATTGCCTCCAGAGATGAATGCGACTCCGATTATTGAGGCGAGCGTAATGGAGCAGGCCGTGACAGTATCAACGCGCCCCTGCGAGGCGGTCGGCACGGGTGCAAGTCTCGATACGGTGGTGTTAGAGCGATTGGCCAGTCATCGCCAAGGTGTGATCGTGGTTGGAGCGATCAATCCGCGCGAGGGGGGCGATGCCTTTGCAGATGCGGTGGCGCTGCTTTCGCATAAGTTGGGCTGGCCAGTGCTGAGCGATGTGTTGAATCCATTGCGTGGTCATTTCGGCGAGAATCAGGCATTGATTTGCCATTATGATACGTTTTTGAGGCAGTCTGAAGTGGCTGCAGACCGAAGCCCGACGGCGGTTTTGCAAATCGGCCAGTTGCCCACCAGTAAAGTGTTGCGCGCATGGCTCGAGCAGACCGATTCGGTGTCGTTTCTGTTGTCGGATCGCCCAGTGAATACGGATCCGTTGCATCGAGTTGCAACGCCTTTGTATGGTGAGGTGCAGGTGTTGGCAGAGGCGCTACATCATCAGACCGTTGATGCGTTCTGGACTCAGGCATGGGTGGATATTGAGCAACAGACGGTGGCTGCGTTGGATTCAAAATTCGAAGCGATGGGCGAATTGTTTGAAGGTAAGGTATCTTGGCTATTATCGAAGCATCTACCGATCGGCACGCCGACCTTTATTGCCAATAGCATGAGTGTACGCTACGCCGAGTATTTCTGGAGCGCAGGGAGTCGCGCCTGCCCGATCCACTCGAACCGTGGTGCGAATGGAATCGACGGTACACTGGGCACTGCGCTGGGCTTGGCGCACCGTGCAAATCCGACGGTGTTATTGACCGGTGATTTAGCATTTTTACACGATACCAATGCACTACTCGCTGCGGCGCAGTTGCAGGGCAGCTTAACCGTGGTACTGATTAATAATCATGGCAGCGGCATTTTCGAGCACTTGCCAGTTGCGTCGATGGACGCGACATTCGAGTCGTTTTTTGCAACGCCACAGACAGTGCAGCTAGAGACCCTGTGCCAGGCATACGGCATTGCTCATCAACGTATTCAAGAGTGGGACTCACTGGTGACTGCGATCTCTGTGTTGCCGTCCAGTGGCGTGCGTGTGCTCGAGGTGCCGACGGATCGTAAGGCGGATAAGTTGGCACTAGGTGAATTACTTAGCTCAGTTTAGAGTCATGATTTTTTCGTAATTGGTAGAAACAGCGGTGCTGATTCTGTAGATGGATTGATGCTAGAAGAATCAGACTGAGGATTGCATCGCTGCGCTGGCGTGTTTTAATTCATTTGTAAATTTACCAATTACTAAAGCTGAAACAAATCCTAGGGCCAACCACAATTAGAGAAATACCATGGCTAAACCTCCGCCTCCATTTCATTATCAAAAGCAATTTCCACTTGGCAAAGATCAGGCGGAGTATCATCTGTTGACAGATGAGTTTGTAAATACTGTTGATTTCGACGGTGGGTCGATCCTGAAGATCGAGCCACAAGCACTGACCTATCTGGCGGAAACCGCGATGAAAGAGATCGCCTTCAAGCTGCGCACCAAGCACCTCGAGCAGGTGGCCGCTATCTTAGATGATTCTGAAGCGACAGAGAATGACCGTACCATCGCGCTGACGATGTTGCGCAATGCCGAAGTCGCGGCGCACGGTGTTTTACCATTCTGCCAAGATACCGGCACCGCGATTATCCTTGGAAAAAAAGGCCAACGCGTCTGGACCGGCGGCCAGGATGAGTCCGCACTGTCTAAGGGTGTGTACAATACCTACACTAAGGAAAATTTACGTTATTCGCAGACCGTGCCGCTCTCGATGTACGAGGAGAAGAACACGGGCTGTAATTTGCCCGTACAAATCGATCTGCTGGCGACTGATGGTGATTCGTATGACTTCCTGTTCGTTGCCAAGGGTGGGGGGTCAGCGAATAAGACTTTCCTCTTCCAAGAGACCAAAGCATTGCTGAATCCAGCAAATCTAGAGAAGTTCTGTATCGAGAAAATGGGCACGCTAGGTACCTCGGCCTGCCCGCCGTATCACATTGCGATCGTGATTGGTGGTACGTCTGCGGAAACGACCATGAAGACCGTGAAGTTGGTTTCGACCAAATACTACGACGAGTTGCCGACCGCAGGGAATGAGCATGGTCAAGCATTTCGAGACCTGGAGCTCGAAGCGAAGCTCCTCGGCTACACCCGTAAGATGGGCTACGGGGCACAATTTGGTGGTAAATATTTTGCGCTTGATGTGCGCGTGGTGCGCTTGCCACGTCACGGGGCCTCGTGCCCCGTCGGTATCGGCGTCTCTTGCTCAGCCGACCGTAATGTCAAGGCGCGGATCGATAAGGACGGCGTCTGGCTTGAAAAGTTGGAAGACAATCCAGGACGTTTTATTCCAGACTCTGCTGAAATCGCTAAGCCGAAAGAATCAGTGAAGATCGATTTGAATCGTCCGATGGCTGACATACTCGCTGAGCTCAGTCACTATCCTGTCACGACGCCGCTCTCACTGTCAGGGACGATTGTCGTGGCACGTGATAGCGCACATGCCAAATTGCAGGAGCGCATTGATCGCGGCGAAGGCTTGCCAGACTATATTAAGAATCACCCTGTGTATTATGCCGGTCCTGCAAAAACTCCTGCGGGAAAGCCGTCCGGTTCGTTCGGGCCGACAACTGCCGGTCGAATGGACTCGTATGTGGCGCCTTTTCAAGCTGAGGGTGGATCAATGATCATGTTGGCGAAGGGTAATCGGTCGCAGCAAGTCACCGATGCTTGTCAAAAATATGGCGGGTTCTATCTCGGTTCGATTGGTGGGCCGGCAGCGTTGTTGGCCGAGTATAATATCAAGCGGGTCGAAGTATTGGAGTATCCTGAGCTCGGTATGGAAGCGATTTGGAAAATCGAAGTCGAAGATTTTCCGGCTTATATTCTCGTCGATAATAAGGGCAACGACTTCTTCGCTGGTATTCGCGAGACCTGTGCGAAGTGTGCGGTGCAAGCGTTCGAAGATGCGAAGTCTGGAGCATAATATTAAGTTTGTAATTATATTAATATTTTAAGCTCCGTATTTATAAGAATAGCTTTTTTACGTTAGTTATTATTATTTTCAACTTCGCTAGTGTCTTACTCAACTCCGCTGATTGCTGGATTTATCCTGGGGTTCGGCTATTATGAGCGAGACGATTTGTTGCTTGCTATTTATTAAGAATAGCCGATAACGACGACCGACTAGAACACATGTTAACATTCAGAGCGTGGGTAGTCATCAGGGTGAGACGAAAGTATTCAGTTAGGTGATCCAGTCCGAAAGCGGACACTCAAGAGCAAAGAAGCAGTGGGATAGCCCAAATAAAGTAAAGAAAAGGAACACATAATGGATGCAAAAATGTATGTAGGCAACTTGTCCTACGATGTAACTCAAGAAGAACTCCAAGCGCTTTTCGAAGCTCATGGTGCAGTTAGCGATGTTTTCATCGTAAAGGATCGTGAATCTGGTCGCCCTCGTGGCTTCGCTTTTGTCACAATGGCTGAGAAGTCTGCAATGGATGCTGCAATCGAAGCGCTGAATGGTGCTGATTTCATGGGCCGCAATCTTGCGATCAATGTGGCTCGTCCTCGCGAAGAACGTCCAAGTGGCGGCGGTGGAGGCTACGGCGGCGGAGGTCGCGG
>DBBT01000033.1:0-11184 GCA_002292345.1 Opitutia bacterium UBA977 | reverse complement strand
GGTCGCGGCAATGACCGTGGTCGCGGTGGTGACCGTGGTGGACGCGGCGGCAACAGTGGCGGCGACCGTGGTGGTCGTGGCGGCTGGTAGTCACACTATAAACTTTAGCGGGGCTCAGAAATGAGCCCCGCTTTTTTGTGCGCGCTTGGTAGGGCGCACTTGCTAGACTTTGATCATAGCAAATGGAAATATAGATCTCTCAGTGCATTACTGGAACTGTGTCACGGCCTCACTACATTGCCTTAATTCCTGCAGCCAATACTTCGGCGGCGCGCTCAATGTCCTTGCCATTGTGGGCGGTGCTAATGAAGCAGGTCTCGTAGCCAGAAGGTGGTAAATAAACGCCATTTTCCAGTGCATAGTGGAATAGTTTATTAAATAGCTGCGTCTCGCTAGTGATCGCATCGTTGTAGTTACGCACTGGAGAATCGCTGAAAAAGAGTGCAAACATTGAGCCAACTTGTGGCAGTTGTAGCGGCATACCTTTTTCAATTGCTGCGTTGATCAGCGCATCGCGAATCATAGTGCCCATGGTCTCAAATGCGGGATAAGGGTTGTCGGCTTTTAGCTTCTTCAGCGCGGCTATGCCCGCGGCCATCGCTAACGGATTGCCGCTAAGTGTCCCTGCCTGATAGACGGGGCCGAGAGGTGCAAGTTGATCCATAATATCGGCTTTACCGCCGAAGGCGCCGACTGGTAGCCCACCACCGATGATCTTACCCAGCGCGGTGAGGTCAGGCGTGATGCCAACGCGCTCTTGCACCCCACCTGGGGCGAGGCGAAAACCAGTCATCACTTCGTCAAAAATCAGTACTGTGCCGTTCTCATAGCAAAGGTCACGTAGCATCGCTAGGAAGCCTTGATCAGGCAGAATGAATCCGCAGTTAGCAGGGAAAGGCTCGACGATGAGGGCAGCGATATCGTCTTGGTGATTTTGAAACGCAGCACGGACTCCATCTGCATCGTTGTATTCTACGACGATGGTTTCGGCGGCCAGGCTGGTTGGGATGCCTGCGCTATCTGGGTAGCCCAGTGTGAGGGCGCCGGAGCCTGCCTTGACCAACAGCGAGTCGACGTGGCCGTGATAGCAACCAGCAAACTTAATAATCTTGTCGCGCTTGGTGTAGCCACGTGCGAGGCGAATGGTAGACATGGTCGCTTCAGTGCCGCTATTGCACATTCGAACCTTCTCGACTGAAGGCACCATGCCGACGATGAGTTCTGCCATCTCGACTTCGTAAGGATTTGGCGTGCCGAAGCTAGTGCCTTTTTCAAGTGCCAGGCTGATGGCCGCGCGTATCTCTGGATCATTGTGCCCATGGATGGCAGGGCCCCAAGTGCAGACGAAGTCGATCAGTTCTTTACCGTCGGCGGTGTAGAGATGCGCGCCGTCGGCACGTTCAGTAAAAAAGGGAGCACCGCCTACAGAGCGGAAGGCCCGCACGGGTGAATTTACGCCGCCAGGAATGAGTTGTTTGGCACGTTCGAATAATTGCGTTGAACCTTGTGAGTTGTTAGTTGCTTGCTGCGGTTTGTCCATTGGTCGCATCTTCAACCCTCAACCAACAATTTTCAACCAACAACGCGCTTAACTGACGTATTTTTGCACAATTGGGATCCGACGACCGACGCCGAAGGCGAGGGGTGTGGTTTTGAGGCCGGGTGCGGCTTGCTTGCGCTTGTATTCGTTTAAGTCAACTTTGCGAATGATGTCACATACGACTCCTTGGTCGTAGCCGCGCTCGATAATTTCAGCGGAGGAAAGGCCTTCTTCGACGTATAGTCGTAGGATGCCGTCGAGCGTCGGATACGGCGGTAGAGAGTCTTCGTCCTTCTGATCGGGACGCAGTTCAGCTGACGGTGGCTTGTCGATTGTGTTCAATGGTATGCGTTCGCGCGTAAGGTTGATATGACGCGCAAGCGCGTAGACTTTCATCTTCGGCAGATCAGAAATCACCGCGAGTCCACCACACATGTCGCCATAGAGGGTGCAATAGCCTACAGAGATCTCGCTCTTGTTGCCAGTGGTCAAAAGTAGTGCGCCGAACTTATTAGACATCGCCATGAGTAGCACGCCACGAGCACGGGCTTGGATATTTTCCTCGGTGACGTCGGCTTTGCGGCCTTTAAAAAGTGGTCCAAGAGCGGTTTCGGCGGCGTGTACAGTGTCAGCGATCGCGACTTCGTGATATTCAATGCCGAGGTTTTTCGCCAGTGCTTCAGCATCGTCGCGGCTATGTTGGCTGGAAATTGCAGAAGGTAGGGCGATGCCGATTACGTTCTCAGGGCCAAAGGCTTCCGCGGCAATCGCTGCGACGACGGCGGAGTCGATGCCACCACTGAGGCCGATAAGGGCTTTTTTGAAGCCACTTTTGTGGGCGTAGTCACGAACACCGAGCACGAGCGCATCCTGGGTCGCAGCATTGCCTTTGAGGTTGAAGTGTTCTGAGACTTCGGTCGCGCTCGGTGCGTCAATATCGATCACGCGATTTTCTGCGCGAAAGGCAGCCATACCGGCAATCAAGCCGCGTTGTGGATGTGCGACGAGGCTGCCTCCATCGAAAATGAGCTCATCGTTACCGCCCACAGCGTTACAATACACGGCCGTGCAATTGCAGCGATCTGCAGCATATTGCAGGAGTGGTTCGCGGGCTTCGTTTTTGCCGTCATGCCATGGGCTAGCGGATAGATTGAGCAACAGGTCGATGCCTTTTTCGGCTAATGCCGTGAGTGGGTCGACATTGTAGCGGCGGGTATTGGTAACTGCCGGGCCTGTCCAAATATCTTCGCAAATGGTGATGCCAATACGCTTACCTTGCCATTCATGGATGACTGGTGCGAGCGCGGGCTCAAAATAGCGATCTTCGTCGAATACATCGTAGCTAGGAAGCAGACATTTGCGTGCGATCACTTGGATAGCGCCGTTTTCACACCATGCAGCTGCATTGTAAAAAGACCGACCGGCTACCTCAGGGCTTCGAGCTTCGACAGTGCCGACAATAGCGGGTACAGCGCCGATCTCCGCGGCGATGGACTTAAGCGTCGCTTCAATGTCACTGACAAAGCAGCTTTTGAATAGTAAATCGCGTGGAGGATAGCCGCAGATCGCAAGTTCGGGGAAGACGACCAACTCGGCACCATCCGCGACCAGCGCTTGATAGGCATTGAGGATGAGTGTGCGATTGCCGGCTAAGTCGCCGACGGTCGTGTTAATTTGTGCGATCCCTATATGCATGATTTATTTTTAAAGCAATGGTTTGAACTGGCGACTTGCAAATGTGCGACCTACGAAGATAGTCACAATTTTATCATATTTACGATTCGTTGCGACGACTATTTTCCGATGTTTAGAGAACTCAAGATTTTCAGTGCATTACTATACGTTTCTTTCTTTGCGCTAATTGCTGGGCATGCGCAAAAGATCAGTACGGAGGTCGAGATTGACTCGATTCTATCTGATAAGGTCACCGTAGTGGCTCCAGTGCTGACCTTGGATGCCATGTATCAGCTAATTAAGGATACAAGCCCTCAAGTTTTATTTGAGAAAGACACGGTGCGGCGTGCGCTAGAGAATAGTTTTCAGGAACGAGCGGCATTGCTACCACAAATCTCGCTCGTCGCTGCGCAGACGCGGCAGCAATTTGGTCGTGGCTTTGCGGGAGATGATTTTGAGTCTCCGCCGTTTAATTCCTTCGGAACTAGAGTCGAAGCGACACAAACTGTGTTTGATGCCGAAAAATATGCACGCTATCGTATTGCTGAATTAGAGCATGCAATCTCAAAAATGGATTACGAAGTGGCGATTCAAGATATCTTGGAGCAAGCGGTACAGCTCTATATTACACAAATCCGAGACTTGAACCGAAAGAGAATTGTCGAGGGCAATATTGAGCGTAGTCAACGTTTGTTACAATTGGCTCAAGACCAACTCTCTGCTGGAGCAGGTATTAAAATTGATGTGACACGTGCCAAAGCTCGTGCCTCGGAAGATGATCGGGACTTATTGATAGCTGAATCAAACATCGAGGCATCTATGCTCCGCTTAAAAGCGTTGCTTGATTTAAATTTGGATTCTGAATTAAAGTTGGATGAATCGATCATAACTATGCTGAAAGCGCCCCCGTCTATAGAGGACTATAAAATTATCGGAAGCGCTTTAATTGGCTCGCGTCCAGAGTTGGCTGGGCAGAAGAAGCGTCTCGAGCAAGCGTTGCTGGCGCGCAAGGCGGCATCGTGGCAACGTTTGCCGAGCGTCGAGCTGTTTGGCGACTGGGGCTATGATTCAGAAGAAGCATTTTCCAGTGATTATAATGAGGCGTGGCTTGTTGGTGTGCGGGCTTCGGTGCCGGTGTTTGATGGTTTTAGGATCGAATCCGAAAAGCGCGAAGCTGCTGCAGTGGCGCGCCAAGCGAGCTATCAAATGCGGGTGTTAGATAAACGTATTGAGAGTGAGTTTAGAACCGCATTATTTAATATGAATTCACGTTATAAGCAGATGGGGCTGGCGCGTAAAGAAATCGGACTAGGACTTGGCGAGGTGGAGCAGGCGGAGCTTCGTTATCGAGAGGGCTTGGCGGATAACCGTGAACTGATTGATGCCCAACAGCGCCTTGCCGATGCCGAACGCAGTCATCTAAACTCCGCGTATTTATATGGTGTGAGTCGCTTGGCTTATGCTCGGGCAATCGGGTCTGTGGAAACGGTCTTAGATTAGTTCCCTCAAAGTAGCAGGTATTTTGCGGTACACTTTAGCAAATGAATCGAGCCGACTCACATCCACTACAACTTATTCTTGCCTCGGCATCACCGAGGCGCAGTGAATTACTCGAACGCATCGGCCTTCAGTTCCGAATCTGTCCGGCCGATGTCGAAGAGTATAATTCACCTGACGATGGTCCCGCTCAGATGGTATTGCACAATGCTGGTTTGAAGGCGGATGCCTTGACGGCGAATTTTCCAGACGCCCTGGTGCTTGGTTCAGATACCACTGTGGCACTCGATGGCATCGTGCTGAATAAGCCTCTGGATTTAGATGATGCACGTTCAATGCTGAGGCAGCTTTCCGGGCGTACGCATACTGTGTTTACGGCAATCGCATTGCGATGGCAGGCTGGTGGACTGAGCAACGATTTTGTTGAATCCAGTCAAGTGCATTTCAAGACTTTGGACGACGCGACTATTACAGCTTATTTTAAGTGTGTCGATCCGCTCGACAAAGCAGGTGCCTATGGCATTCAGGCCGGGCGCGAGATGATTATTGAAGCAGTCGAAGGTTCTGTTGAAAATGTTATGGGGCTACCGATTCAAGCCCTCGAGGCACGGCTAATCGAACTCGGCTTTGATTTTCGAGTGTAAAGCTGATTCACTATTTAAACTTTGGCTCAGGCATCTACAACACTACGGCTTGAAAATCCGTTTAAACAAGCGAGGCGCGAGCAATGGTGGTCGTCTGCTGCGGCTCTAATGATTGCGTTGCTGCTGCACATCAGTCTGCTCGTTGTCGTACCGGATAAGTTCCTGATGTCTAGCACAGCACTTGATCTGCAAGATGAGTCGCTCGAAATTATATTGCTACCGCCAGAACCACTCACAGCTGATGAGCTCAAATTTGTCGAGGCGAACCCTGAGGTGCCAGAAAATGAGCCAGACCGTAAAGATCAATATTCCTTTCGTGCGCAACAAGCCTCTGATCAAAGTCTCAAGGAGGCATTACTCGACGCGCCCAATGTCGACGGCGAGGAGAACTCGCAAAAAATTATTCAAGGTGCGACAGTGCCGGCAGCATCGCTGACTCCCGGTATATATGTCCCCGCCATGCAGTTAGGCGAGGGCGAAGGTACCGATGGTGGTAAAATTGGGGCACAAGCAGCGCAGATGGTGCCGCCAGCAAAGCCACTACCAGTTCCAGACTTTATCAAACAAAAGCCGATTATTGACGATGGTCCTGGTAGTAGTCTTAAGATCACTGGGCCTGGCAAAGAGCTGGTTGAGATTCCAGACCTTGAGGCACCGATCAATCTCTACAGGCCACAGTCCCAAACAGTCCAGCAACAACTGCAACAAGAGGGGGATGGCAGCGGTGGTGCACCTAATGCTAAGCCAATGCCGCGTGCAAGGCCGACACTCTCACCAGATCTGATTCATGGTCCCGTGATGCGCTCGGAGGGCTCCGCCAGTCGTCGTGGTACACTGGCGATTGATGCCACGTTCAGTGAGTTTGGGGAATATGAACAGCAGTTCTACGCGGCACTTCAGGCTGGGTGGTATCAAGAGATCGAGTTTTTTCAACCAATTGATACTTCCACCCGTGTGGTAGTTAGCTTTCGTATTACCGCAGATGGCCTGATACATGATGTTGAGCTGTTGCATAGCACTGCGAGTGAGATCGCTACCTTGATTTGTCAGACCGCGCTCACAAAGCGTTCTCCGTTCCGCCCGTGGACCAAGGAAATGGTTAAAGTCTTCGGCCAAGAGCGCACGTTGGAAGTCGTGTTTCATTATCGCTAAAAAATATTGTGCTCCTATTTTACTCAGTCATATTTTTACGATTTCTCTATGACTTCGCCTCAACAGATAACTCAAGCCAGTGACCTACCCCTGGGCTCTGGAGTTCGCTTGATCACCTCAAATCAGCATGGTTTGGTCGCTCTGGATAAGCCCGCAGGGCTGATGTCGCATCCGAATAAAGTAGGGGAGAGTACGCGTTCGCTGCTCGAGGCTAGTTACGATTACGATGACGAGGTTTACTCATGGCAGGTTGGTGACGTGCAGCATCGAGCATGGCTGATCAACCGTCTCGATTCGCCGACCTCAGGCGTGATACTGCTTGCACTTAATGAGGAGATAAACACCGCGATTAAGCTGCGGTTTTCGACTCATAAAGTGACTAAAGTTTACTATGCGTTGGTAAGACGTGTGCCCTCGGTGCCGGCAGGTTCTTGGAGTGATATTTTGAAGAAAGATGTGTATCAGGGTAAGAAAATAATTAAAGGCGGACAGAGCATACCTGCAAAGACCCGTTATCAAGTAGCCAAAGCTCCGACGGGTGGATTTCCGGTCGCGCTGCTTCGATTAATACCCCTAACTGGGCGAACGCATCAGCTCCGTGTACAATGCCAGAATCATCGTCATCCAATTGTCGGAGACCGCACCTACGGCAGCTTTAGTTTCAATAAAGAAGTGGCAATCGAAACCGGCGAAAAAAGGATGCTGCTTCATTCTGGAGAGACTTCAATGCGTTATCCCTTTCAGGGCAAGATGTATGATTTTAAGGCCGTGTCCGAATTGCCCGAGGCCTTTGATCGAGTGATGCGTTTTCGACCTGGGATCACTGTTGGCAAGCCAGTGCAGAGCGCCAAGAAGTCGGTTTCGCGCAGTTCATTAGCAGGCCGTCGTTTTCGGCGATAAAGTTTAGGATGTCTCGCCAGCCAGGAGGGCCGGCTTTATGTATCCAATTTGCTAAATCGATGTTTTAGGGAAGTATTAATACGTATCCACGATGTCTGGGTAAATTTGCCCACTCGCGCTGATCTTAAATATGTAAACCTTGCCGGGTTGCATGCGGGTGTAGATGGCATTACCAAATACGGCTTGTACGCCGTAGTCGCTGAGGCGAGTGGGGTCGTTGGCGAGTTCCCAGATAGCCTCCCAGAAAATATCCCGGTTCTTCAAATGGAGGGATTCGGTGATGGTGTAGTAGCGCTCCGGTGCCGTACCAGGGATTTCGATTGCATCGCCATTGGCGGGTGTGGTCGTTTCTCCATAGATGCGTCGCCATAGGTAGAGCGCGCGCTCGGTGCCGTCTTTTACGTATTCGTTAGTGAATTTAACAATCAACGCATCAAAGTAAATGATGTCGCCACGCACGACAAAGAGTTGTTCGGATACGGTCGTTTGGGGATTATCGGCCGCAGTTTGTACGAAGCGCACCACGCTTTCTAATTCGCCTAAATCATTGCGAGACTGCGACTGCAGCGTGGCATAGCCAATCTGTTCTTCTTGAGTCAGATTACGCACCGCTTTGTTGAGCTGATGATTCTCTGTCAGTAGTTTGTGTATACTGGCTGTCGAATGATAAAAACTAATGCCTAGGATGCTCGCGGTGACCAATGCGGCCAATACCATGAGTGAGCCGATCCATTTCCCTTTGCTGCGTTTCGCCATGGCCTAGACTTATGCATAAGTGCGCATCAAGGTTCGATCCTTAATTTGCTGGTGACGAGGATTTATCGAGCTAAAGCGCAGATGAAATTCATCGTAGTAGTAGCTCGCCAGCTAGCTGCAATTCAGCTCTGAGGCAACTTTGCTTCAAGGTCTTTAAGATACTCCCAGCTAAAAATGCCGCTCTTATGCCCGTCACTGAACCATGGGCTAACCGCATAGTTCCCTTGAAAGTCCCAACCCTGAATCGTGACGCCGGCGAATTCTTTCGGACCATCGCCGCCGTATTGATTACCAAAAATGTCTTTTTCGCCGATGTTTTGCGCACTGGGCGAGTGCTGTCGCAAAAACTCGGCAGAGAAATAGCTCTCGCTGCCATCTTGCCAGAGGATACAGAGTTCGCTGCCGATTAGTTGAATGTCAGTTGGTTTAGCCATGGTCGGGGCTTACTGGTAAAATCCGGCATGTTGTAGTTTTTTTATCAGAGCGATGGCGGGGCCCGAACGGTTTAGAATATAGAGGTGAATCCCTGGGGCACCTCTTTTCAACAATTCGAGAGCTTGTTGATAGCTCCACTCGATTCCGATCGCTTCGACTGCAGCCTTGTCGTCGCCAGCGGCGATGAGTTGTTCGTTGAGGGTTGTGGGGATGCAGGCGCCGCACATCTCACAGAAGCGCAGAGCTTGTTTGTAGGATGTGACAGACATCAGGCCAGGTAGTATGGGAACGGTGATCCCTGCGCGACGGCAATTATCTACGAATTCGAAATAGGCATTGTTATCGAAAAATAATTGTGTGGTGACGAAAGTCGCGCCGGCATCTACTTTACGTTTCAGATTGAGCAGGTCGATTTCTAGCGACGGAGCTTCGGGGTGCTTTTCGGGATAGCCCGCTACGCCTAACTCGCATTCTGGGTACACTTCGCGAATCAGTTGCACCAGCTCGCTGGCGTATCTGAGTCCGTCTGGATGAGGTGTGAAGTTGGTTTCGCCTTTGGGTGGATCACCGCGCAGTGCCATGATTTGCTTGAGGCCTGCTGACCTGAATTCGGCAATGGTCTGTTTCAACTCCACGCGCGAGTGACCGACACAGGTTAGGTGCGGCATTACGGCGTAGCCATAGTCTTTGTGAAGCTTACGGGCGTAGTTAAGCGTGCGGCTGCGCGTGCTGCCACCTGCGCCGTATGTAATTGATACGAAGTCTGGGCAATAAGCCTGAATGCGCTCTGCGGTGTGCAGCAGCTGTTGTGCTGTAGCGTCCGATTTAGGCGGAAAAAATTCGACCGAAAAGAGTGGATCGTTGGTCGCTAGGCGCTGTTTGATCGAAAGTGTCTTCATGTTAACGAATCAACGTATAATGATATGTTGATATGTAAAGTATAATCTTGCGGTACTCGCATCGAGTGCGTGATGCACAATAAATAGTTCTGGTTGTATGTCGAAGTCAATTTGAGCGGCTGAGTTGTTATAGTGTTGATTTTGTCACGCGTGTGAGTGTCCTATATATCTTTTAGTTATGCCTTATCAAGTTCGCCTCAGTCATATTAATTCTGATTATAGTGTCGTGCCATTGCCGGTCGACGCATGGTCGACTGTAATTGAGGACGATGATGGTTTGATCATTATGTTGAATCGCGTGGCAATAACCAGCTCTCAACATCCGACACATGAATATCCAGTTATATCTATAGCTGCTGGGAGTATTCGCGCAACGATTACAGTGATCGGCGGAGAACTCTATTATACTGACCCAAATGCATTGAATCGGTCGAATATTAAGGTTGTCGCAGGTGGGGTCTTGCAGTTGCTAAAAGGCTCGTCTTTTGATAGCGTGCTACAGTCTGAAGCTGCAATGATTACAAGGGAAGCCGAGTTGGCGAATAAGTCGCGACGTTCGCGGGTCGGGCCTAGTATGCGAGAGCACTTGTTAGTCGTGTTGTTGATCGTGTTGTTGGCGGTATTGTGCAAGACCGTCTTTTCTACTTGGAAACAGTTGACGGAAGGCCCGGCCTTAGTCCCCATTTTTGAATTTACCCCAGGCGCGATAGCAGGTGAAAGTATTCGTGCTTATGCGGGGCTTTACGTGGAAGGCTACCAAGAAGGTGGAAAAGTCATTGAGCTGACGGACGAGGGGCAATTTAAATTATACGAGATGTGGCGGTCTGCTGAGCTTGCGGGATTTACTTTGAAGCAGGTTGAATCACTGCTGCTTCGTCTAGGCTCTCAAGGGGATAAGCCTGCATTGTTAGCAGGCGAATTTTATCTACTATTACCCAAGGAAGATGACCGAATATTGCTGAACGGCATCCTGTTTCGTCGACACTTTGGAGCACTCGCTGATATCGGGGAGTTGCAGTAGGTTCAGTAACTTTACGAGCAACAGGCTATTGCTCGAGGTAGTAGCGTATGCTCATTCCTGAGACTTGGAAATTGCCAGAGCCGGTATTGCCATCATCTAAATCACCGTCAATTTCAGATAGGCGAGTTGAGTCGATACGTAGCGGTTCGCTCGAGTTGGTGGTGATTTCGATATACGCATATAAATTGCCACCGCCACCGCCACCGCCGTTGCCGTTGCCGTTGTTGCTATTCCCATTATTACCGTTGCCGTTACCGTTGCCGTTACCGTTGCCGTTACCGTTACCGTTGCCGTTGCCGTTGCCGCCGTTGCCATTATTACTAGCGTGTACCCAGCGATAGGTGCCGCCGATAACAGAGGACTGGATCCATGTGCTACTAATGCGGTCTGCCATACCATTAGGATAGGTGCCAGGCGTGCTTGTGTCTGGATAAGTTCCAAAGTTGAGCTCGTATTGCATAAACTCTTGAGAGAATATGCGCAAGTCGTTCTCCAAGGTACTGATGATTGCGCTTTCTTTGACTCGTTTGAAATAAGGAACAGCCAGGGCTGCTAAGATTCCGATAATAGTGACCACCACTGCGATTTCGACGAGTGTAAATGCGGCTCGGTCTGAGCATGATTGTTTGTATCTTCTTAAAAACACTATGTTTAAGCTATACGAAT
>DBBT01000056.1 GCA_002292345.1 Opitutia bacterium UBA977 | reverse complement strand
GCGCCATTTCAAGCTTTAGCACTATCAACATGAGTTGACGTGCCACATCCGGCATTAATTTGAGTTTCCCCAAGCTATTCCGATCTTTAGGGCAGATTGTTCACGTGTTACGCACCCGTTTGCCACTCTCATTCTTAATCGTCCACCGAAGCTTCTAATTAAGAAATCTCGTTCGACTTGCATGTCTTAACCACGCCGCCAGCGTTCACTCTGAGCCAGGATCAAACTCTCCGAATCAATATTTAGATTCCGAGTTCATTAGATCCATAGATTCTATTTTTGAACTACTAAATTGTGCGTAAATTTACATATATGTAATTTACTCTTTAACTATAAGAAATTGACGGTAAAACCGACAATCGTATAAAATAAACTTTCAAAGAACTTTGCTCCTCATGCAGAGGAAAGTCGGCCAAAGTGGCGAACCACTTCCGCGCGTCAATTACTTTTTTCGTTTTTATTAAAAAACTTATTAAGCACTACTTTCGACTGACTAAAGAACGCTCAAGATCGGCATCGCTGCCCCGCTTGAGTGGATGACGGAAAATGCAGTAAACATTCACTCCATCAAGTCTTTTATTTCAAAAAGTGTAATTATTTTCAAATTAACACTTAAATCGTTAATAAAGAACAGCTTCCGAAGAAATGAACTTGCGCCACATCCCTAGAGAAGGCGGAAGAAACTGCGTGGCCACACACCGATTGCCAAGCTCTTTTTTCACTAAAATGACACTTTTATTTTACGCGCCCGCAACATACTAACAACTAGGCACTTACAATTCTGTAAATCCATCACCACACCCCATTAGCACCGCGAACAGAGTGTAATCCCACCGCGAAAACGCCAGAACACATACCGCTACACCAATAAATCGGCCCGCTGCAGGCTTTCTAAAAACACATCGCGCCAATAATAGTCGGCCAATAACGCATCATCCCGTTCACCTAACAGTAGCTTCGCAAGAAACAAGGCTTCGACCGAAGCCAGACCACCCATCGGGTCGTTCGCGATTTTACTAATACGCGGATAAGCAGTCGGCACAGCAGGTAGCGTGCGCCGCACCCCTTGCCCATGCAAGCAGGCCTCAATCTGCGGCAACAAGCGCCATGTACTATCGAGCAACAATAGCGGACGCCCAGCATCCTCGGGCGACAACTCCGGCGCACCCAAGGCCAGCACCGTAAAGCCAGTCATATCGAAACTCCAATTTGAACGAGCGCGAAAGAAGTCAATATCCGCGCGCCCTTCGAGTGGTGTCAGACTACACTTGCTACGCCGTTCTTTCGGATGGCGTATAACAGAGATAGGAACCATACTAAAATAATATTGAGAGAAAAACTACAGGAGGCAGAAATCTAGCGCCTCAGCAAAGACCGCTTCAATCGACGCATAATCCTCCGCGCCGATCGAAATACGAATTAACTCAGGATCTAAGCCGACGCTGGCGAGGAAAGCACGCCCCGGTGCAGTCGTGACTAAATCGTAGTGTGCGAGATACATAAACGGGCAGAGCAGCGTAAATCGCACGCCAAAGCTCGGCCCCTTTATCACACGGATCGTATCGTAGAATTTCTCCATGTCGCCAGACAACTCGATCGAGATGACAGAGCCCACCGATACATCACCCTTGGAAACTTCCTCCACATGATCCGAACAGCCCGCACAATAAACCTGCTTAACCGCAGGATGCCCCGTTAAGAACGTACACAGTCGCGCGGCGTTGGTATTCATCTGCGCGACCACGGCTGGGGCATCCTGCAATTCATGCGCTAGTCGCTGCAAGTCGCGCACATACGGTGGCACATGATAGCGCGAAGTCCGGCCAATCAAGTCCGCGTAGTATGGCGAATCCGGATTCACCGCCAGCGCACCAATCATAATATCTCCTTCAATCGAGGCATACTTCGTCAAACTCGTCACCAACAGATCCGCGCACGGCAAGACATCCACATTCAATACCGAAGCAATCGTCGGATCGATCACCATCACCCCGCCCTGCTCACGCACCGCCTCAGCAATACGATGCACTTCACACACACGGATGAGCGGATTCGTGGGGCACTCCACCACCACCGCAGCCAGCGATTCCCCATACGAACGAATCTTTGCAATGATCGCATCCACATCCAACACATCGTAGGAATAATCCAAGGTCTCTCCGTCACCCAAGAACTCTTGCAACACGCAACCAGAATCCAAATACAGCCACCCGAGTTGAAGCCATGCGCGGCGGCCGCGCGTGCGCTGGAACTCCTGCACTGCACGAAAGCCCGCATAAAACGCATTCATCCCAGAGGAGGCGAGTAGCACGTCCGCAGCACGACAGCCGATTTGATCGGCAAGTACCCGCTCAACATCCGCCAGCACATTACCCGCAACATGCGCTTCTTCGAAGGCGCGCGCCAGGAGGCCGTGCTTGATCAATAAATCCTCCGCCTGACGCGAATAGATTCCACAGCCCAGATGCTGCACATATTTACGCAGACGTTTCGCCAAATCCTCCGCACTCACATCGCAACAAACCAGATAAATCCCCTCTTCGACTTGCCACTTGCTAACCTGCCCACCTAACTCAGCCAACAAGTCATCCGCCGCACGACGCCCATCGACCAACACCGCTGCGTGCCCCACTAAGCCCTCGCGCTGCTGGTAAAACTCGATCAACTTCTGCACGAATGCATGCACCACGAAGCGCGGATAGCCCGACTTTAGTGCATCCATGACCCGCGGATCATGCTCTTCATAGCCACGCACATCCTCCATCGTCGGAAGACTACTGATAACTGCATGCGGGCTGACTGGAAACGGCTCACCCAAAGGAAAATGACGAAGGGAATTCATAGTATGTATGCACTGAAAAGGCATAATTCCGATTTGGCGAGCTTCGAGACAGTGCCACCAGCATTTGCAATACTCGAAAATTCCAGCCACGCCTATCAGCAGTGGTCGAAACACCGCTGTCTTTACAGGGGGCACAAAGTCTGCAATCTACTGCCAGACCAAACACCAAGTCCTGAAAATGAACGTCACCCGCCGAGAGTTTACCAAACAAGCCAGTCTAATTGCGCTGAGCAGTCTGGCCTGCGCACATTTGGCAAAAGCCAAGACAATCTACACCGTACGAAAAGGCGACACCCTTGGCCATATTGCACAGCGCCATGGCGTCAGTACCGCAGAACTGCGCCGCACTAATCGGCTCTCCGGCGACATGATTGGCGTCGGGCAAAAGCTAAGCATTCCTAATCAAAGCGCCGCAACGACAGCCGCCGCGGGGACTGGCAATCGCTACCTCGTCCAATCAGGCGACACCCTTGGAGCCATCGCGCTTAGCCACGGCATCAGCGTCGGCGACCTCAAGCGCGCCAACAACGTTTCCAGCGACGTGATCCGCATCGGACAAACGCTGCGCATCCCAGCTATCAGCAGCACAAAAGACTTCTTGTCACACGTCCGCGTTGCTACCGCCAAGATTACCGTGCGGCGCAACCACTGGCAGCGTATCGTCGTCCACCATAGCGCGATCAAATACGGCAATGCCAAAAAATACGACGCCGCCCATCGCCAACGCGGCATGCAAAACGGCCTCGCCTACCACTTTTTGATCGGCAACGGCATCGACTCTGGCGATGGCGAAATCGAAATCGGCCCGCGCTGGACCAATCAATTACTCGGAGGGCACCTCAAGAGCTATGAGCTCAATCTCACCGCGATTGGCATTTGTTTCGTCGGCAATTTCGAACAGACCCAGCCGAGCAAAAAGCAACTCGCAGCCTTTACGCAGTTGATGGACTGGCTGCAGGGCGACGTGCTGCAAAAAAACACCCAATTCGCGGGGCATAAGGAACTCAAGGGCGAGCAAACGATCTGCCCCGGCAAGCACTTTCCGCTAGCAGCGATGCACGCGCGTTACGACTAACGTAAACTCACGACTGCCAATTAAAGATTCTTACCCGACCCCGAAAAAGGCACCACAATCCTAGCACATATTCCGCTAGACAAAACTGGCTAAAACACCTCTGGCAGGTTCCGCCTAATCGAGCAGTCGAATCTCCACCATCAGGTCATGCGCAATGGCCTCGAGATTCCGTTGGATTTCCGACCGCTGCGCGCTCGGGCCACAGGCCAAACGAGCCCGCGCTTCAAACAGTAATCCTCCTGATTCGGCTGCATTGCTAGTTTTGGTGCTCAGCTCCTCGACGTTCACACCCGCCGCTGCGAGGGCTTTAAATACATCCCGCACGATGCCAGGATGATCGCTGCCCAGCACCTCCAAATCAAACAACCGAATTGACTGCGGAGCCTCACTCGCACCCACCGCAATCATTACATCCAGATCCGAGATCGTGCGCAAGGCAGCCTCCAGTTCCTGCTGCGCAGCTCCAGAGACACTCACTTCCAGAAGGCCGACGAAGCGACCCGCTAGATGGGCCATGCGGCAATGCTCCCAGTTACCACCATGTGTGGCAACTACCTCCGCAAGTTGCTCGACCAATCCCGCGCGGTCCTTACCGCTAATCGTCAAAACTAATACCGTTTCCATCGCTCAAACGCTAGGCACCAAACGAGGAATCGCAAGCACAAGTCCTTCGCGCTTGAGTATGAAAGTGGGAAAGTAAAAAGTGAGAATGTCGAGCAGTCACCTTTCACCCCCCCCGCCCTTAAACCTGACATCTCCAGCTCTCAGCCCTCAGCTCTGTTCCTTCACTTGCCCAAAGGGCACCCAGTTCAGTCACCCCTTGGGTCTTCGCGATGCTACGCCCGCACGAGCCGGGGCCAGCTCGGCAGACCTCTCTGACCATCTTCGCGCGACTCGCGCTTCGTCCCACCTTTACACCTTCACACTTTTATACATTCATACTCTTCTTCATGAAAAACGAATACGCACTTCTAGACAGTGGCCACGGCCGGAAACTCGAACGCTTTGGTAAAATCATCCTCGATCGCCCCTGTGCTCAAGCTGTGTGGAATCCAAACACCCCCACACTCTGGAAATCAGCCGACGCATTTTTCACCCGAAAAGACGGCCTGCAGTGGCGTGGCCGTGACAAACTCCCAGAATCCTGGAAAGCCACCATCAACGATGTCACCCTGAAACTCTCCACCACCGACTTCGGCCACCTCGGGGTCTTCCCGGAAACGCGCGACATGTGGAACTGGATCACCAAGACCCTCGCCGCCGAAGCACCGAAACGCAAAGAGCCTCTCAAATTCCTCAACCTGTTCGCCTACTCCGGCGGTGCCACACTTGCAGCTGCCAAAGGCGGCGCTCACTGCTGCCATGTCGACGCTTCTAAAGGTATGGTGCAATGGGCACGCCAAAATGCCGAGCTCAACGGTCTCGCGGAGCACCCCATCCGCTGGATCGTGGACGACGTCAATAAATTCCTCAC
>DBBT01000054.1:0-2500 GCA_002292345.1 Opitutia bacterium UBA977 | reverse complement strand
ACGCTTGAGCCGGTCCTCAAACCGCAGATCCGGCCCCGCAGACCAAAACACAGCACGGCCCTCTGGCTTCAAGGAACCGCGCAACCAACGTAAGCCAGAATTCGAATACAGCGATGCATTCGTCTCCGAAACCATTGCCACCGGTCCATTATCCACATCGAGCAAGACTACATCATAACGATCTCGCTCGGTTTTTCGCACATACCCCACCACGTCCGTGACATGAATCTCAACGCGCGGATCATCCAACAAGGCACCATTCAGCTGCTGCAGGTAGTCACGGTTCCATTGCACGATTCCAGGCAACAACTCAACCAGCTCAACGGTCACCTTCGGGCCGGTATTTTCCAAGACACTGCGCAAAGTAAAACCAAGACCAAGACCGCCAATTAAAACGCGAGCTTCAGCATCTGGCTCCAATCGCTCCACGCCGATCTCTCCTAATAAAATCTCCGACGCATTCGCCCCTGAGTGCATCAACTCCTGACCTGCATAACTAATGCAGTATTGACCATCATGCTCATAAAGCGTCATGGCTCCCCCATCAGCAGTGGTCGATTCGGCGAGTTTAACACGTGGTTTCATATAACAATTTACTAAGATACCGACAGCCCAAGCCACGGGGCTTATTGCCCTTTTGCTTTAGCGCGCAGCATGAGCTCCACACCTGCTAGATCCCTGGGAAACTGACAATTAAAGCGCCGCAATTTACCCGTCTCCGGATGCACCAGCCCCAAACTCGACGCATGCAGCGCCTGGCGTTGCACACCATAAGGCATCCCTTTTTTGTCTTTGAGAGCGTCCGCAAAGTCCGGATGGTAATGACGATCCCCCAGTAAAGGCGCACCGGCATTCGCAGAATGTATTCTCAACTGATGCTTCAGGCCGGTCTCCAAGCGCAGGCGTAACTTACTCACTACGTGGCGCTGCCCTTGGACCGCGGTCGGCCATGAATATTCTTCCACCACCTCAAACTGACTGATCGCCTCGGTGCTGCCCGGCTCTTCTGTCTCGGTCACGGTTTGATACATACCCTCGTCATCCAGACGAAACCATGAGCGCCATTCACCGCGCTTGCGCTCCAACTGACCGTCACCCAGCGCCAGATATTCACGAAGAAAGGTATGATCGCGCACTTGTCGCACGAGATCCTCCCGCGCCTTGGGATTCATAGCGAAGCAAATAATCCCGCTAGTATACTGATCAAGCCGATGCACCGGCAACGGAGTCAGGCGCTTGCGAAGCACACCCCGCTGCCGATCCAACTCAGCCGCTCCTTTACCCTGCAAAAATTTATCCAGCACCGTTAAGACCGACACCTGACTACTTCCGGGAACAGGCACCGACAGCAAGCCCGGCCCCTTGTTCACAATCGCCAGTGAACTATCTATATAGAGCAAATTCGCCTGAGCGTGAATACGAGTCGGCATGTTGCGAAAAAAGACCGGTGGCGGCGTCTCCCCCATCGACAGACGATCCCCCGGATCACCCATTCCCTCATGCGGCTTCTTCAAAACCACTCCGTCCAATTGAACCCGCCCCGTAGCAAACCATTCCTTCAAACGCTTACGCGGACTATCCGGGTAGCGCGCACTGAGCCACTCCAATGCGGGTTTCACCTCTGATTGATCTTCTTGGTCTGACATATCGAGCACTCTCATCAGTCAAACACTGAAGGGCAACCCTCAAGCATCAGTCAAATCAACATCATTAGGCGAAGGCTCACGGCAACAGAAACTTACGCGTTTCCCGCCCCACCCATATTGACGCACACGCTGCAGTAAATACACTAAAACAAGGCGAAAAAGAGAACGCCACCCCACCTCAACCACCGAACATCCATGTTTAACCACAAAACCACCGACATCGTCGTCATGGGAGCCGGCCCCGTAGGACTGACCGCAGCTCATGCCCTGACCAACCATCACATCGACTACGTTCTACTGGACCGCGAGCAACGCACCAACACTCACAGCTACGCCCTCGCCCTCCACCCCGAGACACTGGAGCTACTCGATACACTCGGCTTAGCCGATCGCGTGCTCGAATCTTCGTTACAATTGAGCAACGTAGGCATCTACGAAGGCAATCACCCCAAAGCCACGCTTGATTACAGTACACTCCCCTTAAAATACCCCTTCCTGACCGTCATCAGCCAGGGCGAACTGGAGCACATACTCGTCGATAGTCTTAGCGAAAAAGCCCACAAGCCACTCTGGAACCACCGCGTCCGTTTCATTGAACAAACCGCAGACAAGCTGAAAGTCTCGGTCGACCGCCTAACAGAAGGCATGACCGGCTACGCAGTGGCTCACATCGAGATGCAAATCGATAAGATTCTGGATTATCAGGCGAACTACCTCATTGGCGCAGATGGCCATCAATCAGTCGCCCGCCACATCGCAGGCATCGATTTCCCCGAGATCGCTCCCAGCATGGACTATGCGGTCTTCGAGTTCAAAACCGACGCCGACCTGCCGAATGAAATGCGTCTCATCAT
>DBBT01000075.1 GCA_002292345.1 Opitutia bacterium UBA977 | reverse complement strand
AGCGTGCACCTGCTGCTGAGCCCAAGATGGCAGCGATCTCGGCCGCAGATTCAATCGTCGCCGCCGCTGCTGCCGATCAGGATGCCAAGATTGCCGCCGCTAAAAATGCGATCGATGAAGCAGAGCAACTTGCAGGGCTCGGTGCTTATGCGGATGCCGCTGGATTGCTCAATGCCGCCAGTGCCAGCCTTACGCTGAACACCTCCACAGCAGACGTGCTCGACGAGCTCGAAGATACCAAGGCCGCTATCGTGTTGACGGAAGCCAAGGCGTTGGCCGCAACTGGCGATGCTAAGGGTGCTGAAGCACTGCTCGAAGACTATCGCGCAGCTGGTGGCCGCTCTCGGGGCGCTAACTCATTGGCAACCAATCTGGATCGTCAGATTTCCAATCCATACGACCTGTCGATTCAAGACATCAGTCCTGAATACGTGGCACAAAACAAAATTATCCGTGATCTGTTGACCACTGGCCGTGCACAATACCTGAACGGCGACTACGATGGAGCCGCAGCCACTTTCAAGGAAGTCGAGGCGCGTGATGCAAACAATTCGGAAGCAAAACTGTTCCAGACTCGTATTGCCGAGGTTCTCGGCGCGATCCATGCCCAAAACCAATATAAGACCCGTGAGCAAATGTTGACCGAGGTCGATCAGAGTTGGGAACGTCCCAAGGTATTTGACATTAACAAGAATGCGACCGCTCAAGCTGAGAATACCAGTGGCATCTTACAAAAGATGAAGGGCATCGTCATCCCGCAGGTTAATTTCTCTGGGATGGAATTGACGCGCGTGATTGATACACTGTCCGAGCTTTCAGTTGAATATGATCCTGAGCAAGTCGGGGTGAACATTGTGCCGCTATTTGATGCCAACCAAAGCAATCCCCGCGTGAACATCAGCCTGCGTAACTTGAACTTGGATCGCATCCTTGAATTTGTCACCCAGCAAGTGAACTTCGCCTACTCCGTCGGTAACGACGCGGTCACAGTCGATGCGAGTGATGCCACTGGTGGCGAGTCCTCAAATATCACCGAGTTTTTCCCGATTTCGCGTGCGACCATGATTCGTTTGACTGGTTTCCGTGATGGTGGCGGCTCATCCGGTGGTGGCCCGGTCGACCCATTTGCTGCGCCTTCTAGTAGTGGTTCCAGCGCGCCTTCGCAAAATGAAGAAGTCGAGGCATTGCAATCGTTCTTCCAAAGTGCGGGTGTTAACTTCGACTTGCCAGGTGCGGGCCTCGCGTTTGATGGCGAGCAACTCATCGTGACTCAGACTAGCCGTAATCTTGAGCGCATGCGCGTTATCTTGCGTAACTACAACGAGGTGAAGCAGGTTGAAATCGAATCGAAATTCCTTGAAGTCCAGCAGGGCGATCTCGAAGAACTTGGCTTCGACTGGACGGTTGGCGATGGCCAGCAGTTCATTGTGGATGGCCAAGGCTTTCCTGTCTTGGACCAGTATGGCAACCCTACCTACGATAATGCTCGTATCGGTCAGACGCAAAATCGTAATTTAAGCACTGCGTTCAGTACTGGGCTAGATGCATCAGCAGTTCGTGTAAACGGAAATATTGAAGCGGTGAATATAGCGCCAAGCCTTACTTCAGCGATTGACTTGGCAACGCTCGCGACGAATACCTTCACTAGTACTGGCTGGTCCGTGGCGGGTGCGGATGTCGATCTCGCGATCAGAGCACTGTCTCGCAAGACGGGCAGCGATTTGATGAGTGCGCCTAAGGTCACGGTGCTTTCTGGTAAGCGAGCCACCATCACCGTGGCGCAAGAGCTGCGTTACCCTGAAAGCTATGGCGACATCGAGTCGACCGTGTCGTCGGGGGGTAATGGCGGCAGCGGCAGCGGCGCGAGTGGCGGCAACGGCGGCGGTGGTATCTCAATCACTGCAGGCACACCGCAGGATTTCGTCACTCGTAATGTCGGGGTTGAAATGACCGTCACTCCAAACGTTGAGAACGATGATACTATCAGCCTTATCTTGGAGCCACGTGTCACCGAGTTTGAAGGCTTTGTTGAGTACGGTGGTCCGAGTGTCGCGCTTCAAGGTAATCTGACGGTCACTGTGCCAGCGGGCTTCTACCAGCCGATCTTCTCGGTGCGTGAAATCACTACCGAAGTCACTGTCTTTGACGGTGCGACAGTCGTGATGGGTGGTTTGACTCGGGATGAAGTGAAGACCGTCAATGACAAGGTGCCAATCCTTGGTGACATTCCAGGCCTCGGTCGTCTGTTTCGCTCTGAAGGAGAGACGCGCCAAAAGCGCAATCTGCTGATCTTCGTCACGGCCAATCTAGTCAGCCCAGGTGGTTCACCATCTCGCCAGAGCTATCGTAACGTGAATGCCAACTCATTGTTCCAGAACCCGACAATCATGACGCCTGCTGGCTCAGTTAATCGTTCGATTGATGCATCCGCGGAATAAATGCTTCTGATATTTTGAAATTCTCAAGGGGAGCCGGCTCATCATCCGGCTTCCCTTTATTTTCAGGAAAAAACTAACGCGTCAGCCGATTGTAATGCTTGATTTGTAGCGTGTTCATTAATCCGTTGGCCGTTTGTGGCTGAGCGCTTATATTAATGTTTACTTTGAAGTCTAAAAAACAGTTTCCACTGTTACCTCTAATTGCTGCACTCCTGATTGGAGTGTTTGCGTTAATTCAATCTGCAACCAACGAGAGTGCTGCGGATTCGCCTCAAGTAGTGGCGGCATCTCAAGGAGATGCCTTGGTTGTAGTGCCGGAGATCGCTGCCACTGTGGCAGTGTCAGCACCGCATCCGGCAGATTGTGCACATTGTAATCCTGTGTCAGAAGAAGAATCGGAGGTAGTTGAGTATTTTCTCACGACTCAGCCGAGTTTAGATTATGTTTTCAAGGGCGTGGCCGAACAGGGTGATGTCGTGATCCCGCGTAGCTCTTTTGACATACTTAAAGGCAGTCGCAAAGGGCAGCGAATCACACTGCATGCGGGAGAGTTGAAGTTATCGGGTTTGGTGACTGCGTTGTTGGAGGATACGAAAGCTAGCTCGTATGCAATTAAGCTAGACGATGGCCTTGGCCGGCTTTTGGTGGATGTGAATGGTCTTGGCGATTTGTCGGCACAGGTGCTATTTTTTGGCGACTCACGCGCTTTAACTTTAAAGGAGCACTACCAACTCAATGACGCTCAAGTCTTACTCGTTGAGGAAACGACGATTGGTGATTTATACTGCGCGGAGAAAGATGCGATTTATACGGAGACTGGAATTAAGCATCCGCAAGTGACGGGCACTGTAAATCTGAACGAGAAAGCGTACGTACCGCTGACAGGACTTGCCGAGGCTATTGCACTCAACAGTCTTCCTGGTGCTCAGTTTGTGATTTATTGTGATTTCGACGGCGAGGCGGTGACCGACCCGCGCTGGTTGGGTGGTAACTTAATTGATGCCTTGCCGCACCCCAGAGCAAATGATGACGATTTCGTGACAGCCGTCTGGCAGCGTGTTGCTGAGGATTTTGCTCCATTCGATATCACTGTGACGACGGATGTCGCGGTTTTTAACTCAGCTGATGTTGATAAACGCTTACATGTGGTGATTACGCCGACGAAAGACGTAGCGCCAACATCTGGTGGCGTGGCTTTCCTATTTTCGTTCCGTAGCAACTCTCCTATCGTTTGGGTGTTTAACCTGTCTGAATATTCGTGTGCGACGACTATTTCGCACGAAGCGGGGCACGCATTCGGTCTGCGGCATGACGGAGCACCAAACATGGAATATTATCCTGGGCATGATACTGACTACGCACCTGGTTGGGCACCGATCATGGGAGCGGCTTTCTCTAATAGCCTCTATGATGAAGTCGATCAATGGAGTAAAGGTGAGTACGCTGACGCAAATAATCAAGAAGATGACGTGCTAATTATCGGCGGAAACCGTAACGGCTTTGGGTTTAAAAATGATGATTATTCTGATTCGATCAGCGGCACTGTTGGAGTTTTGGACACCATCGGTGTTGATTTGCTCGGCGCTACCGGACTGATTTCGCGTTCAAATGATATTGATATCTTTCGTTTCGCTAGCACAGATGGCGCTATTTCGCTGACTGTGTCACCATTGGATGTGGATTCATCAGACTCCCAGCCAGGTTCGAGCACTCAAGGTGCGAATTTGGCCGTTCAAGCGAATTTATTAGATGCGTCTGGCGTATTGATTGCCGCCGGCACTGCGGATGGCACTGCTTTATTAGAATCGACTGTCACCGCGACCGTTACTGCGGGGATCTACTATATCACTGTCGAAGGGGCGGGTCGCGGTGCAGACCCCGTTGTCGGATTTTCTGATTATGCGAGCCTCGGTGAATATTCGATCGTCGGAGCGTTACCCGTTCCACCGCTCGCGATCACTGGAGGTGAGGGAGATTTTAAGCAAGCCAATCCTATCGTCCTGGGGGATGTCGAGACTCAGACCAGTAATGGCACGGACTTTGGGTTTTCCTGGGTGGCAAATGGACCGGTAGAACATACCTACCACTTGGTCAATACGGAGGCCTCTCAGATTACGAATGTCTCAGTGAGCTTAGCATCTGGGGCTCATTTTAGTGTCACGAATCAGCCGTTGGGGTTCATTGATGGGAATTCGACTGACTATACTTTAAGGGTAGCATATGATCCAAACAACCGAGGACTGCATACGGACACGGTTATTGTTAGCTATGAAGCCGGAGAGGTGGAAGAGTTTAGATTTGCGATTAGCGGCACCTCAACGATTTCGGAGACACAAGATAATTATTGGCCCAACTATCAAGCATTTCAGGCGGATGGTGACAGCGCCCCCGCGAACTTAAAACTGGTCGAGAATACGTGGCTTTCCGATTACATGGGCTTGGCTTTCTTTAAGTCTTCGGATCAAGATTTTTTTACCATTGAAGCGCACCCTGACGGTCTCACTACTGTTGATAAGCTCATTTCCGTCGAGGTCGCGTATGATGCTAGTCAAGGGCCGATTCTATTTGAATTAATCAATTATTTCGGGACTGTATTAGGATCCACGTCTGCCGAAGATGGGGTCATCCGATTTCGTTTGCCTGGTGATTATACTGCCAACCAAAGTAAATTATACATCAGAGCATCAGTCACGAGTGGTACTGGCAGCACGGTGGATACCACCTATGACTTGCGCTGGTCATCGTTTGCTTTAATAGCGGGCAATGATGATTTGTATGAGGAGAACGATACCTTGGAGACTGCATTCGATTTGAATGGTGCCTTCAGTACTCGTTTGTCCGAGTATCTGGGCGAGGGCATTTCCAATGATGAAGACTGGTATAAGATCGAAATTCCACGAGACCCCTTCACGCGGATGCTCTATGTGCGCGCTGATTTTGTCCATGCCGAGGGCAATATCGATATCGAGGTAGTTGATGAGAATGGCTTCTTATTTAATACAGTATCTGCTACGGAGAATGATTACGAAGTGATCACAGTCCACCGAACTGTCTCGACTGCTAATTTAATAGATCCTAGAGGAACTTTCAGCCCAGAGGGTAATACTGCCATTATGGGAGTTGAGCCGGGCACCTATTACGTACGTGTCTTTGGCGACTTTGCAGGTAATAGCTATGACCTGATCGTCGAGTCGCGTAGTGACGACAGTTATGAAGTCGTGGATATCGTGGATCGCGAAGTGATCGAGAATGACACCCGGGACGATGCCTTCATCCTGGGTGATACAATTATCGACAACTGGCTATCTGAAGTAGACGGGATCGGCACGTGCGCGGCCTATGGCGAGAATGCGACGCAGGCGGAATTTACCAATTTTGTGGATGTCGATTGGTTTGAATTTTCGGCAAGTTCTGATACCCGTGTCGAGCAGATCATTATTGAGTATCAGAGTTTTGATGGCGGCACTATGGTCTTTGAAATCTTTGACTCTGAGGGGGATGCTGTAGTGATTAATACTGAGGGGGATGGTAACGTGACCACTATTTTTGGCGAAGGTGTGCTCTCCATTCAGCAGCCCAGCGATTCTACTTACTTCATCAGAGTCGCTCCAGTGTCTGATATAAGCGCGCTGAGTGGCTATGACTTTCGAGTCACACTTTCAACTGAGCCGCCGATTATCGATGGCGTAGTGGAAGATAATTATGAGGAGAATGATAACTTCCAAGATTTGTTTGATTTACGTGATTATGCGGGCTTCTGGCTGGCATCTATTGATGGTCTCGGCACGCAGTTTGACCCAGACTGGTACGAGATCTCAGTTCCTGAGGGTGCAGGGCAATTGTTACTGACTCTCACTTCGGATAGTTTGGATGGCAATGTTGACCTGACTTTGAGCAAGAAGAATGGAAATAAAATTTTTGTTTCCGCCGATGGTGGCGATACAGAGTCGATAGTTTGGGATGACCCAATCCCAGGGGCGTATGCGGTCACAGTGACAGGAGACCGTGTCGGCAATCAATACAATCTGTTCTGGAGTGTCGCGCTTGAAGATGATGCCTATGAAGAAAATGATGAGCTTGCAGAGGTTTATGATCTGAGCTTTTGGGAACGTAGTTGGTTGCGTAAACTCGATGGTCCTGGAGTCCAGAGAGATGAAGACTGGTACAAAATTAGCGTCCCAGCGGGTACTGCTCAGTTAGATGTTCGCACTAATTTCAATCCGGATGAGGGTGATATTGATCTAGAACTATATAATACAAACGACTATCTGATCGCGCGCTCAATCTCACAGAATGACATCGAAAGTTTGACATATAGTTCACCCGCGAGCGGTGACTATTATATCCAGATTCATTATGAAAATGCGGGTAATGAATACGACCTATGGTGGGCGGCGTTTACGCAGGAGGAGCTCGATTCGTTCGTAGAGGATGCGTATGAGCAGAACAACTCTATTGGTGGAGGCTTTGTTCTGGCGAATGATCAAGTGTGGTTCACTGACCTGCTGGGGCTCGCGACGCAGACCGATGATGATTGGTTTGAGATAACCATCGAAGACGATAATGCTGGTTTAGATGTGGATGTGACTTTCACGCATGCGGATGGCGATATCGATGTGGAAGTGTATGATCGCTTCGGCTCGATCATAATGCGCTCTGAAAGCCAAACCGATAATGAGTTTATCAACTACAACGCACCTCTTCCTGGTGGGACCTATCAAATCCGCGTTTACGGAGCGAACCTAGGGAATGAGTATGACTTATATTGGGTTGATCGGCATGAAGACGTCTTCGAGCCGAATGATACTCGGGGTACTGCCTATGATCTGAGTGAAAATAGTCAGTTATATGCTTCTGATATCGGCGTGCCGACCCAAAGCGATGATGACTGGTATCAGATTACTGCGGATGTTGCAGCGTCTGTGATCGTGGTGCAGATCGATTTCGTAAATGCCAATGGCAATATTGATCTTGAGCTGTACGATGCTTTTGGGGTCTTGCTCGCTGGTTCGATGTCATCGTTAGATAGTGAGTATGTTCAGGCTGCTGTAGGAGTCGGCACCTACTATATTCGGGTCTTTGGCGATGATCTTTATAACGACTACGATCTGATTTGGAATGCCGCAGAAGATGATGCGTTTGAAGACAATGATACATTCGGCACAGCGCGGGGCTTGACATCGGATGCAGGTATCGAGCAAGCGGGCATTCAATTCGACGACGATTGGTATATCGTAGAGACCCAGCCGGGCGAAGTACGGTTGCTGATTGATCTTACGTTTACCGATAGTGAGGGAAATATCGACTTTGAGATTTATGATGCTTCCAATGGATTGTTGGTCACTGTCGATAGCG
>DBBT01000048.1:57870-71171 GCA_002292345.1 Opitutia bacterium UBA977 | reverse complement strand
TGTATAGAGATCACGGAAGACTTGAAGGCGTGTCTTGGTCTGGTCGACGAAACGATTACCGATACCATTGAAGTCGATCTTAATGTAACCGAAGCCACGCTCACGCGCATCGGTAATGATGTTGTGCAGATACTTCTTGGTCGCAGGGTGATCGGGGTTCACCCACTTCGCACCTGCAGGGTGGAACGGATTCGCGTTCATGAAACTCGCGATCCCCTTGGCATTGGTCTGAATCGCATCCGGATTCTCATCGATCCATGGGTGCTCCGGGTTGATCATCAGCGGCGCAAACCAAACACCTGGAATGTTACCCGACTCACGGACGCGCTCAGCAACCGCAGCCATCCCCATCGGAAACTTCTCATTGGCGCTCCAGTCACCGTCCATCTTCTGGTAGCCATCGTCAATCTGAACGATGCCCTTACCAAATGTGTTTGGGTTGGCTTCAATTGTATCCGTTACATTGAGCACATGCTCAGCATCAATCTTGGTAGTCGTATCATACCAGCTGCACCAACCGTAGACTGGACCGCGATGCAAGCGCGCACCATGCGTCGCCGCCACCCAGCGTGTCCAAATATTCGTCGCAGTTGTGGTCGGCTCAAAGCAGAAGATCATCTCCTCACTGCGACGGCTCTCACCAGCAGACACGAGCACACCATCCATGGCCACTGATGCGACGAACTCCTGGTTGTTAAACTGCACATTGGTGTAAGCTTCCGCAGGACCGACAGGACCGACCAGGAAGCCGTCACCGTTCGAGCCCTTGAATAAGGCAGCTTCATTCAGGCGCCTCTCTGCCAGATCATAAGTCACTGCGTCTAAATCCTGCATCAGCGGAGTGATCAACCACTCGGACGGCTCAGCGACATTGAGCGCCCCGCCCTGCCCCTTACGGGCATCGAAGAGATCGAAGTCATGCAGGCGAATGTCTGCGTCACTACGATTATGAATCACCGCTTGCACCGTAAACGCGTTCACGTCATGCAATGTCTTAATCTTCAGCGTATACTCAAATGGAAAGTCGGCACGACCATACGTGGCCTGCAGCAGATCTGCATTACCAAAAGGCGTGGCAACCGTGCTTTCGCGAACAGCACCAATCAGCTGCGTGCCCTGAGTGCCAATGCGATGACGCTTACCATCAATAGAAAACACCGCAGACGAGGCACCCGTGAATTCAGCAATACCCGAAGCCTCAGCGACGACCGTAGAGCTATTATCGGCGAAACTGACATCATCCAAGCTCGCCGCAAATAAGAACGATTGTAGGCCAGCGCCTAGCAATCCAATGGTTAATAGTTTGGTGGTTTTCATATTTTTACGTTTTAAGTAATTAGAATTAAATTCGTTAAGCTCGCATTGAGCAGACAGGAGAGAAACGGAACTGGGTGGTCATTACTAAAGGCAGATTCTAACACAGGTCATTCTCGAATAGTATCGGTCAAAAGTGCGATGCTCACTGGTCATTTAGCTATTTACAGCAGTTTTTAGGAATACTTCAAAGCAATAATGTTAACATTATCATTTATTTTCAACAATCAACCATCCTAGATTATTACTCGATGCAGGTCTCTGACCTCCCCGCTTCCCGCGCCGCTTTTCAAGCGATGCAGGACACAGTCGCCTTCCAGACTTCGCAGGGCACGCTGCCCTCTGCTACTCCCCCTCAACTGCGGAGCACGAAGTGCCCTCGACAAACTTCGGCTCACTAAGGATTGTCTTCGCCTTAGGGCGACGCTTGCTCGGCCCCTTCTCGATGCGCTCGACCAACAGCTTCGCTGCATTGCGACCGATCTGATACGGCTCCTGGTCAAAAGACGAAATCGCCACACGCGGCTCCAAAGGCTCTACCTACGAAGGCGGCATTCGGGTACCCGCGATCGTGCGTTGGCCAGCAGGACTAGAGAAGAACGACTCCGGCGACAACACCTTCTTCCACATGTGCGATTGGCTACCAACCATCCTCAATTTCGCAGGGGTCGAAGCACCGAGCACACTCAAGCTAGACGGCGTCGATCAGAGTGCGGTATTGCGCGGCGAAGTCGCCCCCTACCATCCAAAACGCTGCTGGCAGTGGAACCGTTACGATCCCCTGATCGAATACAATGCCGCGATTCGAGACGGCGATTGGAAACTAGTGCGCCCGTTTGTGCCCGAAGCCTTCGAAGTGCCCGACATCAAATGGCTCGACGTCTCGATGTATCAACCCGAGCACTTTATCGAGAACGGCATCATTACCGATCCCGCGCCCGAGGTGAATTTGCCAGCACCGCCCCCCGTCGAACTTTACAACTTGAAAAACGACCCGCTGGAACAAACCAATCTAGCCATACAAAGCCCGCAACGCGTGCAAAGTATGGAGCGCGACCTACTCGCCTGGTTCGAAGACGTCTGTGCTGACTTCAAAAAAACCAGTCGAGAATAAATACACGCCTTAAATGCATGCGGCATTCATGCCCTCGGCTCCTATTAGTTGAGTCGTATGTATTAACCCGCCGGACAAGACGTCCCTTCGACAAATTGCGGCGGGCACAAAATCGTCCGTGCTTTCAGCTTACCTTTCAACAGCCCCTTTTCAATGCGTTCGACCAACAGCTTCGCCGCATCACGTCCGACCTTATAAGGCTGCTGATCAAACGACGACAAGGCGACACGCGGGTCGCGTAAATTCAACGCACCAAATCCCACCACCTTCACCTGCTGTGGAATCTTCAGTTCCAGTCGTTGACAACTATGCCAAGCATTGATCGCCAGACGGTCAGCGATCCCGAATACGCAGTCAAACCGACCCTGGTGTTTCGTCAGTTCATTATCAATCAAATCTGCATTGTACGTGAAGTTCGGTGCGATCACATTCGCAATCAGCTTCAATTTAAACGCTTTCAAACCAGCCTTGAAGCCCTCTGAGCGCAAGCGACTGGTACTCACCAAATCGCCCGTCGAAATCAGCACCGCATTTTTACAGCCATTTTCAGCCAACACACGCGCCGCCTCGTAGCCACCAGCAAAATCATCGGTTCCAACAAAATCCGCATCAAAGTGGATAGTATTACGGTCCACCAACACCAGAGGGATCTTGCGGTCGATGACTTCCTTAAAATAGAGCGGGCTCGCATCTTCATTGACCGGTAGCAAAATAAATCCATCGACGCGGCTTTCGAGCAAGCGATTGATCACTTTGCTCTGCTCTTCGACCGCTTTTTCACCATAATCCCCATGTACCAGATCAAGCGCCATGAGCATGTCTTTTTCATTAAAGTAATCATAAGCTCCCTCCAGGATCGCAGGCGCAATCGCATGCCCCGCAGGCATCACCACACTGACAATACCGCTGCGACCGCTCTGCATGCCACGCACCAACCGGTTTGGTTTATACCCCAACCGCTCCGCGATGGTACGAATCTTTAGTTTAGTCGCGGGCGCGACATTGGATTGATTACGCAATACACGCGAAACTGTCATCAATGACACCTCCGCCTCGGCAGCGATCTGTTTCATACCTACAGTTGCCCTCTTCATGTTAATTAACACACATCGATAGGAGGTAATTGACCACTATAAAATTCAAAAAAATACTGTTTTAAATAAAGCCTCCTAGGAGCGTGGCTATACTTCTTCTCTAGCGGATTAAAATTCTTAGATATTACACCTTTTTGAACTGAGGCCGAAAAGAATCAGGCAATTGGCTCTAAAAGAAACTTGGATCGAATCGACAAATCTGTGACTAGAGGCAGAAAGACTGGCACAGGGCTAGAAACTGGCGCTAAAACTGGCAAGGACGAGCAGCTCTAGCCTATGCAATCAAGGCATCGAGTAAGGCGCGTAATTTCATCTCGGTCTCGCGGGTTTCTTTTTCTGGATCTGAGCCTTCGACAATGCCAGCGCCTGCATACAAGTTGGCCGTAGTGCCTTCGATCAGAGCCGAACGAATGCCAACGATCATCTCGCCCTCATTGAGGTGATTAAACCAACCGATCACTCCAGAATAAAGACCTCGATCTAGCTGCTCCAAGTCATGGATCCGCGCCATTGCTTGTCCGCGTGGGGTCCCTCCGACGGCCGGCGTCGGGTGCATCTCTTGCAAAATATTAAGAAGGTGCACATCGTCACCCACTTCCGCTTCGATCGCAGTTTGTAGGTGCTGCACATTAGCCAGAGGTAACAAGCGCGGCGCTGAGTCCGCATGCCCATTGACCCCAACGGCCTTCAATCGTCGTAAAATCGAATCACGCACACAGGCGTGTTCATGTAAATCCTTATCGCTGTCCAATAAGTCTCGGGCGAACTTGGCATCTTCACCAGCAGTCTCACCGCGTGGCGCCGAACCAGCAATTGCCTCGGTCAAAAGCTGACCATCGCGAATGCGCAATAAACGCTCTGGTGTGGCGCCAATAAAGCTACGCCCATCTCCGCCGCCAAACGAAAAAGTGAAGCATCCGGCAAACCTTTCACGTAAGCAGTTTAAAGCATGAAGCGGTTGCCAGGGCTCATTGGCCTGCAACTTAATTCCACGCGCCAGCACGATCTTCTCGTACGCCCCAGCAGCAATCTCTTGTAGCGCTTCAGTCACCGCTCGCGAATATATACCCGGTGCCAACTCTGAGCGTTCCACTGAAGTCGGCTTTACCGCAGGCGCGGGTTCAATAGGAGTCGTAGAATAATCAAAAATTGAAAATTTTTGATACGCGCCCCACACCCGAGCTACCAGTTGATCAAGGTCTGCGTCAGGATCAATGCGGATATTCGCCACCGCACCATATTTCCCTTTAACGCGCGAGACCTGCCAACGCGGCAGGAAAATTGTTGCTGGCGCAAAGGCGTTGCCCTCAGGCACCGTGTCATTAAAAGTAAATGCAGTGAAAAAATGAGGTCCAGTAAACGGTTCATTCAGATCCCCGACAACGATCGTATTATCCATGATCTTATCTGCAAAGGCCTGTGCCTGAGCGAAACGATCCACTCCAGAAAACGTCGCCTCGGCGACTGCCTCCGCGCCGGCGAGCGCTTCTTCGTCGGCTGCACGCTCGATATAAAAGTGTAACTCACTCGGTTCGTAGATCGATTCTAATACCGCCAATGGAGCAATATGCTTCACCGCCAGCGAAATACTCGCGATTTGAAAATGCTGCTTGGCACGCGCTGTCTCCCGACAACCCTCCAGGAAAACACGCAACGCGTCTTGGTCGCGCTCTGGAAGCATACTGGAAGGAATGATTTGCATAGTTGCTAAGTAGTAGAGAAACGAATGATCGGGCTGCAATCAAAATGGACAGATTGACATAATCAAATCAAAGAAAGAAGCAACAGGGCTGTGCACTTAGAGCAGCCCCATGATTTTTTTGTGATTAAAATTCAATAATTTCGAAAGGATGCCGCTTATTGCTCATTTTCACTTTGCCCTCTACCGCAATATCCTAGATGCAGTATATAGAAGTGCTGACCAGCGACTTATTAACCACTTGCTCCGCCATCTACGGCAAACCTCATTATCGCTGCTAACTCCTTTTTTGATGACCGATTTTTACGACACCGAATCCAGCGCCTTATTACCAATCGACTTTCGCGCTGAACTAAACGACGAGCAATACGCCGCCGTCACGGCCGAACCAGGCCCAGCGCTAGTCCTCGCGGGTGCTGGCTCAGGCAAGACGCGCACTTTAACCTATCGAGTCGCCTATTTATTGCAGCAAGGCATAGAAACCTACGAAATCCTGCTACTGACCTTTACCAACAAGTCTGCCAAGGAAATGTTGGGACGCGTGCAAGATCTGACTGGCGTTAAAAAGCACCAGCTCTGGGGCGGTACTTTTCACAGTATCGCGCAACGTATCCTTCGCGTGCATGGCGAAGCGGTCGGCCTCAAGCGCAACTATACTATCCTCGACGAAAGCGAAGCAGAGAGCCTGCTAAAAAGCGCAATTCACAAAGTCGACCCTGCATTTCTTAAAGGGAAGAATAATCCGAAACCCAAAGTGGTGCACAACATGATCAGCTATGCACGTAACACCTGCCGCAGTGTGCTGGAAGAAGCAGACGACCACTACCCCTTCCTCGAGGGCATGGCGCAAAAGATTGCCGACATTTATAAGGTCTATCACAAGACTAAGTTAGAGCATCAGGTTGTCGACTACGACGACCTACTCGAATACTTGCTTAAACTCTTGCGCGAGCATCCCGAGGTAGCGACGCATTATCAGCAACGCTTCAAGCACATCTTGGTTGACGAATTTCAAGATACCAATCGCCTACAATCCGAGATCGTTGATATTCTTGGGGTGCACCACCAAATTATGGCCGTGGGTGATGATGCACAGTGCATTTATACGTGGCGAGGGGCAGACTTTGACAATATTATGCGGTTCACCGAGCGCCACCCAGGTGCCACGATCTATAAGATCGAAACGAACTACCGCAGTTCCCCACAAATCCTTGAATTTGCCAATGCCGTGCTCGCCGCACAACCGCCCGGCATGGGATATTCTAAAGAACTACGAGCAGTTAGGCCCAATGGCGAGAAGCCCTACTTCACCCCGATCATGGATGCGCGCAATCAGGCCAATTTTATCATCCAGCGTATCGAAGGCCTAATCGACGAAGGTCGTGACCTCTCCGAGGTTGCGGTCCTCTACCGCGCCCACTATCAAGCGATGGACCTGCAGATGGAACTTACGCGTCGCGGAATTGATTATCAAATCACGAGTGGCGTGCGTTTTTTCGAACAAGCTCACATCCGCGACTTTACCGCGCAACTACGCTTCGCCTCTAATCCTGCCGACGTCTCCGCGTTTGCACGCTTCACTTGCCTACTACCCAAAGTCGGGCCCAAGACCGCGGAGCGGATTCATGCGTTCACCAAGAAACTTGCAGAGAAAGAAGAGAAAGATTTCTGTGAGGTTCTAACATCTGCAGCGGTGCTTAAAAAGGTGCCCAACGACGCCAAAGAGGAATGGCCATCACTGGCCGAGACAATTCGCGAAGTGTCTGTCGCACTGACTAGCGAAACACCCGAAACAATCGTACAACTCGGCCTCGACGGTTGGTATAGCTCCTTCATCCGTGAGATCTATCCGAACTGGACTGAACGCGCCGATGACTTACAAAGCTTAATCAGTTTTGCCAGCCGCTTCGATACGATGGAAGAACTGCTCGCACAGCTCGTCCTGTTGGCCTCCGAAAGTAATGAACGCACCCCCGAACAAGCGCTTAACTGCTTGCGCCTAACCACTATTCACCAAGCGAAGGGCCTAGAGTTCCCGATCGTATTTGTTATCGGACTGGCTGATGGCCTATTTCCACTCAAGCGTACCATTGATGATGGCGACCTCGAAGAAGAGCGCCGACTGTTTTACGTCGCCGTTACCCGTGCGATGGAAGAGCTCTACCTGTCTTACCCGATGCTCAATCAACAAGGTAATACGGTGATACGCCTCAACCCGAGCCGCTTTGTGCAAGAAGTCGATGTCAGCCGCTACGAGACGTTACGCGTTGCACCGACACGAAGTTGGTAGAAGGTTCGCTCTCCTGCCGATGAGCGTGATGGCCCAAGTCAACGCTTACGCCTCAGAATCAAGCAGGATCTTATATTCGACGGAGTCCACCAACGCACGCCATGTGGCTTCGATAATGTTATCACTGGCGCCTACAGTACCCCAAGTCGCTTCGCCATCAGTTGACTCAATCAGTACACGAGTGATCGCATCGCTGCCCTGCTCAGTTTCGAGAATACGTACCTTATAGTCAATCAGTTCAACGGCCATAATCTCTGGGAACACGGGCGCAATCGCTTTACGCAAGGCATGGTCAAGCGCGCCGACAGGGCCATTGGCCTCAGCCACGGTATGATGTACTTCGTCACCAATCTTGACCTGCACAGTTGCTTCTGATACTACGCGACCTGAAGTCTCTTGGTGACTCACCATCACACGATAGCCAACAAGCTCAAAGTCAGCCTGCTTATTTTTCAGGAAGCGACTCAACAGTAATTTGAAAGATGCATCGGCGGCTTCGTATTCATAGCCTTTAAATTCTAGCTCTTTCAACTCACCGAGAAATTCCTTCAACTGCGGCGAACGCGGGTCGAGATCGACACCAATTTCCTTGGCCTTCATCATCACACTACTACGGCCGGACATATCGGAAACCAGTACCCGTGTACGATTACCGACCAGTTCAGGTGCAATGTGCTCGTAGCTGTGTTTGACTTTGGCGGCAGCATCGGCATGCACCCCACCCTTATGTGCAAAGGAACTCGTTCCGACAAATGGCAATGTCGAATCCGACGCAAGATTCGCCATTTCATCGACAAACAACGAAAGATCACGCAGTTTATTCAAGTTAGGTGCGCAGTTCAGATCGGCATCCATCTTTAAAATCAAATTAGGAATAATAGTACTGAGATTGGCATTACCATTACGCTCGCCAAAACCATTCATCGTACCCTGCACGAGCGTTGCGCCTGATTCGATTCCCGCGAGCGACAATGCTACGCCGAGGCCTGAATCATTATGACAATGCATACCAACAGGCGTATGCGGGAAATGTGCCACGACCTTGCTGACAATTGCCTGCATCTGACTGACGAGCTGACCGCCATTGGTATCGCAAAGTGTCAAGTTGATCGCACCGCCACGTTGCGCGGCCTCAAGTGTCTGGATCGCGTATTCTGGGTTGTCACAATAGCCATCGAAAAAGTGCTCCGCGTCATAGATCACTTCGCGACCATTATCAGTCAGGAAGCGTACCGAGTCTTCGATCATCTTAAGATTCTCTTCGGCAGTCGTGCGGATGATCTCCGTGACATGCAGCAACCAAGTCTTACCAAAAATAGTGACTACTGGTGTATCCGCATCAAGTAAGAGTTGCAGTTGCGGATCTTCCTCTGCCTTGAGACTAGCGCGACGGGTAGAACCAAAGGCAGCAATCTTGGCATGCTTCATGTTCAGCTTCTTTGCTTCGTCGAAAAACGCCATATCGCGTGGGTTCGAACCCGGCCAGCCGCCTTCGATATAATCAATTCCAAACTGATCCAGCTTCTCTGCGACGCGGATTTTAGCCGCGACGGTCAAAGAGACTCCTTCGCCTTGGGTACCATCGCGTAGGGTTGTGTCGTAGATTTTGAGTGCTGGTGTCATCAGTAGAAACGATTTGAAAAACCGACGAAAACAAAGACTTAAGAGGTCTGGGGCAAACCTAAACCGCAGCAGAGCAGTCAGATGTCGTGCCTAACCTTAGTGCACGCGTCGTATACTGATGAGCCAAGTATGCCGTCGACGAGGTAAGACGCCCTGCTACGAGCGCTGGAGATAGACCACTTGTGTCTGCATAAATTCATACAGTCCGTGCTTACCATCCGCACCTCCGATGCCCGACTTGCGCCAACCCGCGTGGTAGCCCTGCATCGCCTCAAAGTGCTCACGGTTGATATACGTTTCGCCGAAGTTAAGTGCTTCGACTAGATTCATTGCCTCATTAATGTCATTCGAGAACACCGAGGATGTAAGTCCGTATTCCGTGTCGTTAGCCATGGCAATCGCTTCCTCAATTTCGTCAAAGATCACGACCGGGATAACTGGGCCAAAGATTTCCTGAGTCACAATGTCCATCTGATGAGTGCACGCGCCAACGACCGTCGGCTCGAAATAGTAGCCCGATTCATCCGCACCGCGCTGACCGCCGCACAAAATTTGCGCACCATCGTCCACTGCGCTATCGAGCAGGCTCACAATCTTATCGAAACCAGCTTTATTAATCATTGGCCCATAATCGACTGTCTCATCTTGCAACGGGTTGCCAAAGCGCGCGGCCTGCATCTTCTCGACCAGCTTCGCAGTAAAAGCTTCAGCCACACTGCGTTGCACATAGATACGCTCGGCGCAATTACACACCTGTCCGCTATTGATGACACGAGAGGCCTGAATCGCAGTCGCCGCCAGGTCGAGGTCTGCATGGGCAGTGACAATCGCTGGGGCTTTGCCGCCAAGCTCCAAATTAACTCGCGTAATGTGCTGCGCAGCAGTCGCCATGATGCGCGAACCAGTGTTTACACTTCCAGTAAAGCTGATCATGCCGATCTTCGGACTCTCTGTTAATGCGCGCCCCGCAGACGCCCCATAACCTGAGATGAGATTGACGAGGCCGGCCGGAATGTCGGTCTGCGCTAGGATTTTACAAAATTCAAATGCGTTGTTGGGTGTCTCCTCGCTCGGCTTAAGCACGATCGCGTTGCCCGTAATTAATGCTGGGGCTAATTTGCGAGCGATCAGAAAAAAAGGGAAATTCCATGGCAAGATACCGGCCACCACGCCAATTGGCTTGTGAAAGAGGAAGATGTTCTCCTTCGGGCGATCGCTCTCGATGATTTCACCTTCGATACGACGTCCCCACTCGGCCATGTAGTCGAGATAGTCGGCAGTGAAGTTCACTTCGACACGAGCCAGCCCCAGTGTTTTGCCCTGCTCCTCAGTGATCACACGAGCCAGAGGCTCAACTTGTCCACGGATTTTATCCGCGAGTAAATGCAAATGCTTTGCCCGGGCAACAGCTGGCAGAGCGGCCCAAGCTGGCTGTGCAGCCTCTGCGGCAGCAATCGCGGCCTCGACCTGCTCAGGTGAACTGTCGGGGATCGTCGAAATCGCTTCGCCAGTGGCGGGGTTGATCACGGTGATCGTGTTAGAGTGAGGGGATTCGACAAATTGACCGTTAATGTAGTTGGAGTAATGAATCATGCTGAAAACATCCTTAGAGATTCCACTCAGTTCAATCAGAAAGTCTAATCCTATTAATTTAACGTCATAACGATATATCCTGTGAATACCCTGTTTTCTTGCCTTGCAGTATTCAAAATCACCCCTAATCTCCGCCTCTTTTTTGGAATTTCGTGGGCGATACTTGCGTACGCAGAGTCCTCAATTTTAAGTAGTAATCACAATCTCTAAACACATCAGATCAGATCATGACCGACCTATCAAAATATAGAAATATTGGTATCTTCGCACACGTTGACGCCGGAAAAACAACGACAACCGAGCGTATTTTGAAGCTCACTGGTAAAATTCATAAGTTGGGCGAAGTCCACGATGGTGCTGCAACCACTGACTTTATGGAACAAGAGCAAGAGCGTGGCATCACGATTCAGTCGGCTGCGACAACTTGTTTCTGGGACGGTTACCGTTTCAATATCATTGATACTCCTGGGCACGTTGATTTCACAGTAGAAGTGTACCGCTCATTAAAGGTGCTCGACGGCGGCGTCGGTGTATTTTGTGGTTCTGGTGGCGTTGAGCCTCAATCCGAAACCAACTGGCGCTACGCTAATGATTCTAAGGTCGCTCGCTTGATCTACGTCAACAAGCTCGACCGTGTCGGTGCTGATTTCTACAAAGTTGTTGACCAAGTAAAAAACATCCTCGGCGCTAATCCACTCGTGATGGTGCTTCCAATCGGTGAAGAGAGCGAACTTAAGGGTGTCGTTGACCTCCTCACACGTAAGGCATGGGTATGGGACAACTCTGGTGACCCTTTGAACTACGAACTACAAGACGTGCCAGCGGACATGGTCGACAAGGTCGAAGAATACCGCGCAGCGCTGATCGAAACTGCTGTTGAGCAAGACGACGACGCGATGGAAGCTTACCTAGAAGGTAACGAGCCAGAAATGTCCGTCATCAAGGCCTGTATTCGTAAAGGTACAATCGCTTTGGATTTCTTCCCAACCTTTTGTGGTTCTGCATTTAAGAACAAGGGTGTGCAAAACGTCCTCAACGGCGTCATCGATTACCTTCCAAGCCCAACTGAAGTGCCACCCCAGCCTGAAGTGAACGCTGAAGGTGAAGAAACCGGTGAATTTGCGATCGTTGATGCAGAAAAACCTCTTCGTGCTCTTGCCTTTAAGATCATGGATGACAAATACGGCGCGTTGACTTTCACACGCATCTACTCCGGTAAACTCAGCAAAGGCACCAGCGTTCTCAATACCTTCACTGGCAAGACAGAGCGTATCGGCCGTATTATCGAGATGCACGCGGACGAACGGACTGAAGTCGATTCCGCACAAGCGGGTGACATCGTCGCCCTGCTGGGCATGAAGTCGGTACAAACAGGTCACACACTCTGTGATCCTAAGTTCCCAGCGACACTCGAGCCTATGGTATTCCCTGAGCCTGTGATCTCAATTGCAGTGAAGCCAAAGGACCAAGGCAACTCTGAGAAGATGGGCACAGCGATTGGTAAGATGGTTGCAGAAGATCCTACTTTCATCGTCGAAACCGACGAAGACTCCGGTGAAACCATCCTTAAGGGCATGGGCGAGCTTCACCTAGACATTAAGGTAGACATCTTGAAGCGCACCTACGGGGTTGAAGCAGTTGTTGGTAAGCCACAAGTTGCTTACCGCGAGAGCATCACGCAAACAATTGAAGACAGCTATACTCACAAGAAGCAGTCCGGTGGTTCTGGTCAGTTCGCTAAGATCCTCTACACGCTCGAGCCACTCGAGCCAGGCGAAGGGTTCCAGTTCGAATCCAAGGTTGTGGGAGGTAACGTTCCACGTGAATTCTGGCCAGCAGTTGAGAAGGGCTTCAAGTTCTCCAAGGAAAAAGGCGTTCTCGCCGGCTACCCTTGTTTGGACTTTAAGGTCACACTTACTGATGGTGCGTTCCACGCAGTTGACTCATCTGCAGTTGCTTTCGAGACCGCTTCTAAAGCAGCGTATCGTCAGTCCCTACCTAAAGCAGGCCCGCAGATTCTGGAGCCAGTCATGAAACTCGACGTGTTCTGCACAGAGGACAAAATGGGTGACGTCATTGGTGACTTGAATCGTCGCCGCGGCATCATCAAGACCCAAGAGCCAGCACCTAACTCAGGTGTTCGCATAAAGGCCGACGCTCCTTTGAGCGAGATGTTCGGTTACATCGGTGCACTTCGCACAATGACATCTGGCCGTGGTCAGTTCTCCATGGAGTTCTCGCACTATGCAGCATGTCCGAAGAATGTAGCGGACGTCGTGGTTAAGGAAGCGCTTGAGCGCGAAGAAGCGAAACGCAAATAAGCGTCTAGCAACACACTTCTAACAAACGTCCCCGACTCGAAAGAGCGGGGATTTTTTTTGCTACTGGCGCTCAACCACACGCACTACCTTAACAGTGATTAAGCAACAGAAATACTCGCCAGTGACACTTTTGAAGAAGGCTAAGTATCATCAAAAGGCAACAGATACAGTGCATACATACAGTCGCTGGCTAACGGGATTGCCGTGCATTCTTCATGCTTTTCAAGAAGGGACGTTCGTCCCTAAAAGCACT
>DBBT01000048.1:0-57803 GCA_002292345.1 Opitutia bacterium UBA977 | reverse complement strand
AAAATGGGGTGGCTAACGGGATTCGAACCCGCGACCCCCGGCACCACAAGCCGGTGCTCTAACCAACTGAGCTATAGCCACCATCTGGAGAAATATACGGAGCACATATCCCTAAAGAAGAGCCGATATGCTCTTCCAGTTCGTCCACTTGTCAATAGTCCTTTGGAGGAATTTTATCTTTTTTTCAGTGAACTAAAATTCTGATTAACACGGCTCTGAATAGCGACGCTATTTCCTGTCAACAGACAGGCATTTGCAAATAATTCATAGCTCAATCACTAATTTTTCTACCCTGATTACGCCTCAATTATATCCGCAAAAAATCCCGTGCACATAGGATTCAAACCGCTCATCTGCAGTAGTAACCCGCGGACAAAGCTGATCGTATAAGGTGTGGCTCGCTACTCTCGACTGCGGCCAAGCCTAGCAAGCGCTTCCACTATATTTATGCCATCACTTGTGAGTCGAATAGCGCGCTCATACTGAACTCACTCAGCCAATACTTATAATTAAATGCCCGTGAACGCTTTCGTGCACTTGCCAGCAATCCGAAGAATACTCATAAAGTCTCAAGTTGCTCAAACAAAGGAGCTGAATTAAAAATATTTTATATGAAAACGGTACTCTTCGACTTAGACGGCACACTGATAGACCATTTCACCACAATTCATCGTTGCGTCGTATTTACACAACAGCAACTCGAGTTGCCAGAGTCAGACTATGACACCGTACGAGCGACTGTTGGTGGCTCTGCGCCAGTGACACTTGCTAAATTGCTGGGTGAAGCATACGTCAATACCGCACTGCCGATATTCCAACATCACTTTGAGCAAATCATGTTCGAAGATCTTATCGCTCTACCAGGATCCAATTGGATACTAAATGAACTTAAGCAGCGCGGCTATCAACTCGCAGTTTTTACCAATAAAAATGGCAATCAATCGCGCACAATTTTAGACTTTTTAGATCAGGCACAATACCTAGATGCGATTATCGGCGCCGGAGATACTCCTCACCGCAAGCCTGATCCAGAGTTCACTGCTCATGCACTCGAATGCTTAACAGCATCTTCCAAAGATACCATTCTCATCGGCGACTCGCCCTTTGACTTTGCCGCCGCAGAAGCGGGCCAGCTCAAAACGTACCTCGTCGCAACAGGCAGTCATAGCAAAACTGAATTGGCGGCGGCAACACAGCCAGCCGGCATCTACGCCGACCTCTACGAGCTGGGAGCCGCACTTTTCGATCTCACACCCGAAACCGCTAAAGTCTAGATGCAACGAACTCCGACACTCCCGCTACCAAAAGCCATCCTTTGGGATATGGACGGTACCTTGATCGACCAAACTGCTGCGATCATTCGCGCTTACGGCGACGTCATCGAATCAATGGGCGGCGGCATCCCCGACCCTGCGGTAATACGCCGTAGCCTCGGTGGCCCGATGGCATCAACCATGGCGCTGTTTATTGATGAGGCAGACTTAGACGAAGCTTCCAAGCGCTTTCGGCTTCGCTTCCCAGAGATCATGTTCGATGGTTTGATTATCTTAGCCGGCGGACTGGAGCTTATCGAAAGGGCCCATAAGGCACATATCTCGCAAGTCATCTTCACCAATAAGCACGGTGACACTGCTCGCAAAGTCAGCAAATATGCTGGCTTCTCCAAATACATACCCATCTGCATCGGCAACACAGACACGGAATGGCACAAGCCACAGGTAAAACTGACACGCTATGTATTGGAGCAAATAAACGCCTCGGCTGACGGTGCTTGCATGATAGGCGACTCACCAACTGATATCGAAACCGCACATAATGCTAGCCTTCCCTGCTACTGTATCGCCACCGGCGCGCATAGTACAGCCGAGATGTTAGAGGCTGGAGCTGACGCAGCTTTCAACAGTCTGTTCGAACTCAAAGCTGCCTTCGGGTTGTAGCACCAGTCGAATTAGATCAATCGATACGTGGAGCAGTCTCAATTTTCTCTTTAATAGAAGCGATTGAGTTCGCCTTTAGATAACCACGAAACGCCATCGACGGCATTACCAGTGAGCGTCGCCCAAGGATTGACCCAGGATTCAACACTGAGTTGCAACCCACCTCCGCGGCATCACCGACGAGTGCCCCGAGTTTACGCAAGCCAGAGCCGCAGCGTGAATCATCTGGCAGCTGCACAGGCACCTCAGATTGATCTAAACGTAGGTTCGAACATGTCACTCCGGCGGCCAAGTGCACTTTATTACCAAGCACACTGTCACCGACATAACTAAAATGAGGCACTTGTACGTCATCCAGTAGCAGACAGTTTTTAAATTCACAAGAGTTACCTAGCACACAATTCGCACCAGTAATCACGAAGCCACGAATATAAACGCCTGGTCGCAACTCACAGCCTTCGCCGATATAAGCTGGGCCAGTGATCGAACCAAATGACGGCAACTTAACTGATGGATGAATGAAAACCTGCCCCTCGACATGTAACCCAGGTGGGATGTCACCTCTAAGCGATTCAAACGGGAACGCTTTCAGTGCATGAGCAATCAACGGCACCCACTGCCACGGAGCAAGCTCCGCAGAGAAAACTTGATCAAATGGCAACGACTCAGGGAAATCAAAAAGGTCACTGGCTTTAAGCATTTAGAAATTTGAACCATTCATAGGCTTCTGAGCGAACTTAAAAAATGCTTACAATTCAGGTTTGTTTTCGCACACAAAGGGGGTAGGTTGTCAAAAATCATCTATTTAGAACCAAAACCTAGTGCACGACGTTAAAGAAAAACCAAGAATGGTCGAACGGGCCATGCTCATCGGCATCACCCTGCCCGGTGAAGACAACGTCACCACACGCAGCCTCCTCGATGAGCTGCGTGAACTCGTCACCACCCTTGGCATCGGTATACAGCACGAAGTACAACTCTCGATCCGCAAGCCTCAGGCAAAATTTCTGCTTGGCACAGGCAAGGCCAAAGAAATGATCGAACAAGCGAAAGCGCATAATTGCGACGTCATCGTGTTTGATAATGAGCTCACTCCCGCGCAGCAGCGAAACTGGGAGCAAGCCGCGGATGACAAAATCTTGGTCATCGATCGCCAAGAGGTGATTCTCGATATTTTTGGTAAACGGGCGCAAACTAAGGAGGCTGTCTTGCAAGTTGAATTGGCGCGTCTCGAATACAATTTACCACGCTTGAAAAGCGCATGGACACACCTAAGCCGGCAACGTGGTGGTGGCTCGACGCAACGAGATGCCGGCGAGACGCAACAAGAGCTGGACCAACGCATGGTACGCACTCAAATCACTCGCGTGAAGCGTGAGCTCGAAAGTGTAATCCAGCACCGTCATGTGCAGCGTAAAAAACGTATGACGGTGCCCGTGCCTACCTGCGCAATCGTCGGCTACACTAATGCCGGCAAGTCTTCGTTGCTCAACCAGCTAACAAATTCGGATATTCTCGTGGAGGACAAGTTATTTGCCACGCTCGACCCCACCTCGCGCCGTTGCCCGCTGCCTAGCGGACAACCTCTAATTATAACCGACACTGTCGGCTTTGTGCGCAACCTGCCCCACCGCCTAGTCAATGCCTTTAAAGCAACCCTAGAGGAAGCAGTCGTCTCCAACTTCCTAATCCATGTGCTGGATGTTAACAGCCCCGAGATCGAAGCTCATGCAGAAACCACACTTTCGGTTCTTCATGGGCTCGGTGCCGATGAAAAGAGAATCATCACAGTATTCAACAAAATCGACGACCTTTGGAGTGAAGATATACGCCTCACCCTGTCTTTTAGATATCCGGAGGCACTCTTCGTCAGCGCACATACAGGCGAAGGCATTCCTGAATTGCTAGAACGTATCGAAGCCATTGTCGAAAGCGACTTTGCCCAACTGCGCTTAATCATACCGCATAATCGCTATGATCTGGTCGCTCGTCTACACCGCGAAGGCGGAGTGCGCAAAGAAGAAGCGCGAGATGACGGCACATACATCGTCGGTTCTGTACCCGAGCGCATGTTATCAGCCCTGCACCCTTTCCTACTAGGCAACGACGAGCCCTAAGCTCTGGCTCCTTCGGACAGCTGTCGAAGGTCTTTCAAGTCATCCGAGTCCAGAGGCGGAGACATGCATCCTTTGTTACGATCATCAGCACGTAACTAAGGAGTTGCTCCAGTGTTTTGTGCCAGACAAGAAATCCTCATATCAGCAAACGAGAGCCCTTGAGCACGTAAGCTAGCGGTACTCAACTAGCAGCAAGCGCATTGACATTATGTGCGAGAATTTCGTCCGTCAAATCGTGATAATCCTGGCCCACTCCATCGTTCGATTCTCTGCTTTCGATCAAACATACGGGCAGCCCGAGGGTAACTGCACGGCGAACAATTGTGGCATCACGAATTGTGGTATTGTAGATTTTTGCTTGATTAGACACCAAGCGCTGCTTCTTGAACTGATTCAAGCGGAGCTGCATACGCATCTTCGGCACACCAATATCTACATTTGCTTTAATGGAATTGAAGAGCACGCCTGCGACACGAGCAAAATTGCCAGTCTCAGGAGTACGAAAACCAACTGAACGACGATAAAAGAGAAGTACTTTCTCAATCATCAAAGTAAATCCGATCAGTGAGAGTGCATCTGGATTGGCTGGAACATAAAGCTCATCAGCACTGAAAATCGCGAGCTGCGATGCATTCAGAATGTTGGGCGGACAATCAAAGACGATAAAATCATAATCCTGCTCAACCTCTCGTATCTGCTCGTTGAAAATCAAATAATGTGGGTTTTGTGGATCGATCTTAAACTCATTCTCGATATCGATGAGATTGAACGTCGTCGGGAGCAGATCCAAGCCGGGCAACTGTACGTTACCTTGATTATCGCGAATAACATCCTTAACGATCAGATCTTTAATACGGGCTTCGCCTGGTTCCAAAATAGAATAAACGGAACCACGCTTCTCCATATTAAGACGATTCCAGCGCTCAATCCGCATCAACCAAATACTAGAGTTCGACTGTGTATCTAAATCACACAGCAAGACGCGCTTACCTTTTTGTGCAAGACAGGCTGCAATATTGACGATCAGAGATGTCTTACCGACACCTCCCTTGTAATTTACAAATGCTAGCTTTCTGGCCATACTGTAATTCTGTGAAGTATTGAATACTTTAGCCTAAAACTGCGATTCAAAGTCATCAATTGTTGGTAAATCTTCCGAAAAACCAACCGAGAAGTCAGTAAATTCTTGAGTCTCATCTGAGCCAACAGGCATAGCCGGGGCATCTTGATTCTCTAGGATTCTTTCCGACAGTGCATGGTCAATATAGATCTCTGCCCAATAACCATTCTCGACTTCATAATCGTCTGGAATGTATCCATATTTATCGAGAATTTCGAGAATTAGAGAAGAATCTGGAGTCGCACTAAAGCCAGTCAGCATACCGCGCTGTTCGTGTGAGTTCACGACTTCATCGACGATGAACGGAGGCACCACACCGTCGTAAGATGGATGTACTTTGTGCTGACCAGCCCAAAGCCGCCAACGCTCACGATCCACAGAACGTTCAGTGCGCGAAAGAGCTTCGAAATAATAAACCTTACGACGCGTCAGGCGACGCACGAGTGCGCAAGCTTTCACATCGCCATGTTCGATCTCCAACCAATCGCCGCGGCGCGGTTGTTCAATTGGATCACGAGTCTGAGAAATATCTTCTGGGGCTTCGACAAAATCCTTACCACCAGTGAAGCAATACTTTACTTCGGTTTCGCCATGACGAAATATATCCAGTTGGCCCTTGCGGATGAGTTCTTCTTTAAACTTTTCTGCATCCTTGCGAGACGATGCCCACATAAACTTAGTGATTGAGGTAGTAACTTTGAATTTACGTTGCATGACTATGATGGTTATTAGTTCGGTTGCTTGTTCAAAAAATTAATATGTAGGGGTTAATGATGATGCTGCAACTTAAGATAAGGCCGAATCAGCCAGGCTGACTAGGTACCTAAGGTAATTTCTGGATATTTACCGACATGGGCTCACTAGCACAACTGCAAAGGATTCTCCTAAGTATCCCACAAGTAAAATAGTTAATAGGTAACTCGTTTTTGCTGATGTCGATGAATAATTGATCGCCCTCTACACCGACGCCTTAGTTATTGGTGAAGTTTTCTCGTCTGGATAAACAGAGCAGAAGCACAGCTTGTTCAGGTATAATAAATAGAACTTAAACCTCAAAACCTCAGAAATTTGGCTTCACTGAGAAATAGAACGGTGACTGGTGCTCACTGAAACGGTAAAAGTAAAAATAATTCTTTAACGTATTTCTTAATATCTCGTCCTAAGATAAAAGCTGTGAATTATATTCAATGACTAAGACCTATCCACAATTAAGAGATTTGCTTTAAAGCGCATAGCCATGATTGATCCAGTAGCGCAGCGAAAGGAATGCATAATACACATCTGGGTCGCACTCTTGAGATATTTGATTAGAATGAAATTATGAACGTATCCAGACAAACCACTACGCACAATAACTCACTGATTGTCATCCTATGGGGGCTTATCTTCGCAAAATGCTTTACCCTGGAATACTTAGTCAAAGTTTATGCGGTGCCGATTAATTCAGCGCTCTATATATGGACACTCACTCTCACCATGGCAACAATTGCTACCTTTGTATTTTTGCGAATAAAAGCCCAAGAAAGCAGTTTCCAAAAAAGCCTGCGGCGTAATTTAGTCATCTGGGGCACATCTGCGATCGCGATGCTCATCGCTCTATTAATCGCATTCATTTCGCAAAGTATAAATCCGTATAGTATTCCAGCGCTTCTGGCGGCCTTTCTTGGCGCTAGCTACTTTTTTCAAGCTCGAATAAATAGAAGTCTAAGCGACACCATCAGCGGCAGCGGCTGGTTAATCGGTTCTGGAATCCTTTTTGTGCAGAGTGCCGTTGAGAGCCTAATTTTATTCGCTTTTTTGATCCTCGCGCTGTCAGTCCTCCCTGTTGTGATCCAGATGATCCGCCTAAAGCAAACACGTAAATAGGCAAGTTGCCATTAATCGATGCCGCTAATTACGCGCGCAGATACGTAATTTACCTTCCACCAGAAAAGTAGCTGGACGCTCGTGGCTGCTTGGACAAGGTTTAGTAATATGTCTACCGATCTCGATCCAGTCTATGAGGAACTAAAGCGCCTACAGCTTGAAGGAATGGACCGTGTCTTCATCGAAGACAGCACCATGGCATTACTCAAACCTATGGCCACTCCAGCATCACCGGCAGTGCCTCCTGTGGTAGCGATCGACCTGCAATCGGCAGTCAATTCTGAGGAAAAGCCAAATGCCGCCGCGCCTAAGGTAACGCCACCTAAAGACGCCGTTGTAACAGCCGCACCACTTCCCGACGCCCCGATAATCGAACTGCCCTCGGCTGATGCAGCGACTCAAATGCAATGGCTCAAACAACAGGCGGAGAACTCACCAGTAGTTAAGGAGCGCCTGAGAGAGGGCGAAAAAATGGTCTTCGGCGAAGGATCCTTGACTGCCGATATATTTTATTGTGGCGATGCTCCCAGCGAGGAAGAGGCAGCAGTGGGCAGTCCTTTCCAAGGAAAGTCTGGTGAGCTCTTATGCAAAATATTAAGCGCCATGGGTCTTTCACGCGAGACGGTTTACATGACCCACATTCTGAAGTGGCGACCACAACACGACAAGCCCTACGGGAACCGCCCACCCACTCAAGCCGAAATGGAATTTTGCCTGCCCTACTTGAAGGCTCAGCTCAAAATCGTGCACCCGAAAGTCATTATTGGGCTTGGTAATGCGACTGTGCCCGGCCTGTTGGGAGCAGACCCCGACCGTAAGATAGCAGCCGTTCGAGGCACATGGCAGACCTTCGAAAAAATACCGCTCGTCTTTACTTTTCAACCCTCTTACCTGCTCTTCAATGACACGATGAAGACTAAGCGCATGGCATGGGAAGATATGTTGAAAGTGATGGAAAAAGTCGACATGCCAATCAGCGAAAAGCAGCAACACTTCTTTCGCCCTCAATAACCTTGAGCGACCAATCCCGCATCGACAAAAAAACCGCAGTCACCTGCGGCTTTTTTGTAATTAGAAGCTTATTGCGATTATGAGCCGGCTACACCAGACACATGCTGGCCTTGTTCGAAACTCAATTGATCATTCTGCACTTCGACGTGAATGACCTCACCCGCCTTGATTTCACCTCCGAGAATAGCCTCAGCCAGGGAATCTTCGAGATGACGCTCAATCGCACGACGCAGTGGGCGCGCACCATATTTTGCGTCGTATCCTTTTTCGATTAGGAATGACTTTGCTGCTTCCGAGAAATCAAACACCAAACCTTGTTCCTTCAAACGATTCGACACGTTACGCAATTCAAGCTCGACGATTGCTTTCATATCTTCACGCCCAAGTGACTTAAAAATCACCAACTCATTCAAGCGATTCAAAAACTCTGGTTTAAAGACGCGCTTGGTCTCATCAAGGATCTTCTCGCGAATCTTCTCGTATTCATTCTCGGCATTAACTTCGAGCCCGAAACCCATTGACGTATTTCGTTGAAGAATCTCCGCACCCACATTCGAAGTCATAATCAAAATAGTGTTACGGAAGTCGATTTTTCGTCCGAGACTATCAGTGAGACGGCCTTCTTCGAGCACCTGCAAGAGCAACTGAACCACGTCTGGATGAGCTTTCTCGATTTCGTCAAACAACACCACCGAATATGGCTTACGACGAACTGCTTCAGTCAACTGACCGCCCTCTTCGTAACCGACATAGCCAGGAGGCGAACCCACTAAACGTGAGACTGCAAACTTCTCCATATATTCAGACATATCAATCTGAATGATGGCATCTTGATTACCAAACATCTCTTCCGCTAACACTTTTGCTAGTAAGGTTTTGCCAACCCCAGTGGGTCCAAGAAACATAAACGAACCTATCGGACGGCGCGGGTCTTTTAAATCAGCACGTGAACGACGAAGCGCTTTAGAGACGACTTCGGTCGCTATATTTTGACCAATGACTTCAGACTGTAAATGGCTCTCGAGCTTGAGTAACTTTTTGCTTTCTTTTTGCTCCATGCGTGACAACGGGATACCCGTCCAAGCAGCGACTACTTCGAGCATATCTTCCTCATCCACAACGATTTTGATCTCTTCGCGGCTCTTCTTCCATGCCTCAATAATGTCGACTTGTTTTTGACGTAGTTGCTTCTCTTCGTCGCGGAATTTAGCGGCTTCTTCGAAGTGCTGCCCACTAATAGCATCTTCTTTTTTTGCACAGACATCTTCAATCGTAGCATTCATCTCCTCAATTTCGGGGGGACGTTTGAGCGACTCGATACGTGCACGTGCACCAGCTTCGTCCAAGATGTCGATTGCTTTATCTGGCAAGAAACGAGCCGTTATATAACGCTCAGATAGTTTAGTAGCGACCTCTAGCGCACCGTCGGTGAACTTCACTTTATGGTGGTCTTCATATTTACTCCGGATGCCCCTTAAGATCAATATCGTATCTTCGATCGAAGGTGCGTCGACCTTGACCGACTGAAATCGGCGATCCAAGGCACTGTCTTTTTCAATGTATTTACGGTATTCCGCAAGAGTAGTGGCACCAATACACTGCAACTCACCGCGGCTTAGTGCCGGCTTAAAGATATTCGAGGCATCCATTGCACCTTCGGCAGCACCTGCACCAACAATAGTATGCAGCTCATCAATGAAGATAATCACATTCTTCGCACGGCGAATCTCGTCCATCACTGCTTTGATACGCTCTTCAAACTGACCGCGATACTTCGTGCCAGCGACCATGAGTGCCAAATCCAGTGTGATCACACGCTTTTCGACCAAAATTTCCGGAACGACGCCTGAGGCAATTTCCAGCGCTAACCCCTCAACAATCGCAGTCTTACCAACGCCCGCTTCACCGATAAGAACCGGATTACTCTTTGTACGACGGCACAGGATCTGAACCATACGGCGGATCTCATCTTTACGGCCGATTACTGGGTCGAGTTCGCCCTTTTTTGCCATCTCAGTTAAATCGCGACCAAAGGCTTTCAGCGCAGGCGTCTTGGATTCTTTCTTCTCATCCGAAGACCCAGGGCCTGCGGCAGCTTCTTCTGGTTCTCCGGAGAAATTTGGATCGAGTTCTGAAAGGATCTCATTACGGCAGCGCTCAATATCAACTTCAAGTGATTTAAGCACACGTGCGGCAACGCCCTCACCTTCACGCAACAAACCAAGCAAAATGTGTTCCGTACCGACATATGAATGATTCAGGGCCCTGGCCTCTTTACCAGCCAGCGCCAAGACTTTTTTAACCCGAGGCGTATATGGAATATTCCCTGAAGGCTTACTCTCTGGCCCCGTGCCCACTTGCTTTTCAACTGCTGAGCGCACGGTCTGTAGGTCGAGCCCCATTTTTTGTAGTACGTTCACGGCAACCCCCTGCCCTAAATTGATTAGCCCTAACAATAAGTGTTCGGTGCCCACGTAGTTATGATGAAAGCGATCCGCTTCCTTTCGAGCCAGAGCCAGAACTTGTTGAGCTCGCGGGGTAAAGTTATTCATTGGTTCCATAATTAGTATAGTTTGCTAGTAATTACTCCTGTTCTTCCAATTTGTCAAAAGCTAGAGCCGGAAGGTTTGAAAATTCTTTCCGAAGTTTATCCGCACGCGCAATATCGCGAGCTTCAGGCGCAATCCCCTCTTGCGCAGCATACTGCACATGCCCAGGTTGGCTCTCGATCACGAGTCGATCGACGTCGGCGCGATTCGCTTCTGGCAAAATACCGAAATCGACCGCTAAGCGAATAAATGAGAGTAAATTCAGCGCTTCGTCCGAAGCGATGACATGTACATACTTCAGCGCACCAAAGGCTCGGCCAATTTGATCGAGCAACTTCGCGCGGTTCTCTTCAAGATACTTAAAGCGCGCGTTTAACTCATGATCGATCACCGTTTTTAGCACATTCGCTAAACTTTCCAAAATATCAGATTCACTCTCGCCTAAAGTCTGTTGATTCGAAATCTGGAAAATGTGCCCACTGGCATCCGAACCCTCACCAAAAAGGCCACGCACGGTAATTCCTAATTGGCTGACCGCACGAATCACACGCTCCATTTGGCCAGAAATCACCAGCCCTGGCAAATGCATCATCACCGACGCACGCAATCCGGTGCCCAGATTTGTAGGGCAAGCCGTCAAATAGCCAAAATCCTCGGAAAACGCCACATCGATGGTCTTTTCCAACTCTGAATCAAGCGCATCAATTAACTTCCAGACTGATTTCAAATTAAAACCTGCCTTCAAAAACTGGATTCGCAGATGATCCTCCTCGTTGATCATTACCGAACAAGTCTGCCCCTTATTAATATAAACCCCAGCACCTGCTTCGCCGTCACACAGTTCTCGGCTAATCAAGTGACGCTCGACCAACACTTGCTTCTCCAAGACGGATAAATCAGCTATATCAAAAAAGTTGCCCTTGTTCATCTGCGGCAGCGCACTCAGTTGATCTGCACAACGGGTGAGTAATTCGCGGCGCTGCAATACATCCGCACGTTCGGGGAATGGCTGACCGACCAAGTTTCTGGCCAATCGAATGCGGGTGCTAAGCACAACCGGAGCCGCCTTCTTGGCTGACTGCGTCAACTCAGCGAGCTCATCATTGATGAGTGATTCGATCATTTAGAAGAGACCTCCAACTCTTCAGCCTCATTAATTACTTTAATTTGATCGCGAAATTTAGCGGCGTCCTCGTAAGCTTCCTCGGCTACAGCACGCGCCAACGAATCCATTAGCTTCTTCAACTGCATTTGTCTGGATTGACGACCCAATGCTGCCGTTGGCACCTTGCCTTGATGGGCGGTGCCCGCATGCATATCTTCAAGCACCGGAAAGACCAATGATCTAAAAACCCCATAACAATCTGAACACCCCAAGCGCCCCGTGCGGCGAAAATCTGCCGACTCATACCCGCAGCTTGCGCATAACAACTGTGCTTCGCCAGAGACCGGCGTGAGTGGGGTCTTCGACATCATGTCAGCCAACGAAAAGCCTTCCGGATCTGTGACCCCTTTCTTTTGGGCACAAGCCTCACAGAGATCCACTTTATGGATCTTATTATTAACGATCTGCGTCAGATGCACGGTGGCTTCCTGATCGCAGATACTGCACTTCAAATTCTCAGCCATATCTTATATAATATAAAAGTCGGGTTGCTTGGCAAAGCGAAAGCTTAAATTCAAGGTGATCAGATGCCTTTTATTAATCGGTTTACAAGCTTTTGACAGTCACCAACGAAAGATGTGCCTCACCGCCAAGAAAATACTTGAGCAAGGCTGCAATCAGCAGAATTGAGCTTTGCCGCGCACATTAAAGCATTGTGCCCTCAATCGAGACTCGGCGTTTGAAACTCTCGAGGAATTTCGCGGTCACTGGGCCAGGCTTACCATTACCAATCACGCGCGCATCAATCTCAACGATTGGCACGATTTCGGCAGCCGTCCCAGTTAAGAATACTTCCTCTGCAACCCATACGTCGTAGCGCGTCATATTCGCCTCGCGCCAAGGGATACCCAGCTCATCAGCAATCGCTAATGCAGTATCGCGGGTAATTCCCTTCAAAGCACCAGAACTTGCAGCGGGCGTGATCAACTCGCCCTTGTGGACGATAAAGATGTTATCACCAGTGCACTCCGCAATATAGCCCTGATCATTGAGCATAATCGCCTCATGGTAGCCAAGGTGCTGAGCTTCGATTTTAGCCAGAATATTGTTCAGGTAGTTGAGTGACTTGACTGCTGGCGGCAGTGCCGAAGGATTACAACGACGGGTCGGGACGGTAATAATCTTCAGACCATTGTCGTAAAACTCCTGCGGATACAATTGAATCGTATCAGTAATGATAATTAGTTGCGGCTTATCGCAGTTCTTAATCGAAAGTCCAAGACTGCCAACACCACGCGTCACGACCAAACGAATATAACCATTTCTCAAACCATTCGCACGGCAAGTCTCGCACAGCGCATCCGAGATCTCTTGGCGCGTCCACGCTAATTCGAGCATGATCGCTTTGGCGGAATACTCCAAACGCTCCAAATGCTCATCGAGCTTAAATACACAGCCATCATAGAGGCGAATGCCTTCAAAAATACCGTCACCATAGAGCAACCCATGATCGAACACTGAGACAGTAGCCTCACTGGCATCGATCAACTTATCATTCATATAAATCTTCATAAATATAATGAATATGAAGGCGAATTTGGTTTTGTCTAGCCTCCATCACGCCTCAAATGGTAGTTCATTCGACAAAATTCAACTGGTGCGACGTTTGGACTTAAAGGCAACGAATCGCAGTTGCCCGCCCAAAGCCCTCAGTGCACTACTCCAATTACACCAACCCGCTTGTCGAGAATGATACCGACGGTGCTACAGTTGGCTCGGCATACTGCCGGGCACACAAAAAAGCCCCAGTCATAACGACGAGGGCTTTATTGGAAATTATGGCGTCATTTACGCGACGCGCTCGACGATTAGTAGCGGTGGATTCGGACGCTTCGGAGCGAGGCGGTATGCCGTCTTGAGATACTCAAGTGCTTCTTCCATCTTAGCTTCGTCGTTGTAGTGGATCATCATCAATGGCTCGCCTTGCTTGACTTGCGTGCCGACCTTCTTGATTTCAGAAACACCCACTGCTGGATCGTATGTGCCATTTTTCTTCAACGCCAACTTCTGTACGCCTTCGGCGATCAGACCAGCATTAATAGTGTGAACATAGCCACGCTTCGGGGCTGGCAACTTGCGCACGTGCTTCGCTGTTGGGAACTTATCGGGATCATCGATCACAGAGATATCACCGCCTTGCGCCTCGACCATATCTTTAAACTTCTGCAGCGCAGAACCATCTTTAAGATGACGTTGCACAGTCTGCTTTGCGGAGAGTGTCGAACCAGCTACCCCAGCGAGGCGCACAATTTCCATACCAAGCTTGAGCACTAACTCTTGCAAATCCTCCGGCCCTTCACCCTTGAGCAACTGAATCGCTTCCTTAATTTCAAGCGCAGTTCCAACAGTATCACCCAGGGGTTGATTCATATCAGTCACCAATGCCACGCAACGGCGCTTCATTGAACGACCGACACGCGTGATCGAACGTGCCAACTGCTTGGCTTGTTCGACATCCTTGATGAACGAACCGTTGCCCCACTTCACATCGATTACGAGACCTTCCGCACCTTCAGCCAACTTTCGGCTAAGCACACTGCCAGTGATCAACGGTAAACTCGGAATCGTGCCAGTCAACTGACGCAATTTATAAAATTTCGCGTCTACTGGAGAGATTTCCGGGTCTTGCTTAATAAAGGTACAACCAACTTTCTTCAACTGAGCTTTAAAGCCTTTCAAATCGAGGATCGGATTGAAATTCGGAATTGAAGACAGTTTATCAAGATTACTAATAACATGCTCTTCATCAACGCCGTTCATAGTTGGCATGACCACGCCACAAGCAGCTGCTAGCGGACCGAGCACGAGTGTGGTCTTATCACCAACACCACCAGTTGAGTATTTATCAATCTTTGGGCGGGAGATGCCAGTCAGGTCGATCACCTCTCCAGACAGCATCATTTCCTCAGCAAAAATCGCTGTCTCCTGGGCAGACATACCCTGAAAAAAGATAGCCATTGCTAAAGCTGATTGTTGAAATTCAGGAAGGTCATCATCCAAAATGGAATCGACGATATAGCGGATCTCCGCGTCGGAGAATTCGCCACCGTCACGCTTCTTTTCAACTAGAAAGCTGAATGAAGGCTTAATGAACTTACGAGCACTAATAATATTCTTTCTCATTTAATAAAATGTAGGAACCGATTAATTTGCCCATCGAGAAGGCATAAACATTTATGTATTAGGCGATTAGAAGGGGTATTGTCGAGCCTAAAGAACGGGATTCTCGAAATAGAACAGCGCACCATACTCGGCCTAACTGGTATAAGTACTTAAGACACGTTGAAAGTTCCCAAAAGCAGAGCTTGACGCCGAGCGCTCTGGATTTTGCTCTGCTCCCCATGAAGGTTTGGTTCAATCCATCTAAGGCAATCGAAAGTGCGCTATCGACAATCGCAGCCCAGACAGAAGGCTTCGGCTCGGAGTTTGTGCCCGGCGTGCGCCCTGCTGATCCACGTTTCGGCGACTATCAGGCTAATGGCGTGCTCGCCTTTGCGAAGCAAAACGGGCTCAATCCCCGCGAACTTGCTACCCGCCTGATTTCCGCTGCAGAAGCCTCCGACGAATTCGACCCTGCGTTCGTCACGCTCGATATCGCTGGCCCTGGCTTCATCAATTTTACGCTCACGCCGGAGTTCATTTGGCAGTGGCAACTCTCGTTCTCCACCAAAGAGGACTACCAAAGCGGCGCTAAAGCCCTCAAGGACGGTCGCAAAGTCATCATCGACTATCCGAGTGCTAATACCGCCAAGCAAGCACACATCGGCCACTTGCGCCCAATGGTGATTGGCCAGGCCATCGCTCGCCTGCTCGATTTCTGTGGAGCCGACCTGATCCGCGACAACCACATCGGCGATTGGGGCACCAACTTCGGCACCTTGATCATGAAGATCAAGCGCGACGGCGTCGACCTGTCCGAGCTGGGCGAAAATGCCCTCGTCACCCTCGATCAACTCTACAAAGACGGCAGCGCACTCGAATTCGAGCAACCTGAACTGCGCGATATTTCCCGCAACGAGCTGGTGCTCCTACAAAACGGCGATACCGAGAACACCGCCATTTGGAACCAAATCGTCGAAATCTCCAAAATCGCGTTTGATAAGCTATTTGTGCAAATCGGCGTCGAGATCGACATCACCCTCGGCGAATCCTTCTACCGCGACAAAGTGCAACGCATCTACGCCGAGCTGACCGAAGTCGGCCTCGCCGAACAAAGCGACGGCGCACTGGTCGTCTGGCACGACGAGATCAAAAAATTCTCGCGCGATAACGAACGCCCCTTTCCATTCAACATTCGCAAGCAAGACGGCGCCAGCAACTACGCCTCTACCGATCTGGCGACCGTGCTTTATCGCTTGGAAGAGTTTAAGGCCGACGAGATCATCTACCTCACCGACGCCCGCCAGCAAGACCACTTTCAGCAGCTTTTTCTGACCACCGAAAAATGGTTCAAGGCCAAGGGCTATGCACAGCCAGAAATGAATCATGTCTTCTGGGGCACTATTCTCGGAGCCGACAAGAAGCCCTTTAAAACCAAATCCGGCGAATCGATTAAACTCCAGGAACTCCTCGACGAAGCCCGCAACCGCGCCTTCGACGTCGTCACCGAGAAAAATCCAGACCTCGACGAAGCCGAGCGACGCGAGATCGCTGAATCCGTTGGTATTGGTGCAATAAAATACGCCGACCTTTCCAGCAACCGCACACAAGACTACGTCTTTAGTTGGGATCGCCTCCTCAGCTTCGAGGGCAACACCGCGCCCTATCTGCTCTACGCAGTCGCACGTATCAACAGTATTTTCCGCAAAGTCGGCGTCGATCCCGAAGCGCCAATCGAAGCGGCAAGCCAAGCAGAGACTGAGGCTGAACTTGCCCTCGCACGTAAGATCATGGGCTTCGTCACGGCACTGGAGCTAACGCTCAATGACCTGCGCCCGCACTTTCTCTGCACCTATTTGTATGAATTGGCTGGTGCCTACAGCAGCTTCTACAATGCCGATAAAGTTATGGTCGAGGATACCGAAATCAAAGCCCGCCGCCTGTTACTTTGCGCACGCACCCGCACTGTGCTGATGACTGGCCTAGAGCTGCTTGGCATTAAGCCGTTGGAGCGCATGTAAGTTCAAGCCGCAAAGCCAGACTTCAAATCCGACTTTGATTTATAATACAGAGGGGAACGTACTTCCTCATTCGCCATCACTAAGGTCGACAAGTACAGCCAGCAAGGCCTGCCCCAATGAACGATCCGAGGCAACTAGCACGCCGCGGTGATTCATGAATGTAGAATCTGCTCGATTTAAATCCAAGCGCTGTCCGGCAACATCACTGCACCACGCGCCCAACTCTGCGTAGATGCACGCCGTCGCAGCATAATCCCACAGACTGCCGCCGCCGGCTTGCGGCTTCGGGAATTTGAAATAGCACGCAGGCGCATGCTCCAATACCCACAACGCATTCATCACCGCACCGCCCGTCAAAGTTGTTTGCAGCCCGTCCTGGCCGAGCTCACTCGCCAATACCTGCAACTGCGCCAGCGCCGCGTCAAACTGCGGGTGACTCACGATGCTACGATCTGAAATAAAGCTTAGAGGCGCAGCCCCTGACGATGGTGACAACGTCCAAGGCTCACCATCACGCAACGCCCCCTGCCCCTGCACGGCCTGATACTGCGTGCCGGTCGAGGGATCATAGACCACCCCAATCAACGGCGTACCATCCCGCGCCACCAACGCAATCGAAACCGCATAACCGGGGATCGATTCCGTAAATGGCAAAGTCCCATCGAGCGGATCAATACACCAGAATGCATCTTTTTCTAAACGACTGCCATCATCTGGTTGCTCTTCAGTCAGCAGTGCGAGATCGTAGGCCGCACAGCTCGGCAGCAAGTGCCTTAGGATAATCGCCTGACTCAGCTCATCCACCTCCGTCACTACCTGCGAGGCGAGACTCTCCCCGCCGGCCTTGTGCTGCACCAGAACCTCACGACCATCGTGCTGAGCAATCAAGACGCCTGCCTCCTTCACTGCCGTCGCCGCGCACCCAACGAGCTGAATCAAATCTTCCGCACTTAATCGCATCGTGCAGCTTCCTGTAAACTGGCAAGCACTTCACGCGCCAAGCGCTCACTGTAGCCATTGATCTTCCAATGCCCCGGGCTCCAGCCTTTTAGAAAGCGATGAAAGTCCGTCCATGCCACCGGATAAAGCGACCGCCAATCACGCTCCAAGGCATCCAGATCGAGGTTAGTTCCTTGGGCCGTTAATGCACCACGCAAGACACCGAAATACAGCCCCAACAGCGCAGACTCCTCCCGCTCGCAAGCATGTTCGTCGAGACAACTGCCGACAAGGTAGGCGACGTCCTTCATCCCACACCCTGCTCCTACATACTGAAAATCCACCGCCGCCACCGACGCGCCATCTTCTGAAAAACAAAAGTTCGCCAGCTTGGCATCGCCATGCACCAGCGTCTGATATGGACTAGCCCTAAGCTTTTGATCGATCGCAACTGCCGCGTCTTTCAATGCCGGGTCTTCCTTCGCTAAGATCGCCAGCTCATCCGGCCGTGTATCCAAATGCCAATACGTGCCCTGCTCCCACACGCCCGTCGGCTCGGCCCCCATAAAAGTCGCGTGGAAATGCGCCAACCACGACAAGCAGGCGTGTAGCTCAGTCTCACCCACCGTCGTGCGACGCAGCGCAAATCCCGATGCATCCAAATCCTCCAATACCATGATCGACTCGTGCCTTACCGATTCCAACGCCAGGCACTTCGGCACGCGGCAACCCGGGCCACAGCGCGCACTCCAGTCGCGATACCAAGCGGCCTCCACTTCGTAGGACTTGAGCTTACGTTGATGCGACCGATCCGTATTCCACCCCCTCGGGTGTGCCACTGCCGCCGGCAGCGACACGTGTTTGACGACCACACTTTGCACAGACCCGCCCTTCAACCCATAACGCACAATCGAACCATAGCCGCTCCAAAGACTCTGGATCACGCCCAGCTCAATCAGCTCAGTGGCTCCGGTGGAGCTCAGAATCATCGATTTTAAATGCGTATTCATTAGGAGATAGAACATGAACAGCTCATGCCACAATCCAAGAGCGAACTGTTGGATACGCACATCGAAATCCACTGCAACATTGCAAGGCGAACAAATACAGGCCATTTCTCGACCTTGTCGAACGGCGCGCTCCGCTAGCTCTACCAACTAAAAAGAAGCATCGTATGAAACAATGCGGGATTGTAGGCACGTACTTTTCGTGAATCGCTGCTTAGTCGATGGCATTGTCGTCATTCAGATCGTCGACAAATAGAGTTAAAATCGCTGCGACGATCCAAGTCGCTCCACCAAGAACTAAAGCAAGGACGGTCTGGCCACTAAAAAGATTTGTAACGAGCAAGCCAAGGATTGTTGCCGCAAGCATCTGCGGTAAAACGATAAAGAAATTAAAGATGCCCATGTAGAGCCCCATCTTTTTCGCAGGCAATGAGTCAGAGAGTATCGCATAGGGCATTGATAGGATACTCGCCCAGGCTATGCCGACGCCGACCATTGATAACAGAATCCAGTTAGGGCCAGGGAGAAAATAGACTGAAATCAGACCAAGTGAGCCACACAAGAGTGCCACAGCATGGGTCACTTTTCGATTCGTCCACTTAGCAAAGACAGGCAGCGCAAATGCGATCAGGGCAGCAAAGCCATTATAAACCGCAAACGCGATACCGACCCAATCCGCGCCGGTATTGTATTCCTGCCGAATGACGGTGAGGCGTTCCTGCATAGCGGCAGAAAGGCCACCGAGATCACCATAACTAATAAAGAAGTTAGCCGTGCGCATGGTTCCAACGACCTCGACAGCACCTAAATCAATTTCAGCACGGTAGCCTTCGAGATCTCGTAGCACCGCGTTGTAAGCAGACTCTATTTCTGCATCTACACCACTGGCTTTAATCACAGTTGCTGCCTGCTCCAAACTGGCCACGTCTTCAAGACCAATCCGCATATCGTAGAGGTGGCTCGTTACGGCGGCAGTGGTATAGATCCACATGGAGAAGAGAGCAAACCAAGAGAAAAATTGAACGACCGCCAGCTGTCTCATCGTTTTAGGCATGGCGTATAAATCATCCATAACGACGACTAGACCGTTTGATGACGCACCTTTGTTCTGAAGCACGACTGAGAGCAGAAGCAGTATCCCAAGCGCAACAAATCCACCAGTCACGATATAGAGCTCTTGTTCCCATCCCACAAAATAGACTGCGGCGGACAATAATACACCTACGATTAAAAAGATCGGCCCATGCTGCGCCTTCTTTTTCAAACGAAGCTCAGAAGCAGCAGCTTCGCCCGCGACTCGGTTACGCGCCGAAGACTCATCTTCAGCAGACTCGGATCCCTCGAAGGCCGCCAGTTCGTCAGGGCTGTATTCCTTACTTTTGACAACAGTCCAGAGCACGGCGGCGAAGAACACTGCTGCCCCTAGATAAAAAGACCATTTAACCGAATCTGGAATCACCCCCTCGGCTGCGACGTTGGACACCCCACACCAATTGGTTAACATATAGGGTAAAGCCGAAGCGATCACTGAGCCTGCACCAATAAAAAAGCTCTGCATCGCAAAGCCTCTGGTGCGCTGCTCAGAAGGCAGCACGTCGCCAACAAAAGCACGAAAAGGCTCCATAGATACATTGATAGACGCATCCATAATCCATAGCATACCAGCGGCCATCCAGAGGTAAGCAGAATTAGGCATGCCAATGAGCGCCATAGAGGCACAGACCGCTCCACCTAAAAAATAAGGCCGGCGGCGCCCGAGTTTACACCAGGTTCGATCACTAAAATATCCAACGATGGGCTGAACAATCAAACCAGTTAAAGGTGCGGCAATCCAGAGGAGCGGTATTGCATGCTTGTCGGCTCCGAGTGTTTCGAAGATACGACTCACATTGGCATTCTGCAGGGCAAAACCAAACTGGATGCCGAAAAAGCCAAAGCTCATATTCCATATTTGCCAAAAAGAGAGACGGGGTTTGTTCATAGTAATTAGTCGCTTGAAGTAAAATATTAACGGGCAATATATGATGACAGAGCGGCCTGCCCTCGGCCACATGCACTGGTCAACTCGGAAAGCTCCGCAAGCGCTGTCAGCACATCGCTGTAACTCGTCATGCGCCAGCCCCAACTACCAGAGGATTGTCCCGGAGTATTCATGCGACCTTCGGATCCGAGTCCAATTAGATCCTGAATCGGAACAATCGTCGCCGCCGCATTGGATCGGTATAAGCTGCGAATAAAATCCTTATGTATCTCTGAACCGTCGGTGCCAAAATAGGCAAGCGCCTCGGCGCGCTCCGTGTCGATGTCGCTCTGCGTGCGAGTGCTATCCTCACCAGCATCGCTGTTAAACCAACCAACTACCGTATCGTTATCGTGCGTACCGGTATAGGCGATGCAGTGCTCGTCATAGACCTCCGGCAAAAAAGTTTTCTTCATCTCATCAGATCCAAACGCAAATTGCTCAATCCGAATACCAGGCAATTGAAAGTCGTCCCGCAGCGCAATGACTCCGTCTGTAATCACTCCCAAGTCCTCAGCAATCACCGGCAAGGGCAAGCCCCAGTCTTCCACAAATAAATTAAAGACCTCACGCCCCGGCGCTGCGATCCAACGACCATCTTCCGCAGTCTCCGCACCGCCTAAAATCTCCCAACACGCTTCAAAGCCACGGAAGTGATCTATGCGAACGACATCCACCCAATTCAATATCTTGCGCAAGCGCTTACGCCACCAAGAAAAACCATCCGAACGATGCACATCCCAAGCGTAAAGAGGATTACCCCACAGTTGCCCAGTTTCCGAAAAATAGTCGGGCGGCACACCAGCCACGACCGAAGGGCTGCCGTCATCGTTCAGGCGGAACAACCCACGCTCGCACCAAACATCCGCACTGTCATGCGCCACAAAAATTGGCAAATCCCCCACGATACAGATGTTCAAACGACGTGCTGTGGCACGCACCGAATCCCACTGCTCGCGCAATAAAAATTGCTCGAAACGCACCTGCTCCAACTCCACATCCAAATCGTGCACTGCCTGTGCCAGCGCGCCAGGTTCACGCTGTCGAAGCGGCTCCGGCCAATCCGTCCACGCCACTCCGCCGAAACTCGCCTTGAGTGCACTATACAATGCGAAACCTTCCAGCCAGTCGCTCTCGGCCGTGACAAACGCATCATATTTAAGGCGCAACGGATCACCACTATCCAATTCAAAAAAACGAACTGCCGCACGGGCTGACAATTCTGTCTTATTGCGATAGACCGCAGTAAAATCGACAACCGATCGATTCTCTAATTCGAACGAGCGTAATTCGATTTCGTCAATCAAGCCACGGGCATGCAAATCCTCCGGACTGAGGAACACCGGGTTGGCCGCAAACGCAGACAGCCCTTGATAGGGCGAGTCTCCATAACCAGCAGGATTAAGCGGTAAAATCTGCCAAACAGTCTGCCCATTTTGGGCCAACAGCTCCAACCAAGCAATTGCGGATGGTCCGAAGTCGCCGACGCCATACTGATTCGGCAGTGAGGTCGGATGCACGAGCAAGCCGCAGTCTTTATTAAAAAGTGGTTTTGCTGAAAATGATGGCATTATAACTGCCTCTCCTGCCGTGAAATTTGCAAGGCCCCAAAATAGGCATTACTTTTACCGCCGTTCAGATTAAACAAGGCAAAGCCATTGAGCTGCGGATCCAATGTCACAGTCTCCCCCCCTTTAGGCTCAGCTTGCTTCAGCGTTCGTCCAATGAAGTGATGCACCACATTATCGCTCAAAGTCGTCAGCTGCAAATCATAGCGCCCCGCAGCACCGATCGTTACACCGACCTCAACCCCCTCTGGGTCGAGAAACACTCGTGTATTGAAGCGCGCATCCGCATCCAGAATTTGGTATGTGCTCAGGCCTTCGATCAGCGCGAGCACCACGGCGCGACCCTCTCTCAATTCACTCAAGTCATTGATCGCCGTCTGCAGATGCAACGCGATGCCGACACTGGAGGTTTTCTCCGAATCACGCTCAAACTTGCTGTTAAATCCATCAAATTCAAATCGCAGCGAAAACACATCACCTACATTTAAAGGCTGCTCAAACGAACGAAACGCGACCGTCTCTTCAAAGCCCGTGCCATTCGCAAAGATTCCGAACGCCTTATCCTCACGCGCCGTCTGCGCTAAGTCCGTCTCTTTGCCTGCCTCTGCGATAAAAAAGCCGACATACTGCTCTTCCTCAGCTGCCGCATACTCAGGCGCAAACAAACGCCACTGACCAAATCCACGACCGCTCCAATCCCCCGTACGCCATCCATCGTTATAGGCCTCATAAAACGCCTCATCTTCACCAGCGATAAAACTCTGCGCAGCCACCGAGCTCACACTCAAAGCGAACGCATATGCGAGTACACAGACAAATGTCAGAGTTCTAGGGGTATAAGTCGCCATCAACATTAAGTTAAATATACCTTAGAAGGCCGCTTCGCAGACTGAAAACTTGCTCTCTACTTGACAGTTGAACTGGCCCAAATCCAAAAATACATAATTGATCAGCGGATAATGTAGGCATACGAAATTAATATCAAGATGGCGGTGTTCGTCACAAACGCCGTTTCAGTTTGATCGTCTGGGCTGAACGCAGTCAACCTTTCAACGCATGGCAGTCGGGACCTCTGGCACTTCTAACTAGCCTACTACCCTTCGCCAAATGAAATCGAGCTGATACCGACGGCCTTCAGTGCGTTGAGCACGTTGACTACACTTTGCTGGTAAGTCTCTGGATCGGGTTGCAGGATCACCAGCGTCTTAAGGCCAGCGCGATCGGAGGACAGCTTGAGCTGCATCAAGGTACGCGTCAGATTCGGCAAGGCGCGGTTCCCTGGATTATCGGTCGGCATACCATTTAGCAAGATGGTGCCATCCAACAGGATATCGATATAGTGTTGCTCCGGCAACGGCGTGCCTGGAGGCGCGGCCATACTGGATGGGAGTTTCACGCCCAGATCGGCCTCTTCTTTGATGATCGATGTGGTGACCATGAAGTAAATCAGCAGCAAGAAAACGATATCGATCATCGGAGTCAGATCGACGTTGTCTTCTGGAATCTGTAGCCTGCGTGCTTTCATGGAGAGTGTTATTTGTCGCTTTGGAAGGTGGCGAATACGACATTGGGCACCCCACCCTCCGCCGCCGCCGCGAAGACTTTACGCACTTCTTTAAACGGCACCATGGCATCGGCGCGAATATACACTTTGAGACCGGATTGAGTGGCGTTGCCTTGAGCGATCAAAGGAGCAATATCTTCGAGTATGACTGCCTGTGGCCCAAAAAAAATGGAGCCATCGTTTTTCAAGGTCACAGTCATTCGTGCGCCACGATCTTCGGGAATCGTCGCGGCTTCGGCAATCGGTACCGAGATCGGCACCATTTGCTGAACCTGCATTTTAGCGACCGTCATGAAGAAGACAATCAGCAGAAAGACGATATCGATCATCGGAGTCAGATCCGGAAGGTCGATGGTGTCTTCTATAGCGCGAGGTTTCATAAATTTGTATTGCGGTATAACGCTATCAATTAAGCAGATTTGTTCGACTCATCGACCATGCCGTGCTTGGCCATCAGTCGGGTCATCGAACCGATCTGTTCATAAATCCCAGACGACGCAGCCATGTATTTGTTTTTAAAATAAAAATAAGCCATCAATGCGGGAATCGCAATCAGTAGGCCCGACGCGGTGGTGACTAGGGCTTCCGAAATATTATTGGCCAACAACTCAGGCTTGCCGAGTCCTTGCGAGGCGATGTTACGGAAGGCTTTTACCATACCACTGACTGTGCCGAGCAGCCCCATCATTGGCGAGACCGAGGCGATCACCTGCAAGTATTGCACAAACACGAGAGGCTTCGCTAGCACCTTACTGGCGCGCTCCTCTAATGCTTCGTTAACCGCCGATGAAGTGACGTGCCCCTCTTGCACGGTTTGAAAACCTAGCTCCAAGATACTTGTCATATAACCTTCGTGCGCAGCGCAAGCCGCAAGCCCAGCGTCGGCATCTCGATTACTGATGGCTACGCGCAGGTCGTCACGAGCTTCTGGTTGCGTGAAACGCGACTCCCGAATTAGTAAGCCACAATACGCAGCGAGCCCGACCAGTGCGACAGAGAACATCAGCAATGGATACATCGCCCAGCCGCCTTGCTGGAACATCGTCCAAAGTGTAATCGCTTCCTCGGCAGGCGCGGCCTCGACTACGATTTCGGTTTGCGCGCTCAGGCATGAAGCCAGGGCGAGAAACGCAATACTCGCAAGCGAACGCGTGCGTAAATTCTTCGTAAGTTGATTCATTAATAGTTTCATAAGGTGGATACTTCAGGGGTTGTGATTTCGAGAGCTTTTAAACTTTGAATCGCCCACGGTGTTTCTGAAAAAAGAATAGAGACTTCGCGGTGCGCGGCAATGGAAGCTTCGTGCAGGGCCATCTCACCATAAAGAACTGCAACCGTGTAGAGCAATTCTGGATACCACGGATCGGTTGTCACAGCATAGGTTTTGCCCTCTGCGGCCGAACGCATCGCAGCAGCGAAGGCTCCTTTGCGAATAGCCAGCCGCGCTTTAATCAATTCGCGCAAAGAATATCCTGCCGTGTTAACATCCATCTCCGGCAATTCATCCAAAAATACTTGCGGCACCAGATCGTGGCCTAGATAGAAACTACAATACGCTACCCACAAACGCGCTTGGATTTGATTCGGCCCTTCGTGTATCTGAACCTTGCGGTAAAGCTCATAGGCTCTGACATACTCGCCTGCCTCGCGCCAATCATTAGCCAATCGTAGATACACCTCAAGATGATCCTGCGACAGATGCCTTGCACTTAACAAATGCCGCTGCAATCGCGACAAAGCGGGGATTTCGTCAGCGGCAAGCAATTCGAGACTCAGTGAACGCAGCTGATCGAGCGTGAGCGCCGGTGCAATTGCCACAGGTATCCGCGTCGCCACATCCGTCGCCGCAGTCCACTGCTTCGCTGCACGTAAGGCCTCTAAATACGAGAGCACAGTGGGCAGCATGTTACCCGGAATTTCACTAAGCGACATGTAATCAAGGAAAGGTGCAACTTCACGTTTCAGAACGGGCAAGGCCTCGCGTGTCTGCCCTGCATCCAAGGCGGCAACCGCATCGTAATAGGATTGCTGAAAGAGAAAATTCAGCACAACTCCCTGCTGCAGTAGATCATCTAGTTTAAGGTAAGCGCGCCCACCTCGATCACGACCTTTCGGGCGAAAGACTACACTGTCCCCGTCGATTCCAGTCAAAATCACATCGTTCACTTGAGTTGGATATTGAATACGAACAGGAAGCTCGGCTGCGTGAAGCGCCCCGTGGTAGCCGCTAATTAATAGCATCGAAGCGAGTGCGCAATAGAATCTGTTAATAAGAGTATTCACGATATTTATAGCGTTTTCATACGTTGACGGGCGACCTCATACAATGGCGACTCTGAGCCTCGGGGTGAATCCACAAAGAACTTATAAGTGCGACGGGCAGACTCGACATCGCCGCTGGCTTCCAGCAACGCAGCACTCTCCATCGCAGCCTTACCTGCCCAAATCGGATAACCACTATAGGCCAAATAAGTGCGTTCGAAGAATCCTTGCGCCTTGCCAAGTTGCTCCTGATCCAGGAAGCATCGACCAATATTAAAAGTCGCTTCCGCCCAGATTTCCCCGCGCCAATCGCGTTGATTCAAGATCAAACTATACGCTTTAATCGCATCATCATAACGACGCGCAAGACGCAGCGCATCACCCCGTCCTCGAGCAGACTGCTGGGCACGCTCACTATCGAAGTGATCATTCAAAATACGCTCATAGTAATCCGCTGCTGAATCGAAAAAGCCGTCCTCTGCCTCTAATTCAGCAAGCATAAACAATGCATCAACCACGGCGGGTCCCGCTGGTGCACGCTCAATCGCCTGCAACAGCAAACCACGTGCTTCGATTGGGTCTTTCTGCGCTTCGATGCCTGCGATCCAGACCAACGTCGCCGGACTCGCCAACTCAACCTCGTCGAAGCCCAGTTCAACAGGACTCACTTCCACATCTGCACGCTGGTTCAATACTCGAAGTAAACGTAGCGCCAAAGCCCACGCACCATCAGCCACCGCTTGTTTGCGCATCTCTTTAAAGACTGCTGCGGGCAACTCGTCAGGCAATTGATCCAGTTGATTGCGCGACTGACGCATCCAATCAGCAAGCTCAGGATAATCGTTGATCTCCAGTGAGCGACCACTGCCTTCGACCGAGGCATCTGTAACATCTTTCAATGCATCGTAGAGCGGCTGACGAATCGTCAACGACTCCTGCAGCGGCACTGGTATAGATGAATTCTCTTGGAAATAACCGATCTGTGCCACGCGGTTATTAAGCATCTCACTACGGAAATCTTCATCTGCGAGCAACTGTCTGATAAACTGATTCGTTGCTTCAAAACCTTCGCGAATGGCTGCATCGGATCGCCACCACGCATCAATCAATAAATCCACATGGTCTGAATCGATTTTATTACCAAATCGGCTGATCCCATCACGGTAAAAATCAAATGCCGCAGCGACTGCACCCCGCTCTAAATTAGCATCCGCCATGCGCATCACAGCTTCTGCACCCGCAGGTGAATCGGGAAAACGATCTAAGTAGCGCTGCAGGCACAGATCATGATTCGCAAAGCGTCGATTCGCTAGCAGCAGTGCTGCAGACTCAAAATATGCATGATCAATTAATGACTGCGCCCCTTGATATGTCTCGACCAACTCGTAGTTCTGCAGCGCAGCCTCCACCGCCGCCTCCATGGCATCCAGATCGCCCAAGAAGACATGCGCTTCGGCTTGTAACGGATGATTCCCAGCGACTGCCACCCATTCCTCGAAAATGGCTCGTGCCTGCGCGTAATCTCCTTTGCCGAAATAAGCGACGCCACAACGAAATCGTGCCTCTTGAAAATACACACTACCGGCATGCGCTTCAATCAACGCCTTAAACGCACGTAGCGCCTGCTCAAAATCGCCCACAAACAAATAAGCCATGCCGGACCAATACTTCACACTGTCGATAAACGCTCCGTCAGGAAACTCTTCACTCCAAATCGGGAAGTCCTCTAAAATCGCCTCGGTATCGCCTTTAACAAACCAAGCATGCCCGAGCGAATGCGTCATCTGCGCCGACACAGGATCAAATGGAAAACGGTGTAAGAACTCATCGGCTAAGACATATAGCTTATCGACCTCACCACCCTGCTTATATAATCGTGCTAGCTGTACCGCGATCGGTTTTTCAAACAGGACAAAAGCAGGTTCGTCCAAATACGCTTCAGCCATCTCAACCGCCTCCGCCTTGTAGCCACACTCCAATCCTTGCAAGATCGCTGCATAACGGAACTGCTCCACCTGTACATGTTGCGGATAGTCCTCGATCAATCGGCGAAACCCAAAATATGCCTCATAGGTGCGCCCCATCAGGCGTAGCACACGCGCCTGTCGCCAGCGTAAATTAGCAGTGTATTTCGGAGCCCCTGCCAGCAATGCACGTTGCTCCCGCAGCTGATCGCGCTCGACGACCAACGCCGATTTCTTGGATGCGATATACTGTCGTTTGAACAGCCGCTCTTCTAGCTCAATTAATCGATCTTCGACCACGAACAACAACTGCTCCACTGGCAGCACCATCGAGAATAACAGCCCCGCCTCTAAATATTGCTCCTCCTCTTCAAAGCGATCGCCGACACTGAGTAGTCTGAGGTTAATCCCAAGATCATAACGAAAACCGCGGTCTGCGTTGATCTCCGCCACGAGCGCCATGAGATCATTCAAATCACTGGTCACGAGTGCACGGTCAAACAATGCATTCAAACAGAACAATCGAATCTCCGAACTATACGTCGGCTCAAGGCACTGCCGCAAGATCGCTTGAATGTCCGCATCACGCTCGGCAGCCGCAGCGGCAACGACCAAGCGATTGAGCAAACCAAGTAAATCATCTGCAGCGATTTGCTGATTATAAATACCAAACACATCCTGATAGCGACTGACCGCACCGTCCCACTGCTCGACACCATAGAGGCAATCCGCCCAATTGAACATCGCCAGCAGATGCCGCTCATCCGACAAAAAGTTTTTCACAAACTCATCCCAATACGGGATCGCTTCGCTTAAATGCGCCGCATCTCCAGACGCTTGAAACCACTTCATGTGAGCGAGGCCCAACATAAATATATTCTCACGATAGATGGCTAAATACTCAGCGCTCGCAGCGCCCGACAGGCGCCCACGAATCTCGATCATATACGGAATCGCTTGATCTGGGTGTGCTTGCAACGCTGCCTGCGCCCGTTGCCCCAGTGTCGGCAAATCCAAATCCGGAAACGCCTGCACCTGTGCCTCTGCGCGGAGCATTGACGTGGGCAAACAGGCCAGACAAAGCGTCAGCCAAACAACACAGCCAGCAATGCCCCGAGAGACCAGCCCCGAGACATATTCCTGGAGGGTTCCGAGCCGCAGGCGACATGACCACAAGAAAACAACGCTCTGTCGTTTCCACACGCCTGTTTTGCACAATGGCAACGACGGGGCGTTGCCCTCCACAAAAAGTGAAGCAAGCTTCGGGGAATCAGCCTCATCGCTAATGGATGCACCACTAGTTCGCATGCGACTCCTGACTATTCGTATAAACTGCAGAAGACATCGGGCTCACAGACACCGTGGCGCTGCCATCACGCACGGAAATTCGAGTGTGACTCAACACATCCAGCAACTCGCCGTTCGTAATTTCTGGATTCAATTCGAGCTCAAAAGTGACCCACTCGTCTGAACGGTTAAACAGCACCAAGGCACGATCATCTGCATAGGCTCGCACATACGCATAGCGATTCGCATCGGCGACCAAAACACGTCGACTGCCCAGATACAGCGACGGATGCGTGCGGCGCGCATGCGCCAACTTTGAGAAATGCTCTCGCACCTTTGCTTCGGCCGACGAGACATCATCACCAAAACGCAACATACGCCGATTATCTGGATCACCCGCTCCAGTCATGCCTATTTCATCGCCATAATAAATCATCGGCACACCATCGATCGTCAGCAAAAACGTCATCGCCTGCTTTAATTTCTCATAGGCCGCCACATCATCGACTTTTAACTGGCGACTCCAGCCGACTTCTTCTTCATCAGCCTCGTCCGGGTCAGGCAAGTCACCATCGGCATACGCCATGAAGCGCGGCTTATCATGATTACCAAGCAGAGCCGACATACGGACACTGCGACCATACACTTCCTCGGACTGACGCAGCGCCGCTTCGAGTTGAACAAAGTCGCCCTGCCCCTGTGCAAAGCACGGCACCAGCACATCGTAGAGCGGAAAGTCGAACTGACCATCGAGCATATTACCACCAACAAAATCAGAGATCACATGACGGTTTTGAAACGTCTCACCGACGAAATAATGATTCGCCTCAGGAAATTGATCGCGCATGCGTGTGCGGAAGCGCCACCAGAAATCAGGTCGGATATGTTTCACCGCATCGAGACGGTAGCCATCCAAATTATACGCCCCCATCCAATGCACCGCATCTTCTAACAGGAACTCAACCGTCTCAGGATTTCGAAAATCGAACGCAGGCAAAAACGGCTCAAACCATGTAGTGTATGGGTTATCATTCCAGCGGCGTAAATTACGTGAACCATCGCTTAACTTTAATTGCCCAAACAGTTCTGGGTGCTCGGCACGGATCGCGCTGTCTTGGTGCACATGCTTCAACACGAAATCAGCCAACACCTTCATGTCTTGACCATGCACCTCACTCACGAGTTCTTTAAGCGCAGATTCACCACCGAAACGTGTCTCCACGCCATAACGCTCAATTGGCCAATAACCGTGATAGCCAGTATAAGAGCGGAACGGCTCCAGATACTCAACCCACGCGTCTGAGGGATTTTGATTCAAAGGCGCGAGCCAAATCACATTTACACCGAGGTCTTCAAAATAGCCCGATTCCATTTTTTGAGTAATGCCCTCAAAGTCGCCGCCGTGGTAGTTCGCAGCTGGCAATACTTTAGGGTCATCGACGGACAGGTTGTTCACTGGATTGCCATCATTAAAACGATCTGTAAATGCGTAGTAGATAATATCATCCTGCCAAATATCTTCACTCGGTTCACCGGCATAGGTGATCGCAGGCAACCCGACCTTGCCATCGACATCCTCGACCAACACTCGAAGCATCTCACCTGAAATCGCCGCAGGTAACTGGACGCGCACCATCGCACCGTCGATTGTCGCGGGCAGGCGCACCACTCCACCGGACTTCGGTAGTGCCTCGGCAATCACCGTGCGCAGTGCTTTGTCCGACTGTAAGGTCAGCGTCGCGGCATCGATCGAACTGACAAACAGCGTGGGCGCAGCGGACGTGGCCGAGCCGCCACCGATCGTCACCACACTATTAAAACCGCCATGACCGTCTGCTTCACGATCAGAGTTAGCAGGATCAGTCTCCCAACGGCCATCAATCACATATTTATACAACACACGACCTGCTGGATACGCACCCGAGCGCGCCCAGCCACCCTCGATACGTTGCAGCGGATCAGCGGATGCATTCCATTGATTCAACTCGCCGACCATCGCGACCGACGCAGCATCTTCATAGCCTTGCAAACGAAACGTATGCATCGGCACTGAATCGATTACCAGCGGCAGGCTGCTTTCGAGCGTGCGGCCTTGACCGCTCAAAGGTTCTAGGCCCAGCCGCACAGCATGCAAGCCCGAGGCGGCAACATCTGTCGACACAATCAAGCGATGATTAAGTCGATCAATCGAAACGCTGATTCCATCGCCGCCAGTCGCCGCAAAGCGATGCGTCGCACCGGGATTTCCAAAACGACGCAGATCGAGCGATACAGACTCACCCGCACGCAGGCGAGTGACTGGCGGCGCACCTAGAAATGCCTGCCCAGCATCCACTCTGGGGCTCTCTTGTATGCCCTCACTCAGCGAATCTGCAGTCTGAATCTCCCAGTAATAGGACGCAAGCGGTGCGAGTTGATCCAAATAAATCCCTTCGCGCAGCGCCTCTGACACCCGAATCGCTCGTACGGGTTGACCGTCGAGTGCCAGTTGATCTTTCAACACCAACCACTCGTCCGTCGTCTCAGTTAGGTCGAGCGCAGCAACAGCCGCTTCTGGCAACCGCACACGCACATGCCGCAGCGTTGCGCTGGGGTGAAAGTTACTCGTCACCAAATAGCTCGAATCCTGGCGTCGATCACTGCGCACATAGGCATGCAGCCAATGCCCTGAAGGTCCCACGTCGGCCACTTTGCCGAAATATGGATTCGCCTGATTTGCCGCATTGAGCGGAATCGACACACCCGATGCAAAAGCAGGTTCACCGAGCAAATGCATCAAGCGCACGTACCATGCGCGCAACGCACGTTGAGCGTCCGAAAGCCCCGCACCGTCTGCCGCGCCGTCGTTCCACCATTTGTTCAATTCAGGCAGCGACCAGTAATCGAAAATACTCGTGCGTTGATCGTCACCACCAAAGCCTTCGCGGCCCAGGCCTGGTTCGCCGACTTCCTGACCATGATAGACCATTACAGGCCCACGCGAGAGACCAAACAATGTCGCCGATACAGGACGGCCAACTTCCATGCCTTGCGCGCCCCATGTTTCAGGATGCGCTAAACGAATCTCGTCATGGTTCTCAGCATAGCGCACCGCACAGTCGAAGAAGAACCCGCCGAGCTCAGACTCCACCGCATCCAAATCATTCGCCCAGAGCTCACCTGCAGTCAAATGCTCCAAAGTATCGTATCCAGGATCATCATACACCGCTTGAAATCCGGCATCTAGCAAAGTAAGCATCACACTATCGTTCTCACGGATCGCCGGATCTCGGCTCGGCACTTTCGCCGGATCATCATTATATGCTTCTGCGTAAAAGAACACGTCAGGCGCACGCGTCTGCGCACGATGGATCATCCACTTCCAAAATTCAGGTGGCACCATATGCGCCATATCCACGCGAAAGCCATCCACGCCGAGCTCTTGCCAATATGCGATAATCGCATCCATCTTCTGCCATGTATCAGGCACTCGTTTACGCGGGCTGATCGCACTTGGATAATCCGGCGCACGATCTCGATTCAAGAAATCGAAGCCGTAATTTAATTTCACGGTTTCATACCAGTCACCATTCGACGGGCGCCAGCTCGCCACGTTATTGCCTGTCACGCGCCCATGCACACGCTCTGGGCCGAAATAGCCATCCGCATTGCCCACCAACCGCGCGGTCTCATTGATAATCTTGCCAGTGTGCCGATCGACCGTCGGTAAACGCAACGGCCCACTGCCCTCGGCGACTTCAGGCGTGAGATAGAAAAAGTTGTTGTCCGGATCAAAATATAATCCGGTGCGATCCTTGTTACCAAACACCAGATCCGGGCGAATATCCGACTCGTAGCTGCGCGCTACGTGATTTGGCACAAAGTCGATCACCACCGACAAGCCAGCAGCCTGCATGCGCTCAGTCAGCGCTTGAAACTCTTCAAGGCGCTTGGCCGGTTCGTCCGCAAAGTCTGGCGATACATCAAAATAGTCTCGAATCGCATAAGGGCTACCTGCGATGCCTTTTAATAAATCTGGATCGTCTGGCGCTTGCCCGACGGCACTATAATCGGTCGACGTCGCTTGTTGCAACACGCCGGTCAGCCAGATGTGCGTAAAGCCGTCCACACGGAATCCCGCGAGCACACGCTCATTCAACGCGCTGAACTTGCCTGCACCATTTTCAGCCAGAGTGCCATTCACCTGGCGCGTCTCGTTGGCATTACCAAACAACCGTGGCAGCATTTGGTAGATTCGTGGTTTGGCATCGATGGCACCAAAGCGCCCCTTCAATTCCAACGCGCCTGCCGGACTCACCGAATAATATTCTGGCACATAAAGATCCTCTGCCGAACGTGCAATCCGCGCCTGGTCCGAAGTAACGATGACATGCTCGTTCAGCGTAAACCACTGCACCGCACGCACACGGTCAAACTCGCGCCCCGGGGCTTTCAATTGCAGCTGTATTGCATCGCCCAGTGCCGTCACCTTGAACGCATCGACCGGAGCGGCTTGCCATTTATAGTTTTGATAGTGACGCGCCTCGAGCACCGCATTGCCTTCAATCTTTAGAATGACATCGGCTTGAAATGCCAGAAATACACGCTGCTCGACAGCAACTTCTACCACGGTCGAACCGAAGCCTGGCCCTGCATCAAGTGCCACCCATAGTGACGACTCCGCAATATCTGACTGCACGGGAATTTTGAGCGAAAGATCGCTGGCATCGAGACAACCTGCCACTGAGCAAGCGCAAAAAAGTGAAGTAAGGCGGAGTAACATTGTATGGGGAGACATGAACACTTATCTTTGTTAATTCCAAGACAACGATTCTGAAGCGAAGCGCACAACTCGCCCCATTTGACAGTTGAACGAATTCATGGTTCCCGCGTAAGACACAACGCACTAGCTTGCTTAAATACCGAATGATCGAATCCCCACAAACCTCACCTACCGTCATACAACGCTTACTCAAGCGCCCGCTATTACTGATCCTAGTTGCCAGCTTAGCACTACACTTGCTGGTGGGCTTGGGGATCGGTAGCTGGAAAATGTTTATTATCCTCACAGAGGACGAAGCAGAAATCGAAGTCGTAATTCCGCCAGAAGCAATCCAACCCAAGCAGCGTGAGTATAAATTAAAGACGATGCGCTCACAGCGCAGCACTGCAATCTCCACTCAAATACCAATCGCGGTCGATCTCCCCTCCGAAATTAACCTACCTAAAGTTGACGTGCCCAAGCCCAGCATCAACAAGAGCGCGATCAAAGCACGCGGCAGTGCCGGCGACCTCGGCGGCGGACTGGGCGGCGGCGGCGGCGAATCTGGCTTCGCCACACTGTTTGGTAATACCTCTCCACTCGCCGGCGCACTCGAAGGCACCTTCATTGACTTCAAGCAAGACCGCTACCGCGAAAACCCACCCAAACAAGGCTGGATGGATGCGGGTAAAGATTTCATGCGCAACTATCGGCTCACTGAATTTCGAAAATTCTTCAGCGCCCCGCAGAAGCTCTACGCCACACACTTCTATATACCACTGATGAGTGCCGACGAAGCGCCGCGCGCCTATGGCGTCGAAAATCTGGTGCAGCCGAGTCAATGGATTGCCGTCTATCAGGGGAAATTCCGCTCTACCAAAGGCGGCACCTTTCGATTTGTAGGCACGGCCGACGACATTTTGATCGTCGGAGTCAAAGGACGCACCGTGCTCTCCGCTGGCTTCACCGAATCGAATCCTGGCAAGTGGACACCAGACGATGAGCCGACCCACAATGCGCCGCCCGTATCGGAGTATTTACCCAAGCTCACCGCGGGCGATTGGTTCAAACTCACTCCCGGCGAGGCCACGGATCTGAGCGTCGTGATCGGCGAAATCCCCGGCGGCGAATTCGGTTGCTACCTATTCATCGAAGAGAAAGGCGTGAGCTACGATAAAGCCGGCGACGGCCGCCCCATCCTGCCCGTGTTTAAGCTCAAAGACTTCTCACAATCCGAGCGCCAGACGATCTCTCAAGATGGCTATGAAAAACGTATGGACGGCCCAGTGTTCGGGTTTTATTGAGCGATGAGGATTTAAAGTCGGTGGCTTCCTTTAAGTGACCGGCCATTGCATTTGGAGTCGAAAACCCAGACAACATTTGCGACGGGGCATCTAAACCCGTCAATTGATTCAAGCCAATCATGCGACTGTTCGAACGCCAGGAGGTGGGACACTCCTGTCCCGCTCATCACGAACTCAACCGAGAGAATAAATGGACAGGAGTGTCCATCCTCCGGGAAGGCAGTCTTCAGGAGCGAGGGCGACTCGCCCTCGTTTGCATCAACATCGGTTCGACGTGGGCGAGTCGCCCACACTCCTGTCCCACGCACTAGCAACGACGGAGCGTTGCCCTCCACAAAAAGCCGAAGCAAGCTTCGGGGGATCAGGCCCATCGCGAATCAAAAAAAGACCACAGCCGAAACTGTGGTCTTTTTTATACGCGAGAACGAAGTGCTGAACTATCCCCGACGACGCATCGCCACGCAAAGCAAAGCCAAGGTGCCGGCGATCAACGCATAAGTGCCGGGTTCGGGGACTTCAGAGACTTGTAGATTGTTCACGTATAAACTATTCGCAGGAATATCGCTTTCAGTACCTGAAACGTAGAACTTAAAGTTATCAACCGCTCCAGACAATGTGATGTTTGCGAGTTCAAAGCTACGATTTTGAGATGGAGTCGCAGAAGATGTGCGTTGAATTCTAGCAGTCATGAACGTCTCCGTCACAAACTCAAACTCAAGACTGTAGACACCGTCACTCACGTAACCCCAGTCCTGTCCTGCGCCATCACCTAAATTAATACCCGAGCCCGGCTGTCCGAAAAAGTAGCTATCATCCGCAATACTAAAATTAAAAACCGCAGTATTATCGCTTCGGATATCGACCCCTTTCGAACCATTGCGAAAATTCGCTGCAAGGTCGAAAGTAAACACATCCCCTGCGCCCAACGAAGAGGAAAAGGTACGAAACACATCAAATGATTCGCCATTATTTGCCGCGATACGGAAAGCATCAGTTCCGGACGAGTTAATGTCTCCCCCCGGAGAACCCACAGCTGTCGAACTGGATATTTCAGATGTAGTGTTTGCAGTCGAAGTGAAACCCCATCCTGCAAACCCTGTTCCACCATTGTCAAAACCTTCGGTGCCATTTCCAGTCCAGCCATCGCTGTATGCAGCATCAGACGCGTCATCGAAAGCAGTTAAAGCAAACGCGCTGCTCACCAGCACGGACATTGAGGCAATCAGAAGTGTTCTTTTCATAGTGAGTCGAATTGAGTTCAATTGATTACAGATAAATAAAAGCCTTAATCGAATCCGAGAAAATCGCAAGGCTAGTCAACAGTTGATTCGCGGGAAAATTCACCAAGATTGAGTTCTTTCGTGAAAGCGACACTTTTGTCGCTTTGCTTCCACAAGCTCACGCACCGTCAAGCGACAAAAGTGTCGCTTCTACGTTTGGTTAACCAGCACACTTCCGCCGCCCTGGCGAACCTATGCACGGCGTTCGGGACGAACGCCGCTACCCGCTGTAACAATCGCGATACTACGTTTTGTAGGCTCCGACCGCCTCGCAACTAAACTGTTGAATAGAGCGACGGTTTAAAACCACAAAAATAGCATCTTATATTTGCCCCCGAAAACAAGGCACTCCGCACTGCGATCAACACTCATAAAAACAATAAATAGACACGAAACCATGAGCTTTTTATATAGATGAACTTCTGGCATCTTGAAGCCGTTAAACTGTTGAATGCAAAAAGCTTTCAAAAAAATGAAGGATCTGTGAATATTTAGTTATCAATTTAAAACCCCACTCAAATCATACACAAATGTACTTATGAAAAAAATAGCACTATTAATCTCAACCGCATTACTGCTAACATCAGCTTCTAGCTTGAGCGCGGCATCCGGAGCGTTTGGAGCATACGTCGGAGTATCCGTCGATGGTGGCTCCGCGACCATCTATGAGGCCTATCAAGCAGGCACCGATCTAACCGACTTTGAAGGCGCTGCTCTCGGCTCAGTCAACGTTGGGGGCAATATAAGCTTCAGCACCGCTGAAGTTCTCACCTACAAGAACGGAGGAAGTAATGTAAACGGAGCCCAACTCAACTATCGCATCTACGAGACGACCACTGGCACGCCGAGTGATTTCACGACTACTGGAATCAGCTTTGGCGCCGATGCTACATTCACTAGCCTTGCAGGTTTCGAATACACGAACAGCGGCGATCAGCGTTGGACTGGCCTAACTGATGGCGTGATCAATATCGCTAACGGACTGATTGCTGGAGACTACAGCGTCGAAGTATTTTGGTCAGCTACCACAGATTCTGATGGCCCTCATTTCATCAACGATGGCGGAAACAACTACACTGGAACGTTCTCTGTCACCCCCGTCCCAGAACCAGGCACTTATGCTCTAATCGCAGGACTACTCAGTCTTAGCTACATCGCAGTGCGCCGGCGCAGTTAATACACATTTTCAAAACCACAAAACCGTTGATACATGAATCAACGGTTTTTTTGTGCCTAGTATTAAATTTACCAAATGAAGCATCTCTCACTAAGTTTACTTGTTGGAACTATGGCTTGGCTACAGGTCAGCCTCCCCATACAGGGTTATGCTCAAGCAGGGCTTAGAGAGAAAATTTTACAGTCACACGCAGGCGTGCAATCAATACGGATAAACGCCTTGTTAATCACCGACGAAGGTGAGCGGCAACTTTTTATAGTGAAAAAAGGGCAGTCCATGATCCGATTCAGTGTAAACAATAGTAATGGTCGTAATACCTTTACGTTGTTATTCAACCAAGGCTCAGTCGTGAGCATCTTGGATACTGATGGGCAGTTGAAGGTTGAAACAAAGCAAGCTGATGAAGCCGCCTCTCAACTGTTCGACTTACTCATGCTCAACCCCGAGTATCACTTTAGAGCTGTCGATGGCTTTCCATTATCGCATAAAATATTTAATGATTACCGCATCGAATTCACTTATGAAATCGATAAAACATCGAAAGTGACCTCGGATGTGCAAGGAAAAAGACGCATCATTGGTGCTAATCTCTATCGGTTAGCTAACACAGAAACAAAAGAAGTGCTTTTACGCAGTTTTCAAATTAATAGCTTCAGCAAGTTCTCGAATCAAATTGAAGCGCCACAGGAACTCCAATTTATCGACGAGGAAACTGCTGATATATCACACATTCGAGTCACCACCGTGACCTACAATAGCGGCATACCAAATTTTTTGTTTAAAATACAAGAAGCACAAGACAGCCGTCCTTAATCCGGAAAGCTCCTCAAACTCGGCCCATCGACCCAGATGCTTTCGATCTGCACAACCTTAGGATGCTCCTGTGCGCCGAATTCATTCTTCTGCAATTGGCCGACCACCAAATCGACGCCGGCGCTGCCGACTTCACGATTATTCTGACGCATGCCGGCTAAGTGCGGGATGCCGACGTGCCAATCTAAGTGCACCAGTGCTAGTTCTTTCGGGATCTTCAGACCATCTTCGACCAGCGCGTCATAGAGTTCCAGCTTGTTAGTCAGCACCACATCGGGCTGCTGCTTGCGAATTTCCGCCACTGCCGTAGCAATATCCTCAGTGTCCAAAGCGAGCATATCCAATTTGTCCATCTGTGGCAGATGCCGGGATACACTGAAAAAGCCAGCACTGAACTTTTCATCCAGTAGCGCATCATCTTTTGCAGGCAAAACCAACAGTGGACGTTTATAGCCCATCTCCAGCACTTTCTGAGTCGCTTGGCGAGCGGTCAAATATTGGTCATTCGACGAACAATTCAATTGGTTATTTAAATGCGTCACGCCGATGACCGAACAGGCAAAGTCATACCAAAACTTAGAATAGCTGCCATGGATCGCATCCAAATCTAGCGCTGCAATTAAAATGAGCCCACGAATGCCGCGCGTTTCGACGATCTGTTTTAACCGCTCTGGCCGCATGTCAGGTTGCTGTAACCAAAACTCCTCGATGCCATAGCCGAGTTGTTCACCACGCTGCAGGATGCCCTCACGAAGGCGTTTAAACGTGTGGTTCTGGCTGAGATCCTTGAGCGGCGAACAATTGATCAACGCAAGGTTGGCCTGAAAAGTCGGTTGGCGTCCGGCGCGCAATTGCGTCATTAGCGAATCCACCACCGGATTGCGCCGGTAGCCCATCTCATCGGCGAACCGTTGAATCCGCACACGGGTTGCCTCCGGAATCCGTGGATCGTTGCGCAGAGCTAAGGAAACAGCCGATTTACTCACACCCGCAGCATCCGCGATCTGTTGCATATTGGGGCGTCGTTCAGGGGACTTAGGCATAATTGGACAGTTGAACCGACTTTTAGAAAAGTGTAACGACTCAGACTAGTCGACAGTTGAATGTGCGTATAAAGGACATAAATGGGACTATTTTATGCTCTAATCACTCCAATTGACAGATATGATCGCTCCAATGCACGGACTCACTCGACAGTCAGCCCTCCGCGCGGTTAAACTGTTGAACTATGGAACCTATTACCCTCGCAGCGAAACATAGCTAGTCTGGTTTAGAAAATCCATATTCGGCCAATATTTAAATTAGGTCACTTATTCTGATGCCTCTCTTTAATCATAGACACACCTGCTACGCCAAAGTGGTCCTTTTCGGGCTACTTTGCTTAATTGGCCGAATCAGTCATGGCGAAGCGATGCTGCAGTATTTCAATACGGATTGGGCTGAGATCACCCGTAAGATGCCGGAGCTCGCTGAGGCGGGTTATTCGTCCCTCTGGCTCCCTCCCCCAACCAAGGGCAGCGGCGGCCTCTCGGTCGGCTACGACCTGTGGGACCCGTTTGATCTAGGCGGCAAAGACCAGCGCAACACGGTCCGCACTCGCTACGGCACCGAAGCCGAACTGCTCGAGCTCGTTCGAGTGGCTCACCGCTTTGGCATCCGTATCTATTTTGACAATATCATGAACCACCGTGCCTTTGATATCCCGGGGTTCAATGAAGACACTCCGATCGATGTTTACCCAGGTCTCGTGCCGGAGGACTTCCACCTGCAAACCACGCAAGAAGGCTTTTACCGCAAGTGGGATAACACCCGCGACTGGAACAGCGCTTGGCAGGTGCAACACCTCGGTCTCGCCGACCTGATCGATATCGCACAGGAGCCCGGCACCACTAACTACAACTTTGGCCCAAACGAAGGTGATACCTTCCCTAAGATCAAGTTAATCCGCGACCTCGAACGTCCTGAGCAATACGCGTACGACAAAGACGGCAGCTACATCGGTTTCGGCGGCCTACTGCCTCTTGCTGAAGCACTCCTCATTTCCGAAGGTAATCCGACACCGGAAGATGCACAAATCAAAGCTCGTGCGCAGCTATACCTCACCGACAACTCTGGTGTGTACGAAGAGTATGTCGAAGCCTACCTCAATCGCGCCGCGCGCTGGTTGATGGATCGCACCAAGGCCGATGGCCTACGCCTCGATGCAGTCAAACACATCCGCGCCGATTTTTTCGGTGCCACTTTTGGCGAGGGCAAAGACTTCGACGATTACGGATATTCTGGCCAAGTGCAGCGGCAGTTCAACCTGACACGCGGTTTCAGCGATGCCAACCACCGCGACTCCCTATTTAACACCGAAGCACCCCGCGACGATGCGATGCTCTTCGGCGAGCACCTCGGCGAGCCTCCTGGCTATGGCCCCTATTTCGATTCGGGCATGCGCTTGGTGGACAACCCACTACGCCAACAGTTCAACGATCGCCTCGGCAGTCCTTGGAATGGTCTCAGTGGCTTTGATAGTGCTGGAGCTGGTGGCTTCGACCCCTCGCTTACAGTGATGCACGCGCAGAGCCACGACAACGACTACGCCTCTCGCCGCGAACTGCAGCACGCCATGTATTTCACACGAGCAGGTCTCGGGCTGCTTTACACCGACGGCAACTACCAAGCCGAAACGCTCGGCGAATCCGGCGGCGCTTTTCCACGGCACGCCAACACCTCCTTCCTCGGCCAATGGGATGACCGCCGCGTCCCCAACATCCTTTACATCCACGAACAATTCGCTCGCGGTTACCAAGTCGGCAAATACGCCGACGGCGATGTCATTATCTATGAGCGTATGGATAAACGCGAAAACGGCGGCATGCCTGATAGCGACGGCGTCACCATGCTGTTCATGCTCAATGACGATTACTCGACAGGGCACGGACGCAGCTTCGACACCAGCTATCCAGCAACTGCTGGCGGCAGTGATGCCTACTTATATAACTATTCCGACTATGGCGGGGGGTTTTACAAATACGCTTCCGATCTCACCAACGGCACCACCGCCATCCCTGCTGGCGGCTACTTTGTATTCGGCTGGAAAAACCCCGATCCTTCCACCCTCTGGTCCGCTTCCGGTGGACGCCCCATCACCTTTTACCAAAGCGGCGTCGAAGTCGGCACGGTCGATATCCTCCGTCGCGATGGCCCTAACGGTGATGCTGACTTCCACGGCGACACACTCCCCCCCGAAAGCCAGCCAATCATTAGCAATCCTGACAGCGGTGACTACACTTATACCGCTACCATTCCACGCATCACCGATGGCAGCGACCTCGACATCATTGCCCGCGTCGATGGCTCAGCAGAGAATGTACTGTTCAAACTCGATGGCGGCATTGACCTCAATGGCACACGACCGGCATCGACCAATGTGGGGGTCGCCAATAACGACCCCGTCAACCGCGATCATCCACCAGCACTTTCTTGGGATATGTTCCTTGGTTTCGAGCAGCCGACTTTCATCAATCGTATCCACCCGGAACTGTTTGCGGCACAAGTCACCGGATCCCGCGACATCACCGGTTCCGCCGGCGCAGAGACCTTTTCCACAACAATTGGCCAAGCCGGATTCACCATCATCGAAGGAAGTGGCTCTCGCTTCACTGACGGCGACACGGCCGACTTTCTTTATCACGATCCTGTAGGTGCCGTCGCTGACGATGCAGGAGTTTCCAGCAACATGTTTGATGACGATGGTAGCGCAATCACGCTTTGGGCGAAAACCAACTCCGTCGGTGCAGGCTATAAGATGTACGTCTACTACACCAGCGACGGAAGCTTCCCCGAAGGCGCGGCTGGCAGTGGAAACGGCACGACTCAGGCCGTCGAGCTAAGCTATCAGCACAGCAACGACGCTGACACCACTGATTGGTGGATGTCGGCCACGATACCAACTCCACCCAGCAGCACCACACTACGCTATAAAATATCCATATTTAAAGAACTTGCCTACAGCTGGTTCCCCGGCAACGCCGCCTCAGTTGATCGTAAAACCAAGATGCTGACCCAATACGCAATCAACAACTTTGATGCGACCACCGCCACTTTTTACCCACACTTCGACTATGCCAAAGACCCACAAGGCACTGCGCTCACGGCTACAGGCCTCGAAGAAGGCATGCACGTGCTTCGCGCTCGTGCTTTCCTGAATCGCTCGGGCCAAGCGTCTATCTACAACACTTTCATACAAACCTTCTACTACGATACTGAACGCGCTCAGGGTGAAATCCGCTATCCCGAAAACAATGGTGATACCATCGGCGGCTCCAACTACGGCGTGGTCGTGCGCACCGACAACACCGTCAAGGAAGTATGGTATCGTATCGAAGATTCGGTTACGAGCAATGACGATATTAATACTGGCGGCAGTTATGGCAACGGCTTCGGCTTCGAACCCTTCACCGACACGAATCAAAATGGCACTCGCGACATTGGCGAAACCTTCGAAGACCTCAACGGTAATGAAGCATGGGATACCAATGATAGCAATATGTGGGTACGCGCATCTGAGCTCACCCCGAGCCTCAACATCACTCCCAGCGATCCTTCCTACGCCAAAGAGTGGCGCTTCGATTATATCAATGTCCCAGCCTCTGGAACAGCCGACATAAAGGTGCGCTTGCGTGAGGTATCATCTGCGGGGTTTGAAGATTTCAATCTAAATGACACGACGGGGCACTACACCACTCTAACACGCACCGTAAACACTGCAGGACCAAACGAGCGCATATTTATTGCGTTCCCATCACAAGATGGGCAGATCGTCGATCAGACTTACGTGATGAAAGTCTACTTCAGTAAATTGCTCGCAGATGGACTCTCAGAGCAGCAGCTCATCGATCGTTTTCTCATCAGCATTGGCTCTACTCAAGAAGGCAACGCTGGCGAACCACAAAGCCGCGAAAATTACTCCATCGTTTACAATGAAACCCCCGAGTATCACGCGCTAGCCTTCACGCTGCCGAACCTCTACAACGATTTACCGAGCTACGACCACAAGATCACCGTCACGCACGATCGTCCCTCTCCAGCCACGGACTTCGAGTCCACTCGAATCGTACGCGCCCTCCCAGTCACGACACCACGTGTGCTAATCGTCAATCCACCAGAACTCGATTCCGATGGACGCACTTTTGAAATCGTCTTACCCGACATTCCGACTCCTGCTCCAGAAGACCGTCAATTCACCATCCAAGTCGCCACCAATCTCGATGCGACCAATGTCTCCCTTAACTTTATTGATCTCAAAGGATCCAGCGTTGGCACGCCCACTGCGAGCGAAGAAGGTAACAGTCAGTTTTGGGATTTCCTTTGGTCTGACATCGACCAAGGTACGTATCGCTTCACCGCCACTGTGACTGCTCCAGGAGGCAGTGCCACCGCTGACCGCAACACCACTGTCCTATTCCGAGAGCTCGTCGACGAAGACGACACAGATACTGACGACGATGACGACGGCCTCCTCGACAACGACGAAAACACCGCTCAATTTTTGCCCAACCAAAGCCCAGACGGCGGCATCACCCCGGCTCCTAAGCCGAACCCCGAGCAATGGACCAACGGCGAGGTGCATACTTACTTCGCTTACGGCAAATCCAGCCCGTTCTCTCCGGACAGCGATGGCGACGGTCTGCCCGATGGGCTCGAAGTCGGCTGGCGCACCATCTCTGGCGACCCGCCGACAGATATTACCACTAACACAGATGGTGATGCTTATCCGAATTTCATCGGTGACCTAGATCCACCCTTTTACAACACGCTCGATAATTATGGCAAAGTCCCGGACGTTGATAGTCAGAGCCTCGGCGGCGACCGCGCCAAGCAAGTCGGCGGCACAGTCACCGACCCCAGCAATCCGGATAGCGATAACGACGGCATATTGGACGGCATTGAAGACGCTAATCGCAATGGTTGGATCGACGGCGACGGTGCCACCATTGACCCGACCTTTGATCCTTGGCTCGCGCGCAGTTGGCCAGACGGCATCTTAGACTCGGCAGATACATGGCTCGAAACCGATCCAAATAATCCCGATACAGACAGCGATGCTGCCAGTGATGGTTATGGCGAAGATACCAATTTCGACGGCATGATCGAAGGTGATAGCAATGACGACCGGAGCTACGACGCCACTGAAGCATGGTCCGAAACCGACCCGCTTAATCGCGATACCGACGGCGACGGCCTGCCCGACGGCTGGGAAAAAAACAATGGCCTCGACCCACTCGACGACGGCGTTGATAGCCTACGCACCGTAACCGCCGCAGATGGCGACATTAATCAAGGCGGCAGCGGTGATCCCGACGGCGACGGCTTTGACAATGCCACCGAACTCGCCAACGGCACCCGGCCACTCGAAGACGACAACGTGCCGCCACCGCCAGCGAACTCGATCATCATCGGCCCCGGTGACGACGACTCAGTCGGCGACGTTGCAAATCTCAACGAATTTACCGATTGGACGATCGACGATCTTCTCGCCCTCGACGAATACGATGGCAATGGCACCAATAACCAAGGCACTGACATTTACAAAGCCTACGATGGATTCGATAGCTCGCGCGATATCGTAGCCTTCTACTTCCGCGACGGCGGCGGCGATGGGAAGCTCTACTTCCGTTTCGACTTCCAAGACCTCCAAGCATTTGCCGAGGAAGGCAATCTCGACGCCTATATCGTCATCGATACGGGCAATACCGCAGTCGGCGAGTCAGCCCTACCCGAAGACGTCGACACACGCACCAACATGCTTTGGGAGGCAGTCGTCGCGATTTATCAAGCAGACAACGGCGCCGTTTATATCGACACCGACTCCGGCGATAACACCACCGCCATCGGTGAAGATCTCTTTGCCAAAGGCGTCGTACGTCGTACGCAGACCAGCGAAAACGGTTTCGGCCAAGCCTACTTCAATTCAGAACTCGATGCACTGGAAGTATCGATCAGCCGCCAAGCCTTGCTCGACGCGGGCTGGAACGGCAACGCCGACAACCTCAACTTCCAAGTCTACACGACACGCGATGGCATCGACAACTCCGGCCCAGGTGCGGGCGATATCGGCGGGCGCAGTGACGTGCGCGATTCCATTCGTAACGACTTCATCGCCTCCTCTTATTACAAAGATCAAAGCAGTCTCGGCGGCGACAAGAGCATCCTCTACAGCTGGTTCAGCCGCACTGGCGACAATGATCGCGGCAAACGCGCAAAGGTCGCACTCATCACTCACGGGAACCAGCCCATCCGCTCGGCCAACGAAATGCACGATCGCATCAACGACGATGCTGGCGCTGGCTACTTCCGCCTAATCGATGCGCACGATGCCTTCGATGTAGCAGTTAATCTGCACATTACACCGACCCTCGCCTCTGCACTGCAATGGGCAGCCGTCGATCCATCCTTAGGCAAAGCCTACCGCGATGGTCCGACCCTCAACTCCCGCATCAGCAGCCTTCTCGTCTCGGGCGATGCCATGCTCTTCGGCACTACCTTTGCCGACCAAGCCGTCCCCTTTGCCACGACAGCATTCACACAAGACAGCGTCGACCTGGCGAATACCGTGCTCACCGAAATCTATAGTGCCGCACCATCCTCCAACATCTTCTGGCCAGCCGAACGTGTCGTCGACGGCGGCGTGCTCGGCACGATCGGTTCGATGGGATTTAGCCATACAGTGGTCGATCAAATGCGCCACTATTTTAAATGGTTCGGCCGCACCAATGCACTCGGCGAAGCAGGCTACCGCATCAACGAGGTCAATGGTATCGAGCTCTTACCCATTCACGACTTTGCCAGTACCTTCCGCTTCCTCAACGAAGACAACGGGCTCAACCTCTCCCTGCGTGAACTGCTCAGCCGCCGCGCACGCAGCGGCACGACCGACCAAGTGCTCTGCCTACTCAACGACTGGGAAGATTTCCGCACTGGCACCAACGCCGATGGCTACGACCTCAATCTGCGCTGGCTTGCCAACCGTCCGTGGATCGAGCTCGTCACACTCGAAGACATCGTCACTGGTCAAGTCGACCTCTCAGAGCCTGCCGACGGCGCAGGTGACAACTGGAGCAAAGTAGATCGCGGTACAGGCCTGAGTTTAGCACCCACTGCGAAGAACTTTATCGATCATGCAACTCAAGAAGACTACGCAAACTGGTATGATGGTCAAAGCGGCCGCGAGGAAGGCCTAGCGGGTAAGGAATTCATTGTGCGCTCTGGCGGCCCACTCACCGCCGCTTTTGGCGAAGTCGGTGTGAGCGGCATCGCAGATGACACATGGGCGAACGTTAATGCCATCAGCAACAATAGCACTGGACAACTCGGGCGCACAGCCGCACACGCCGCCATGTTTGTCACCGCCTTCCACGATCAGCAAAACAACGACCTGAGCAAATTCAGTACCGGGGCCTATATTTATCCCGACACCGATTTTAACAATCTCGCCGACCTCTCCAAGCGCGCTCAATCGCAAATGCGATTTGCCGCACTCTATAAACGCGTCGATACCTGGGCAGCAACTGCTCCCCCCACTGCCACCGCCAGCTCGGAAGACATCGACCTCGACGGCGAAGTCGAATACCTGCTCTACAACGCTAGCTCCTTCGCCGTGTTCGAAGCCATCGGTGGTCGCTGTGTCGCTGCCTTTGCGCGCAACACGTCAACAGGTGCAGTCTACCAAATCATCGGCACCCAGCCCACCTATGCAGGCGGCGAAACCGAAGACGAAGGCACCGCCAACGTTGACGGCAGCGAGATCGGCGCACGTCGCACCTCCGCCTTTAAAGATTGGTTTGCCAATGGTTCCGGCGGAACTACCTCCCAATATGTCAATGAACTCTACGTCGTCACGGCCAGCGGCAGCGACGGATGGACGTTTACTTCGGCGGACAACAATATCGTAAAAACCATCACACTCGACGACACCCTACCAGAGCTAGAAGCCGCCTACACACTCGACGGCACCAACGTCAACAAGCTCTACATCCGCAATGGCCTCTCTCCCAACCTCTGGAATTTGATCAGCCGCGGCCAATACGACCTCGACCCACTCAGTCTATCCGACGGTCGGATACGCCTTGCCAATCGTGGCGGCAGCGAACCCGTCGTGGCACAAATCACCTACGACTCAAATACAGAATTCAGCGGCGGCGCCGTCGACGATGTGGCAGGCGTCACCGAATGGGACGCACTCAACATGCGTAATCAAGCCCTCACTCAACAAGTCGAGCTCACCAATATAGACGGGCAAAACAACTTCTCGATCACCTTAAGCCTCGAAAGCGGCACCACCGATAACGACAGCGACGACCTGCCCAACTGGTGGGAGTTAGACAACGGCCTCGACCCCGAGAGCGATGTCGGCTCTAACGGCACGACTGGCAATGATGACGGCGATGCCTACAGCAACCTCGAAGAATACGTGCTTGGGCTCGACCTCGGAGTAGCAGAATTCAACCGTCTACCTCAGGGGCTCATTGAAAGCGACGGCGACGGCGACTTCACTCTGACCTTCCCCGTCCTCGCAGGCCGCAGCTACCGCGTCTGGTATGTCGATGATCTTACACAGACTTGGCAAACCGCAGGCAGCAGCTTCAGCATCACCGAGGACGATCCAGCCCACGTCTTCACCGACGACGGTACAGCCACTTCACCACACCCCGACTTTGTTGACCATCGTTTCTTCAAGATCGAAATCACACGACCTTAGTTGCATCCAATGAAAGCCACACTCAACATCCCCGCACTCCTGCTCGCGACAGCCAGCCTAGCCCACGCAGTTGGTTATTTAGAAGTGCGTGCGCCTAACTACAACTTCCGAAATGCCGAGTATTCGACCTCGCATGTCTTCATTGATGAAATTGCCAGCACCACTGCCGACATCGAAGTGCTTTGGGATCTTTCAAGCTACAGCAACATCACGGACGTTGAAGTGTTCACCAATATCAATCGTCGAGACCTAGCCCGCATTGATAAAAACACTGATGGCTATGCAGACGGCATTCATCCCGTTGATGGTAATAGCATCAGCGATTCTGCCGCTGATACTAATACTACGACTGGACATTACTACGCACCGATCAATATGACCGATATGGATGCCAACAGTATCTGGGAACTCACGATTCCAGCGTCCAAGACAGGAGCTTATCGTCTAACAGCACGCTTCAAAACATCGGATTCAATTGCAGAAAACAGCAACGATCCAAACAATTGGATCTGGTATGGCCTACGCGACCACGCCGTCGTCGTCGCTCCAGTCGATTCACGCAACGTGCAGCTCTACGTAATGAACGTGTTCAATGTCGAAGCTGATGGTGACACGTTTGCAACACGTTCCACACTGGAAGATCTGCACGACGACACGAACGCACCACACAATTTCACCGACGGTGGCGGCAACTACACTGGCAGCCGATGGAACCTAGACTACTTGAAAGACCTCGGAATGAACTGGCTTTGGTTCCAACCGATCCATCCGAATGGCATTGATGGACGCGAACCAGTCGATGGCTATGGTAGTGGCAGTGCACTTTACGAGCCAGGCAGCCCCTACGCCGTGAAGAATTTCTTCGCAGTCAATGAACTGATGAGTGCCAACTACGACAGCAATGTAACTCTCGAGGCAAATCGCGCAGCTGCAATGGTTGCCTTTCAAGACTTTGCCGCAGCAGCCGATAGTAAAGGCGTAGGCATCATGCTCGACGCTCCGTTTAATCATACCGCTTTCGATATCGAACTCGCTCAAATCGGAGTCGATCTATTCCAACGCGATGGCGAAGCCGCATGGTCGACTTTTGATGAAATCCGTAATCGAGACGCACGCTTCTTCTCAAGAGATTACAATCCATCTGTTGTTGGCGGAATCAACCCATTCGTAGATGGAGGTGAAAACTATGGTGATCGTGCCACCAGCGCCTCTGATATTGCACCTGGCCCTGACCGTTTCGACTTTGGCAAGTGGAACGATGTAAAAGATGTTTACTTCGGCCGTTACGACGCCCTCGTCGAATACAATGACGATAATGGAACTGAAGGAAGTAGTCACAAAAGCGAGGGTGATTGGTTCGATTTCACAGATGCCGAATGGATTGTCAGTGACTTCACTCAAAACGGCGCATCCGTGAACACGACACGCCGCGTCTGGGACTACTTTGCCGAATACGCAGTGCATTGGCTCAATGAAACCCGTCCAACTGGACAGAATCGCAATTCCATCTCCTCGGATGGCGACGACGCGACTCGCTACGCATGGGATGCGAAAGGCATCGATGGCCTACGCTGCGACTTCGGCCAAGGCCTACCACCGCAAGCATGGGAATATATCATCAACGTAGCTCGCAGCCACAAGTGGAACTTCGTAATGATGAGTGAATCACTCGATGGCGGAGAAGTGACCTATCGCTCTAGTCGTCACTTTGAAATTCTCAATGAGAACATCGTCTTTCCCTTAAAATCGGCAGGCAATGCGCAGGACTACAAAAATATTTTCGAAGACCGCCGCAACTCCTACGGACAAGCACTCGTTCTCGCCAACACAACCTCACATGATGAAGAAAACTACGCCGACCCTTGGCAAGCACTCGTGCGAAATGCTGCAGTCGGAATGATGGGCTCAGCGTCACTCATCTTTCCCGGTCAAGAGCTAGGTATTGTGACCGATAATAAAGGCAATGATGACGCCAACGACAATTTTAACTATGGCTATGAGCATTATGAAACTAACTTTGGAAAAACTATTCCTCACTTTAAACGATGGAATTCAATGATGCCGATTTGGAATGACTCCGACGTAGGCAACGATCAGCTCTACCCAGTCTATTCCGGCATCCAAACCGCGCGCCGTAACAGTCCAGCTCTACGCAGTTCGAATCGCTGGTTCCTTGACGGCGATGGATTTAACAATCAAATCTTTGCCGCAGCCAAATACGAAACAGCAAATAACTCCCCTGCAACTTCAGACGTCGTCTTAGCATTTTCAAATCTAGATCGTAATAACGATCAAAGTGACAACTTTAAGTTGCCCACAGGCCTCACTCCACTTTTAGGTCTCGAAGACGGACGCAGCTATAACGTCAAAAATATCGCAGCCTACAATACCCAGGACTCAAGCCGCCGCGACGTCTGGCTATGGCCGAGCAACTACACAAAAACGCAGATTGAATCGAACGGTTTCTTTGTTGGACTCAAAAAGGTACCATCTGTAGCTGACGATCTCGGGACTCCGAGTTTCAATGAGGCGCTAGACGCATGGGCAAGTGCACCCTACGAAGCTCAATACCTCAAAGTCTACGACGTCACCCCACCACCTGCTCCAACACAGCCAACCAATAGCACAGGCAAGAGCTACGTAATGGGCAATGCAGTAACCTTCACTTGGGCAGCCTCCCCTGCCAATACCCTAGACGATAACATCATTTCCTACAAACTGGTGATCAAACGTAATGGCACCGACGAGACTCAGTTCAACCAAAACGTCGGCAACGTTACCAGTTATACTTATACTGGTGCGTATGGCGACAACCTCTACGCCTTTGTGATACCGATCAGCGTCGCTAGTATCGAAGGTGTAGCTAGCAACTCGAGCCCATCCGTCGAACTGATCGACCCCGCCGGCGACCTCGACGGCGACGGCATGAATAACGCCGACGAAGCAACCGCTGGCACCGACTTCAACGACAACAGCTCTAAACTCGAGGTCATCGAAAACTCAATTAATCTCAGCAACAAATTCACCCTATCATGGTATGGCGTCAGCAGCATTTCTTACGGCGTCGAATCCAAAGAAGACCTGACTGCCATTAGCTGGGATAATGAAGACACAGGAATCCCTGGAACCAACGCAGTCATCAACTGGATCGACACCGAAACGCTCGACCCCGAGAGCATATCGAAAAAATTCTATCGAGTTATTGTTGAGTAATAAAAACAAACATGAGCATGCTAATCGCTCAATTAGATGCTAGGCGGGCAATCCAAATGTCCGCCATTATTTTGCCTGAATCCACGACAGTCTCCCCCATTTCATTTTGCTCATTCGATTGCCCTCATGGGCACCTATCTCATTCACCCCTAAATGGGCTACGCCATCTCCGTGCTGCCCGCGCTTCGTGTGCTTAAAAAAACTCTCACAACACTCACGCTATTCTTTTTAAGTATCAGCCTCCACGGTGCCTCCTTCACTCCCGATTGGGCGAAGGACATCGTCTGGTATCAAATCTTCCCCGAGCGTTTTGCAAATGGTGATTCGAGTAACGACCCCACCCGTGCCTCACTGAGTGAGCCGCAAAAAGTCCCTCACTCCTGGCAGGTCATGGATTGGGATGCTGATTGGAATCAACGCGCCCCGTGGGAGCAGGCAGTCAGCCCACACTTTCAAGACACGCTGCTCGATCGACGCTACGGCGGCGACCTTCAAGGCGTGATCGACAAACTCGACACACTCCAAGAGCTCGGCATCAACGGGATTTACTTCAACCCGATCTTCTACGCCGACTCCCTGCATAAATACGACGGCAACAGCTTTCACCATATCGACCCGTACTTTGGTCCCGATCCACAGGGTGATCTGGCACTCATCGCATCAGAGACCAGCAGTCCCCGCTCTTGGCAATGGACAGCTGCCGATAAGCTGTTTCTCAAACTTCTGCAAGAAACCAAAGCCCGTGATATTCGCGTGATCATTGATGGTGTATGGAATCATACCGGGCGCGACTTCTTTGCCTTTGACGACATCCGCACCAAATTTCAAAAGTCCCGCTACGCACGTTGGTATGACATCACCACCTTCGATGATCCCCGCACGGCGCGCAATGAATTCGATTACAATGGGTGGTCTGGATTCATGAGCCTACCGGAATTCGCCAACGACCCATCCGGCCAGAACTTAGCGCCTGGCCCAAAGCGCTATATCTTCAATGCCAGCAAGCGTTGGATGGACCCGAACGACGATGGCAATCCCTCCGACGGCATCGACGGCTGGCGCCTCGACGTAGCCGAAGAAGTGCCGCACGGGTTCTGGCAAGAGTGGCACGCCTTCATACGCCAGCTGAAACCGGAGGCATTCACCTCCGCTGAGATCTGGGGCAGTTCCGCCGACTTCCTTAGAGACACACATTTCGGCTCTGCGATGAACTACCGCGGCTTTGCCATCCCCGTCAAAGGCTGGTTGATCGATGGTAAAATCAATGCCAGTGCATTTGCACAGCGCCTCGAAGCAGAGCGCCAAACGCATTCAGCCGACACGCAACACATCTTGCAAAATCTGATCGATTCACACGACACGCAGCGCGTGGCCTCTGCCATTGCGAATCGCCATAGTTTTGCAGCATACAAGAACGACGACTGGTTCGACTACGACGACGGCGAACGTGTCAACGCCCGCACGCATGGCTACAATAACGAAGCTCCCGACGCCGACGGACGCCGCATCTGGAAAATGCTCGCCCTGTTTCAAGCCACCTATGTCGGCGCACCGATGATTTACTATGGTACTGAAATCGGCATGTGGGGCGCGGACGATCCCGAAGACCGCATGCCCACGGCATGGAACCGAATTGATTCTGAGATACGCGATAGCTACCAAAGCGCCCTTGCCTTGCGCCACAAATACGCCGCCCTACGCCGCGGCGATTTCAAAGTCCTCGACACCCGCGATGGCTCACAGGTCTTCACCTTCGAACGTAGCCTCGGCGACGAGCGCCTCGTGATCATTCTCAACCGAGGTAACGGCGACGCGACGCTCGGCAATGATTATCTCGATGGACTGAGCCTCGTCTACGCCACCGATGGTCGCGCATCAAGCACACGACTCCCCGCACTCAGCGGCGCAGTCTTTGCGAAGTGAATAAGACCGTTGGTGCGTCCTCCTGCCTCTCGACTGTCCGTTGAAAATGACGAAGCCATACGTACCGGTCGGCATCCCATCCATAACTAAAAAGTGAACAATGCCGAGAGCTCGAAATATGAGCTACTATTTCGCTTCGCTATACCATACCTCAACCAACTTTTTGATCGCATCGGCAGACTCAGCGGCTTCGAAATTTAATGATGCGGAATTGATGCAGTAACGAAGTCCCGTAGGCTCTGGACCATCAGAGAAGACGTGGCCTTGATGCGAACCGCAGACCGCGCAATGCACTTCGACGCGGGTCATGCCATAGCTCACGTCACGCGTTTCACCTATTGTGCGTTTATCAATTGGCGTAAAGAAGCTCGGCCAACCAGTGCCAGAATCAAACTTTGTGGTGCTACTGAAAAGCGGCGTATCACAGCCGACACAGCGATACAATCCAGTCTCCTTATTGTCGTTGTATGGATTGGCAAAGGGCCGCTCGGTGCCTTGTTTACGGGCGACCTCATACTGAATGTCTGTCAGGCGCTCCTGCCACTCGGCATCGCTGCGTAAGACCGGAAAGCGATCACCGCCTAGATCCACATGCGAAGGCAGCCCACAGGCGCTCGCACATTCGCTCACAGTTTCATCAATTGATTCGGGAAGAGTATTTGGTTCGTCGGCCATGCTGAATTGAATTAAAAAGCCCCCCACAATCAAACTAAGCAGGGCAGTAATGGAGATAGTGGTGCGGGATAAGTGGTTCATTTAAAAGATAAGATAACATTCATGCTGCATTTATTCCCGTGAAGTGCAAGTAGCTCTGCTAAAACAGCATATCGTCCTCATCCGGATAGCGAATCTCTGTGAGACTGCCGTTGAATTTAGCTGCCAAGGCTGCCATAATTTCAGCACCGATGCGCGATGCCGCGACCTCTTCGGTTATGAGTGACTCACCAGAGTGTACAACTGCTGGTGCTGCCTTTACTGTAGAAAAACTCCCAGCCGACTTTTGCGCCTGTAGATCTGCGGCAGCATCTATTGCTGCGTGCTCTGGATCCACGTCTGGCAGCTCCACATCGAGCAATGCATCGACCACACTATCCGGCGCATCCAGTGCGACTTTTACTGGTGTATCAACAACCAGTGTCGCTTCGACCTCGATCGCCTCAGGCGTTGACGGGACTAGGGCTTTTTTTTTTCGGGTAGCGTCGCCCCTGCGCCTGCCAATTGCTTGATCAAGCTGTCGATCGCACGCGAGCGGGACTCTTCGGCTGCTTTCAATAGCACCACCTCAAAATTTACTTTTTCTGACAGTCCGCGTTGCACCGATGCTTCACCACGATTCAAGGCATCGAGCATACGCATAATCGACTCGGTTGTCAGTGCGACGCCGAGTTGATCGCTGGAACCACCCTTCTGAATCGCGTCTAGAAGTGCTTCACGAACATACACTTCGAGATCCTGCAAAATGCGGAATAAATCGCGCCCTTCTTCAGCATAGAGATCGACCGCGGCAATGATCGCTGGATAATCAAGTGAACCGAGCGCTTTAGCGAGTTCGGCAATACGCTCGCCTGAAACCAAGCCATACACATCGAGCACGTCGCTATCGGCGATTTTACTGCCGCAGAATGAAATCATTTGATCGAGAATCGACTGCGCATCACGCATGCCGCCATTGGCGAGACGGGCAATCGATGCAATGGCCTCAGCTTCGACTTCGATACCTTCAGCCTTTGAAATCTCGGTTAGCTTATCAGCAATGACGTTGTCCGAAATGGGACGGAATTCAAAACGCTGGCAACGCGAGACGATGGTCGGCAACACTTTATGCGCTTCGGTCGTCGCGAAGAAAAATTTAACGTGCTCAGGAGGTTCTTCGAGTGTCTTCAGCAGCGCATTAAACGCAGCAGTCGAGAGCATGTGTACTTCATCAATGATGTAGATTTTGTAGGTGCACTGCGTTGGCGCGTATTGACAGTCGTCGCGCAGTTCACGTACTTGATCGACGCTGTTGTTCGAAGCACCATCGATCTCGATCACATCCATGCAGGAACCACCCATGATGGCTTGGCTGATCTCGGAATCGTTGTCAGGGGTAGCACTCGGTCCGCCTTCAGCATTAAGCGCTTTGGCAAACAAGCGCGCGGTGCTGGTTTTACCCGTGCCGCGCGGCCCGACAAACAGATAGGCATGTGCTATACGCTTAGTATCAATCGCATTGCGTAGGGTGCGCACGATATGATCCTGCCCCACCAGTTCATCAAACTGTTTAGGGCGCCAGCGGCGTGCGATTACTTGATAACCTTTTTCCATCGAGGCTTTAAAAAAAGCTCTGATTTGAGGGAAGTTGCAAGGGGCTTTTTCAAGAACTTTGCTCTTTTCGAAAATCCAGTAAAGTGAGACTGAAGATAGCTCCGGATTCGAGCCAATTCATATCTGCAGACACAAAAGTGGCCAGGCACCCTACGGCACATGAGGATTAGGTGTTCGCTGCTTCCTTCCGGATCTGACGAGGTCAACCTGTCCAACATTGCATAGGACCCGGCCACCGACAGAAGACATCCACTCTCCCCCTTCGATCAACACTAAAATGAACTATTTTTCAGCCAATTAAGGGAAAATCACGCCCCGACTCCTTTCAGGTTCGACCTTCGCGGCTGAATCTTCGATCTTCTGACACATGCAGCCAGCCGTCACCCAACAGCGAAAGCAATTCTTCCCAATTAACAACCTCTTCCGAGAATACCTCAGCATCTTCCACCGCAGCCTAGAGCTACCCGTTAGCTACGAAGATTTACTCAAATACGACGACTCCTTTCCGCTGATCAACAAGGAGGGCAACGACACGCTATGGCAGACTTTGATCTATGAGCAACAATTCGGCCGTGATGTCTATGAAGGCCTGAAACGCATCTACGTCCAGCTCCGCTCGGGTGGCGACGAATCGATCCTAGGCAATCTCTACATTGATCGCGTCGATTTTTGTACCTTCGGTAATACCAAACCAATGCGCGTACGCATTGTGAATCAATACAACGATAACCACGACTATTTCTACGTCAAAAAAGCCGATGCGTCGCGTGTCTACGGGCTTGAACTCGAAGAGCTACTCTCTCCGAATCATATCAACTTTCTGGTCCATGGCGACACCTTGATCGAGGAGCACATTATCGGCGTGCCCGGCGACGACTTCATTCGCGACTACCTGCCGCGTTCCGACTTGCACGAAGTCCGCCTTGCCAAGGAGTTCATTAAATTTAACGAGCGCTGCTTCGTGCGCCTGCTCGGCGACATGCGCGCCTATAACTATGTGGTGGAAGTGACTCCTGACTTTGAGCAAAACCAATACCGTGTGCGCGCGATCGACTTCGACCAACAAAGCTACGAGGGCCGCCGCAGCCTCTACTTACCGCAGTTTTTCAAAAACAACCTGCCGGTGGTCAAGCTCTGCACCGACCTGATCAATCTAGAGACGAGTCAACAATATCAACGCGAAGAGCGCTCTTTAATACGACGACGCCTGAAATTTGCACTGCACCGTATGGAGCACTTGCGTAACTGCATGTGCGCCGACCAAATTTCCAGTACTGAAAAGACTTACCAGTTACGCAAAGAACTGGCGCAAATGCACAACGACCATCGCTTTATGCTCTGCCATTCGATGGGCGAACTCACCTTCCTCAATATCACTCTCACACTCGGACTCGAAGGCGACGCTGCCTACTTCCCCGAAGGCGCTGGTAGATTCATCTAAGTCGAATCGGACAGAAAATTCGGTTGCGCCTGAGCGCGGAAGCCAACCTACTAGCCAAAGTTTTATCAAAACACGTAAACATCAAATAATTATGTCAGAAAATCTCATTATTGAAACCACACAGGGCAGTATCGAATTCAAGCTGTTCGACGATATCGCACCTAAAACTTGCGAAAACTTCCGTACTCACGCCAAAAACGGCTACTACAACGGCATCATTTTTCACCGTATTATCGAGGAGTTCATGATTCAAGGTGGCGACCCAACTGGCACTGGCCGGGGTGGCGAGTCGATCTGGGGCAAAAACTTTGAAGACGAGTGTGTCAGCTCACACTCCTTTGACCGCCCGGGTCTATTGGC
>DBBT01000004.1:5101-6100 GCA_002292345.1 Opitutia bacterium UBA977 | reverse complement strand
CCGCTGCGCACCGCTGCAGAGGTGGATCGTGGCATTGAGACCTTTCTCTCCGGCGAGTGGGATACGGTGCTCTCGATTTGCGCGACCAATCGTCACCCGTCGTTCAATGTTGTTCGGCTTACCGAAGATGGATCGGCTGAGCTCGCTGTTCCACTGAAAACAAAAGTCACTCGGCGGCAAGACTGCCCGCCATTATATGATATTACGACGGCATTTTATGTGACTGCGCCGGCGTTTGTGCTGGCAGAAGACTCTTTTTGGAATGGTCGGGTCGGTGCCGTCGAGATTCCTGAGGTGCATGCCGTTGATATCGACACCGCCCTGGATTTTGAATTCACTGAATTTCTGATGAAAAAAAGGAGTGTGAATGGAAACCGTTAAAAAACTGATGGATTTGAGTGGCCGAGTGGCGCTCGTCACTGGTGGCGCTGGGCATCTTGGCCGCGCGATGGCCGATGCGCTCGCGGAGCTGGGCGCTTCGATTGCCATCATCGATCGCGCTGAAGAGGATTGCCGTTCGACAGTCGAGTTGTTGAAAGCGCGCCATCCCGTTGCAGTGCTACCTTTTGCGGTCGACCTTGAAGATGAGGCTGCGGTGATTACACTCCCCGGTCGGGTCGCGGAGGCATTGGGAAGCCTAGACATTTTGGTCAACTGTGCCGCTTTTGTCGGCACCAGCGGTCTGGAAGGTTGGAACGAGCCGTTTGAGAGCCAGTCCGTCGATACGTGGAGGCGTGCGATGGAGGTAAACTTGACTGCGGTCTTCGCACTGACTCAAGCGGCGGCTCCTTTGCTTAAATCAAAGGGACATGGCAGTATTATTAATATCTCCAGTATCTATGGTGTGCACGGCCCCGACTTGAGTTTGTATCAAGGCACGGAAATGAATAACCCAGCAGCCTATGCGGCCAGCAAGGGGGGATTGCTGCAATTTACACGCTGGTGCGCCACCGTCCTGGCTCCGGAAATTAGGGTCAATGCAATCACCCCGGGAGGCGT
>DBBT01000004.1:0-5004 GCA_002292345.1 Opitutia bacterium UBA977 | reverse complement strand
GCCTACGTGACCGGCCAAAACATCGCCGTCGATGGCGGTTGGGGTGTTTGGTAGATTAATCTGAAGTCTTTTTAGGAATGCAGCTTTATTTAAAACCAGAACCACTCGCCGATTACATTGCTAAGCAGTTGTTTAACAGCTTTCCGGTCGGAGATTCGCATGAACAGGTGCGTGCGGAGATATGGAGAGGGTTACCACAAGCTCTGGAGCGCGTGGAATACTGTTTTTCCAGAAGTAAGGCGAAGTATTTTCAGAAAGATGGGGAGGCATTTTTTTCTCCATTGATGACGGATCAGTATGCGATGTTTTTGTACTTTCTGGCGAATACGATTTATAATGAAACAGCCAATGTCGGACTTGCGGATCGATTGTATGCGTTAAACAAAATGCTACATGGTATTGATGTTTTTTATCAGGTGGAATTGCCGAAGGTCTTTTTGTTTGTGCATTCTGTCGGGACTGTACTTGGTCGTGCGAAGTACGGTGAAGGCCTAATCGTTTATCAGGGAGTGACTGTTGGCGGGAATATGAAGCTGGATTATCCGTCCATTGGTAAAGGTGTGGCGCTATTCTCAAATTGTAGTGTGATCGGAGCTGCGGTTTTGGGGGACGACGTTGCTGTCAGTGCACGTTCCGTCATCCTCAATGATGTGATCCCCGCGGGCCAAGTATGCTTCGGGCAACATCCGAATGTTCAGTGCAAAAAATCAAAATCGAATATTCAGGAGCGCTTCTTTTCTGATTTCTGAGGAGCATTGTTCAGTTCAAACTAACAAATACAGTAATGATTGAAAAATTTGGCCTATCGCCCAATGCCACTCTCCTAGAGGCATTGAAGAAAATTAACGATTCCGCCATCTCACTGGCGGTGGTGCATGAGCAGGAAGTCGTCCGGGGGGTCTTGACCGATGGAGATCTGCGGCGTGCCATCATTGCTGGCGCTGAACTCGCCTCGTCTATTGAATCCTATTATTCTCGTGATTTTGTATCGGTGTCTCCTGAGACTTCCCGTGCCGACGTATTGGAGCTGATGCAGGCGCGTTTTATCGAGCAAGTCCCTATTATCGATGACGCTGGGAAGCTTGCCGGTATTCATACGATGCACTCGATTCTCGGCGGGAGGATCAAGCCGAATTGGGCGGTGATTATGGCAGGCGGCAAGGGCACACGTTTGGGTAAGTTGACTGCAGGCACCCCCAAGCCGATGTTGAAAGTCGCGGGTAAGCCGATTCTGGAGCGCCTTGTCCTGCATCTGGTGAGCTATGGGATTCGTGAGATATTTCTTTCGGTCAATTATCTTTCGCATGTGATCGAAGATTATTTCGGTGATGGCTCCAAGTGGGGCTGTCGGATACAGTATTTACACGAGGATGCGCCCCTCGGGTCTGGAGGCGCTCTGTCGTTGCTCCCCTCGGCGCCGGAGCATCCGTTGATTCTTTTGAACGGGGACTTGCTGTTTGAGGCGAACATTTCGCAAATGCTGCATTTTCACGAAGCGGGTAATTATTACGCGACCATGGGGGTTCACTATTACTCGCATGAAGTGCCCTTCGGCTGCGTGGAAACGGTGGATCATCGAATGACGCAACTGGAGGAGAAGCCCTTGCTGACTAAGACGATTAATGGTGGGGTCTACGTTTTCTCGCCTTCTGCATTAAAGGCAGTGCCTAAGGCAACATTTTTCCCGGTGACCCGAATCTTCGAGGAGGCACTGGAATCCGACCAACCATGTGGCGCCTATCCTTTGGATGGAGACTGGATGGATGTAGGTATGCCAGAGCAGCTTAATGACGCTAGGGGGCTGTAGAAATTATTAGAGCGTGATAACAGTATGATGACATTAACGGAAAAAAGATTACATAAGGCTATTCTTGGCCGAGACCGGTCATTCCTTGCGGGGGATATCGCGGCTGTCTCAGATCGGATTCGCGAACAGTTGGCGGATGCACGTGTGCTGGTGATTGGTGCGGCTGGATCGATCGGTTCCTCGTTTGTGCGCGAGTTATGCCAGTTCCAGCCGAGCGGCCTCCATTTGCTTGATATTTCGGAGAATAACTTGGTAGAGGTGGTTCGTGACTTGCGCTCGGGTAGCTATCCGTTGCCTGAGGATTTCCAGACCTATGCGATTGACTATGGTGGCCCGGAAATGGGTGTGCTATTACGTGAAAATCAGTATGAATATGTTTTAAATTTCTCCGCACTGAAGCATGTCCGTTCTGAGCGCGATGCCTTTACTCTGATGCGCTTGCTTGAAGTGAATGTGCTGGCCAACGCGCGCTTGCTCGATCAATTGGCACAGATACCCACGCTCCGTGGGGTATTTAGTGTCTCATCGGATAAGTCGGTTCGCCCCGCCAATCTAATGGGGGCATCCAAAGCTTTTATGGAGCGCGCCTTTCTTGCACGGGCGGATGAGATACCTTTTGGCAGTGCGCGTTTTGCCAATGTCGCTTTTTCCGATGGCAGCCTCCTGCACGGTTTTCGTCACCGTATCGCCAAGCAGCAACCCCTTTCAGCACCCAGCGATGTGCGTCGCTATTTTATCACACATCAGGAGGCGGGGCAGTTGTGTATTCTCGGCTGCTTCACCGGAGAGAACCGCGAGATCTATTTTCCGAAGTTCGATCCCGATCGGGATATGCTGACCTTTGCTGAGATTGCACGTGTTTATTTGAAAGAACAGGGCTATGTGCCTGTTGAGTGTGACTCGGCCGAAGCTGCACGAGCTTTCATGGAGACGCGCGCAGCCGATTCGAAAGAATGGGCGTGCTTCTTCTCTGCTTCAGATACCGCTGGTGAGAAACTGTATGAGGAATTTAGCGATCCTGCGGAAACCGTCGATTTGGAGCGTTTCGAAAGTGTTGGAGTGGTTACCGAACCGCTTTTTCATGGCCGTGAATCGCTTGACCTCGCGATTGCCACCTTGCAGCACTTGCGTGATCAGGGCGTTTGGACTAAGGGTGAGCTGATTGATTGCGTGCGTCAGGCCGTCCCCGAGCTTGAGCATGTTCAGGCGGATAAGAACCTCGATCAAAAAATGTAAGGCAAAGGCGGGAGCCCCATGCGTGACGCTGTCGGGTGAACATCAGTTATGATTGAGGAGATCTTCAGAGAATTATATAAGGCACCTGTTGAATTTCGTTGGGCCTTGGCAAACTCTGGCTTGAAAGCACTGATTACTGGTGAGTCGCAGGACGTTTCTCCATTTGGCAAGAGAGGACGCCTGATTCGACGATTAGTAGGTTTTGCATGCACATTCGGAGCTGCGCGACTTGTAGTTGCGCTGACCGCGCTGATAGAGGTCACCCGCTTTATGTATCAGGCACGGCGGGTGCAACCGCTACGACTACCCGCCAAATGCCGCATTTTCGTTGGCTTCGGTGCGGGCCCTGAAGAAGAAATGTGGCGTACTTTTGAGGAGGAGTCTGATGAATTGGCGATCCGCTTGGATGAAACGTTACCAGATACTTTCTTCGCGTATCACCGTCCTAGCGTATTCGAGCTATGGAAACAGATTTGGCGTGAATCGGGTGCGGTGCTGCCCTTCTTGTTGAAGTCGGAACTGGAGCCAGTTGCGTTGTGCCGTAAAAACACGATTGCCTTTGCAGCATTACGCATGGCAAAATACATACTCTATCGAACTTGGTGGGCAGATGTAGAGGATAGCAGCATTTCCGAAGTTGTGTTTATTTCTGCGGCAACGCCTGCGTTCGCTTGTATTGATGCAGGAATGGCTCTGGTTGAATATCGTCAGCATGGACTGCATCGAAAGAGCCTCTTGATGCCTTCATTTCATGTGTTGAAGTTACTCACACAGAACGAGGCAGATTACTACCAGCAGTATTTACCTACATCGGAAATCAAAGTTTTACGATCAAAACAGAGGGTTGCGCAACATCGCCCCTGCATTCTGGTCGCTTCCATATATGAGATCCCTGGGTTTTATAAAAATCAAGACCTAGCCCGCGTGCAAAGCCTCGTTCTGTGGGCCAATCAAAATAATTTTGAGGTCATTATCCGTAAGCATCCGAAAGAGACCGATAGCTTTTGGCAGACGCACTTCCCCGAGCTTGATATTGATACCACTCAAGATCCTTTTGAAGATGCCCTCATGCGAATAAAGCCCATGTTTGTGGTTTCCTGGTTTTCAACCAGTCTTGTCGATGCTTTGCTCACTAATGTGCTTCCAATCAGCGTAATGGAACCAGGGGATCAGCATATTCAGGATCTGGTTTTTGATCTCCTAAAGCATTGCCTGTTATGGCCACAGCATCAGATGACGATGGATGCTTTGGTTGGTGGCAATACGGATGTTGAATCCGTGGTATTGGGATTATTGTCTAATGATACCGATGTTTTGGATGTCACTAACCAACCAGTGATTATATGAAGACGAAACGTATCTACGCGGCTCAGTGGCTCGATGCTGCCAATGCCAACGCTCAAATTTTAAATGCCAAGGCGATGTTGTCTCGATTCGATCAGCCGAACGTGCAGTGGATTGCACCTCACTATGAGGCGCCGGATCCTTTGGTGGCAAAGCGTCGGAATGTGCAGCTGCGAAAGCTGATTCATAACGGATTTTGGCGGGCTCATCTTGCCGTGCAATACCAATCCCCTGTCGATGCGATTTTCTATCCAGGAGGGCGCTGGTTTGATTCATGGGGGCTACGTATTCGTCGACTTATGGGGCGACGTGTGCCTGTGGTGGCCACGTTGGAGGGCTTGGTTGGTGATGAAGATCGGCAACGAGAATATTCGCAATGGGCGAAACATCCGGTGTTCTGTCAGGCAGTGGATGTGAAGACCTTGTCACGATTAGATAAACTGTATCGCCACGCGGATCATATTATTGCGATCAGCCCCTTTTTGGCAGAGATGGGGCGTCGCCGATATGGTGATAAATTTAGTGTCGTTCCGTTGGGGATTAATGATTCGATCTTTTTCTCTCCAGAGCAACAGCAACGAGCAGTGCGAACTAGAGTGGTTTCTGCTGGAAATTTA
>DBBT01000133.1:2047-5574 GCA_002292345.1 Opitutia bacterium UBA977 | reverse complement strand
GCTCCGCCGAAGAAAACGAGCGCGTTGGTACTAATCGCTTTCGACAAGTCAGACAGGCGATAGCGATTGCCATCGAGTAACAGATTCTCAATCCGAACCCCGCTAACCTGATTACCGTTGATCAGTTGCCCAAGATCACGATTGGTGATGCGTAAAATAGCGTAATCGGCTAACGACTTAGGCGCGTGCGTTGAGATACTTTGCCCTTCAAATTTGAACACCAGTGCTTGTTCAATTTCGTAAATAGCGCCTGGCTCTAAGAGAAGATCTTGCCCTGCATTAAGCACGGCCTGCAGATCGGCACTGGGAGGTGTGGTTCCCGTATTGCTTAAATCCTCAGCAAAAAGAGACTGAGTGAGTCCAATGCAGACTGCAAAAAAGTAATATCTTATGGGCATATGTATCGTGGTATTGGTGACAAATTAGAGATCAGTCTGATATGCGCACCTTAAAGACTTCCAACTCCTCAATCTGGATATCTCGGACTGATCCGTCTGCCGTATTCAGTCCGATTGCTAAGCTATCGAAGCGCAGTGTTGGCGCATCGGTATCGATCACTTTGACAAAACAATTCGTGCCGACGGTCGAGTCGGGCCCGCCGGGAACGACAATAGCATTAATCTCCGCTTTGTTCGCCTCTAGGCGGATGATGTTGAGTTGCGCCGTGTAAACTTGTTCAGACACAAAATCACCTTGCCCGTTCAGGCCAAGATGCGAATAGCCTGAATTTGCGGGATTAAAGACGATCAGCAAATCGTTAAAGGTCTTATGGCGTTTAGCCAGCACCATTTGCTCGCTGGCTGGACTGTTTCTAAGACTCAAGGACGCTTGATAGCCGCGATAGTTCTGTAAGCCCGATAAGTTCGTTGCAAAGCTGTCGCTTGAAACTGCCCGAGTGTCATCGATGGAATCACCAGACTCAAACAATGCGAAGCGCAGGTGTCTACTTTGGGTAAAATTGACAATGTCAGGCCTAAATGTAAATTTGAGCGAAATCGCTTCGCCCACAGCCAAGTCGATGTATCCACCTGGCTCAGTGAAGTAGGCCATAAAGAAACGGTTCGCCTTGAATCCATTAAAGATCAAAGCCCCCTCCTGCTCAATCAAGGTGTTAGGTCCTTGATTAGCGAAATAAGCCAAACTTTGTGGAGGCGACTGAAGACCACGATTACTGTCATCGAAGTGATCTTTAACAATACTCGAAAAAGCAACTGAACTGCAGGCTATAAGACTGAAGCCGATAAGAGTTAAGTTGGCTAGGAATTTCATGACTGACGATGAGATAGAATTAAAAATTAGGGCAACTTCCGAAGGTTTTAGAATTGATGAAAAGCTTACAGATATCATGCAAGATTAAACGTTTATTTTTTTAATTTATGCATCTTGACTTCCTGCAGCAAGAGATAAACGTTTCGCCCAGAGGGTTACTTTTTGATAGCTTACACTTTTACGCATTTAGCTGTAGCCTATTTTGATGCCATCACAGACTGAGCCAAAACGACCGCCTCAACACCTACCGTACGACCAATAATTAAGACTAAATCACGCATTTTTTAACCACTAAGCAAAAGAATACAGACAGCACATGCAAATACCAGAGATCAACCGCCGCAAATTTATTCAAACAGCAGGTCTTGGGGCCTTGGCTTATGCGGCACTGCCGAAAATCGCCTGGTCGTGGGATGACATCCCTTCCCGCACCGGCAAGATCGTGACTGGGCGCAAGCTAAACATCGCTTGTATTGGCGTGGGCGGGCAAGGCAGGAGAGATCTCGATCAAATCACCTCGGAAAATATCGTTGCCCTCTGCGATATTGATCCAATGCGGGCGAAAAAGAGTTTTGAAAAATATCCCGATGCGAAGAAGTACAAAGATTTCCGCGTCATGCTGATGGAAATGGACGATCAAATCGACGCTGTCACCATCAGTACGCCTGACCACATGCACTTTGCCGCCGCGATGATGGCGATTAAAATGGGCAAGCATGTATTCGTGCAGAAACCTTTGACCCACACCATCGCTGAAGCACGTGCGCTCACTGAGGCCGCGCGTAAACACAAAGTGATGACTCAAATGGGCATTCAAGGGCATTCTTTCGATGGCATACGGCGCATGCGTGAATGGTATAAAGCACGTGCGATTGGCGAAATCAACGAGGTGCACATCTGGACAAACCGCCCAGTCTGGCCACAAGGCGACCGTCCCCTCGCCCCGGCGCAAGAGGTGCCCGCGCACATCGACTGGAACCTCTGGCAGGGAATTGCGGCAGAGCGCCCCTACAATTCAGCGTACATGCCTTTCGCTTGGCGCGGTTGGTCTGAATATGGCTGTGGCGCACTTGGCGATATCGGCTGTCATGCCATGGACTGCCCCTTTGACGTGCTCGATTTGAGTAACCCCACCAGCGTCGAGGCCGTCTGTGGCCCGCAAAGCGAATGGAGTTTTCCAGAATGGTCGATCGTCACCTACCAATTCCCGGCAACTGCAGAGCGCGGCCCGATCAAGCTCGTTTGGTATGACGGCAACAAATTCCCAGAACGTCCGCAGGAATTGGAAGCTTCGCGCAAGCTACCTTCAGGCGACGGTGGTCAACTCTGGTATGGCACTGAAGGCACCATTATGATTAGCGACATTTACTGCAAAGCCGCTCGATTGATTCCTCAATCCGCCTGGGTGGATTTCGCTAAAAACCGCATGCCGGAAGAAACCGAAAAGCCGTCCATTGGCCATAAAGAGGAATGGATTGAAGCGTGTAAGGGCGGTGAGCCTGCTCAAGCGAACTTTGACTACGCAGGCCCGCTGACCGAAATGGTTCTGCTCGGGAATCTGGCAGTACGTTTTGGCAAAAAGATTGAGTGGGATCCTAAAAATATGGTCTGCACCAACGTCCCCGAAGCCAACACCCTCGTCCGCAAGAAATACCGCAAATATTAAGACAATGAAAATTCAAACGACCATCGCAACCCTACTGCTCCTCACCGGAACATCCACTCTCACTGCCGCAAGCCCTGTCGGCATCGAAAAGACCGACCGCGAAATGCCCAACGTGGCAGACGATTCAAGCCCGTCCGCTAGCTCTGAGTGGCAACCGCTGTTCGCGGCAGATTTGTCCGACGCGGTCTTCCCAGAAGGCGTCTGGACGGTTACCAATGGAGAATTAACCGCCAGCAAAGATAAGGTCCTGTGGTCGGCAAAAGAGTATGAAAACTACGTCCTCGACCTCGAATTTAAAAACGGCCCGGCTGCGAACAGCGGCGTGCTCGTCTATGTAACCGATATCAAACAGTGGATCCCCAACTCGGTCGAAATTCAAATTACCGATGATTACTCCGAGCCATGGGTCTCGAAAGACGGCACCTGGCGTTGCGGAGCCATCTTTGGCCGACTTGCCGCCAGCGAAGCTGCGGTCAAACCTGCCGGCGAGTGGAACCACTACACCATCATTTGCAAGGGTCCTTCGATTGACGTCATCCTGAATGGCAAGCACGTCACTTCGATGGACATGAGCCAATGGACTTCGGCCACG
>DBBT01000133.1:0-1956 GCA_002292345.1 Opitutia bacterium UBA977 | reverse complement strand
ACTCCTCGCACCACCCATCACTGCAGCAGCGATTCAACTTTCCAAGCTTTGTGCATATCCGACAGTTCTTTAACGACGTCGGGATATGCCGCCGCTAAATTTTGGCGCTCAGATAGGTCTTTCGACAGATCCGAAAGGAAGGTCTCATTATCGGTTTTGACTAGTTTCCACTGACCGTGACGCACTGCCCATCTACCGTAAAGTTCCCAGTACCAAGTGCTGTGCGGTGAGACTATATCTGCGTCGGCAATCAGGTTTGTAATCGATAGTCCATCGATCTTACGATCGGGCAGCGTCAGTCCTGCATACTCAGCGATGGTGGGAAACAAGTCCATACTCGTCACTAACTGGTCGCGCACTTCGCCTGCGGGAATGACTGCCGGCAGCGAAACAATACACGGCACCCGTATGCCGCCCTCCCACAGTGTCGCCTTGGCGCCACGGTAAGGCCCGGCACTGCCCCCACCTCCGAAAGCACGATCTTCGGTTGAATGGCCGTGATCACTCATAAAAACAACCAAAGTATTTTCGGCTAGACCGAGACGATCCAGCTCGGCAAGAACCTGACCGACTTTATCATCCAGCGAAGTCACAAACGCCGCGTAGCGCTGACGGTTGGGATCTGCCAGATCCGCATACATTTCGACAAATTTCTGCTCCGCCTGCATGGGATAATGCGGGGTGTTCAACGCGAGATAGAGGAAGAAGGGCTGCTCTGTATTCTTTTGAAAAAAACGCTTGGTTTCGCGAACCATCAAATCCGGGAAATATTCACCAGGTTCAAAGACCTCCGTGCGGTCCCGCCACAGATCATGGCGATTCGGCCCCGACCAATAAAAGAAGTGCGAGTAGTTATCGATACAGCCTCGGCGGTGCCCGAAAAACTCATCAAACCCCTGGGCCTGTGGGTCGGTCTGCGGCGTCTCACCCAAGTGCCATTTGCCGATTAAAGCAGTGCGATAGCCAGCGCCCTGAAACAGTTCGGCCATGGTGAACTGTGAGCCCGGCATGCCGGTGTAATTGGTATTGCGCGGGAGCTGCGCGCGCTGCGGATAACGCCCGGTCAACAAAGCCGCACGCGATGGCGAGCAAATCGCAGAGCCGACATAAAACTGACTAAAACGCACACCGCGTTCCGCCAACGCATCGATATTCGGCGTACTCAGATCATCGGAACCGTAGCAATTTAGGTCCACGCTACCGAGATCGTCGGCGAGGATCAAAACCACATTTAAGGGCTCTTTGGCCGTCAGCGCCGACGCGGCCAGTAAGGCGACTGTGCATGCAGCACAGCGTATCAATATTTTAAAGCTGGGGAAATATTTCATCGCACAAAAAATGCCTGTTCGGGTGATGCTTAGCAAGCGCCATGCTTGCAGAGTGGAGAGAATAAAACTGATTCAACGCACCACCCAGCGTACACAAAAAAATGGCAGCACCGCGGATGCGGTACTGCCAGATTTAAAAACGTACTTTGGGCGGTCGGGATCGTCTTGGCGAAGACCCCGCCGCTCAATGAGCGGTGTTGGTTATTCCTGCGTCACCTTCAGGCGAACGAAGTCCTTAACCTCAGTTCCGGGCATTTCGTAGGAGATCTCAGTATCAGTATTAGTAGTCGGTGCCACATCTGCCCATGTGTCGGTCACACCTAGATCAGTGGATTGCTCGATCGCGTAGGTGATTCCACCGACTGCAGGATCCTCCTGACGCTTCAAGAAGGTCACTGTTAGGCCACTGTAAGTACCCACGGTCGAGTTCGAGACCGTTGGGTCTTGGCCTTCAACCGCAAACTCGATCAGGTTGCTGATGCCGTCGTTGTCGTCGTCACCGGTCGCAGTCTTATCGCTCAGAGTGCCGTTGGCGAAGGTGCCATCTACCCAACTCGTGAAGCCGGTAACAGGGCTGCCAGTGATCCATTTCTGGGTCAGAGTGACCTGTTCGGCGGCGAAGTCTACA
>DBBT01000057.1:12261-21489 GCA_002292345.1 Opitutia bacterium UBA977 | reverse complement strand
AAGTCCGCCTCGCTAAAGTCATCCATGCCACGCCAATCAAGATCTTGGTAACGCGGCATCCATCCAATCGGTGTCTCTTTGCCGCCAGTGCGGCCCGTTGCCCGTTCGACAATCCAGCGGAGCGGGCGCATATTTTCGCCAAACCCAGGCCAGAGCCAATTACCCGCGGTATCTTTGCGGAACCAATTGACGTTAAACACTAGTGGTGTCTCTGTTAAGCCGCGCTGCATCTTGAACCAGTGGCGAAAGTAGTCCCCCATATGATAGCCGCAGAAAGGTAGCATCGCCATCGGATCGCGACGTAGTGAACCCATCGTGCCTTCGGCGGCCGCAGTCATTTCGGAGCCCGTGGTCGCGCCAAGATAGACGCCGTGCCCCCAGTTAAACGCTTGCGTGACAAGCGGCACATCGCTCATCCGCCGGCCACCAAAAACCATCGCATGAATACGTACTCCTTCTGGCTTTTCCCATTCAGGATCGAGCACCGGGCAATTCACCGCGGGTGCCGTGAAACGACTATTCGGATGCGAGGACGGTGTTTCGCTGGCCGGCGTCCAGTCCTGGCCTTTCCAGTCGATCAAATGCTGCGGCGCATGCTCCGTCATACCCTCCCACCAGACATCGCCATCGTCAGTTAACGCAACATTGGTAAAAATGCTATCCTTAGAACAGGAGACCATCGCGCTCGGGTTGGTCTGATCAGAAGTGCCTGGCGCGACGCCAAAAAAACCAGATTCGGGATTGATTGCATAGAGGAAGCCATCCGCCCCAGGCTTAATCCAAGCAATATCATCACCCACGCAGGTTACTTTATAACCCTCCATTTCTGCGGGCGGAATGATCATGGCAAAATTCGTTTTACCGCAGGCACTTGGGAACGCAGCAGTGACATAGGTCTTACGCCCATCCGGCTCTTCAACCCCGAGAATCAGCATATGTTCCGCCATCCATCCTTCATCGCGAGCCAAGGTCGAGGCGATACGCAGCGCTAGGCACTTTTTCCCAAGCAGGGCATTACCGCCATAACCGGAACCGTAAGAGACGACCGTGCGCTCCTCGGGGAAATGCACAATATGTGTCTCTTTAGGATTACAGGGCCAAGTCACATCTACAACGCCTTCATCGAGCGGGTAACCGACCGAGTGCAGACAGGGCACGAAGAAGCCGTCTTGACCCAACACTTTGAGTACCACGTCGCCGACCCGCGCCATGATGCGCATATTTACCACTACATAGGGCGAATCAGTAATTTCGACACCGATCTTCGAGATCGGCCCACCGACTGGCCCCATACTAAACGGTATAATATACATCGTGCGGCCGTGCATGCAGCCCTTGAAGAGCTGCTTCATTTTACGGCGCATCGTACGCGGATCTTCCCAGTTATTGGTTGGCCCCGCGCCGTCCTTGTTCTGAGAGCAAATAAATGTCTTCGATTCGACACGCGCCACATCGTTTGGATCCGAGCGGAATAGGTAACTATTGGGGCGTTTCTGCTCATTAAGCTTCACGCACATCCCCTTCTTCACCATCGCAGCGAAGAGGCTGTCGGCTTCATTTTGCGAACCATCACACCAGTGAACATCGGCTGGTTCGCAGAGCGATATCATTTTTTCAGTCCACTTTAAAAGGGCCTTATGCGTTGTCTTCGGGGTATCGTTTGTGGACATATTTTTAGTGTACGTAAATGTACAGATATGATAAGCAAAAAGTTAAAATAACTATCACGCTTTCTTAAACGAAAATGACCTCTGCGCTGCCCGCCCCAGATACTGACTTGGTAATAAAAACACGATTCGCAGCTTACACACCGATTCATAGATACATTCTGACTCATATTAGAGACATTCCTCTAAAAATAAGCTCAAAAACAACAAACCGGCACTTCACTCTTGATCCACGCTCATCTGTCTCCATCTCTGAAACGATGAATTGATCGAAGCTCAACTCTTCGACAGACTCCACTTTCAGCTTTCCAGACATGCCTCGTAATAAAAAGCCCGCAGACGACGACAACCTAGAATTCCCGCTCGATGTACCTACTGAGGACAACAGCAGCGAGCCGACGACCGACGCCACCGAGCTCGAAGACGTCTTTGAGGACAAACCTGATTCTGGCCACGTCGATGACATGTTTAGTGAGTGGTTCCTCGATTACGCTAGCTACGTAATCCTTGAGCGCGCCGTGCCGCACGCCAACGATGGCCTTAAGCCTGTGCAGCGCCGCATCCTCCACTCAATGCGCGAGCTGGAAGACGGCCGCTACAACAAGGTTGCCAACGTCATTGGTAACACGATGAAATACCATCCGCATGGTGATGCCTCAATCGGCGACGCGATGGTGCAGCTAGGCCAAAAAGAGCTACTCATTGATATGCAGGGCAACTGGGGCAACACCCTCACTGGCGACTCCGCCGCGGCCGCTCGTTACATCGAAGCGCGTCTGTCTAAATTTGCCCTCGAAGTGGTCTTCAACCCAAAGACCACCAACTGGCTCTCTTCCTATGACGGCCGTAACAAAGAGCCCGAAACTCAACCAGTCAAATTTCCACTTCTGCTAGCGCAAGGTGCCGAAGGCATAGCCGTAGGCCTCTCTTGTAAGATCCTGCCGCACAACTTCATCGAGCTACTCGAGGGCTGCATCTCATTTTTACGCAAAGATACGCCCGAAATCGTCCCCGACTTCCCGACAGGTGGCATCGCCGACGTCTCCGAATACAACAACGGCAAGCGCGGTGGCCGCGTCAAGTGCCGTGCCCGCATCGAAGCGCGCAAGAAGAGCCTACTCGCCATCACTGAGTTGCCATTCAGCAAAACCACCACTTCGCTGATCGACTCCATCATCTCGGCCAACGAAAAAGGAAAAATTAAGATTCTGCGCGTCGAGGACAACACCGCAGATGTGGTCGAGATCCTGGTGTACCTACCCGCTGGCGTGGACGTTCAGACCGCCGAGCAGGCACTCTACGCCTTTACCGATTGCGAAGTCTCGATCTCGACCAACATCTGCGTGATCGAGAACGACAAGCCCAACTTCTACTCCGCACTCGATCTCCTCTACCTAGCCACTGAAAAGACCCGCGAACTGCTCAAACTAGAGCTCGAAATCGAACTCGCCGAACTCGAAGAAAAGTGGCACTTCTCGTCTCTCGAGAAAATCTTTATCGAAAAACGCATTTACCGCCGCATCGAAGAAGAAGAGACTTGGGAGGCCGTAATCGAAACAGTCGACGTTGGTCTTAAACCCTACAAAAAAATCTTTAAGCGTAAAGTCACACGCGACGACATACTACGCCTACTCGAAATCAAAATTAAACGTATTTCGAAGTTCGACTCCTTTCGTGCCGACGAGCTCATCAAAGGCCTCGAAGAGGCTATCTCAGAAACGCAGCGCCACCTCAAGCAACTCACCAAATACACCATCCGCTGGTTCAAGGAGTTGATTAAGAAATACGGTAAGGGTCGCGAACGTAAAACCGAACTCGCCTCTTTCAATAAAGTAGTCGCACACGAAGTCGTGATCGCCAACGAGACCCTATACGTCGATCGCAAGGAAGGCTTTGCTGGGATCAGTATGAAGAAGGACGAAGTCGTCTGCAAATGCTCCAATCTCAGCGACCTCCTATCGATCAACCAAGAGGGCAAGCTAATCGTCTCTAAAGTCAGCGACAAGGGCTTTTACGGTAAAAACATTCTACACATCGACATCTACAACCGCACCGATCCCAACGCCCTCACTTACTGCATGGTGTATCGTGATGGCCGCACTGGACCGACGGTTGCCAAACACTTCACCATCGGTGGCGTGACACGCGACAAGGAATACGATCTTACCAAAGGCAAGCCTGGCTCACGCGTTTTTTATATCTCCTGCTACCCGACCGATGGTGGCGAAGCCGACGCCGTAAAAGTCAATCTCAAGCCCGCCCCACGCCTCCGTAAGATCGAAGAAGAAGTCCTCTTCCGCGACTTGGCAGTGCGCGGCCGCGGTACCGGTGGCAACGTTATCACGAAAAATTCCGTCCGTAACGTAGTGCGAATGACCAAAGCCGCCCGCGAAGAAGCAACAAGTCAGTAGAATGCCAGCGAATGATGGTGCGTTAAACTCAAAAAAAATTAGCTTATGCAGAGGCGATGTAATCCGAACATGCGGCGCCTACAAGATTGACCTACACCCAAGTAGGACCCTCTATATGCGCTTACTCCTTATTTATAAGATTACCATGAAAGCCCTCCCCTACGCCATCTTCACACTGCTTAGCCTGCTGATGGATGTCGGCGCCCAAACTCAAGCGAGTAACACCCTTGCGGTTGAAAACGAACAAGATAAGCTCTCCAGTCGTGCCGCTGCAAACCCATTAGGGCCCTCCGCGACTGACGAAGCAGATCCATCTGCCGAAACAGAAACCACTCACTTCATTGGGGACACATTGGAAACCTCTTTGGTGCGCGATCAACTCACGATCACTGAAAGTGCCGAAGCTTCATCAGCCGACATCGAAGAACTTAACCTTATTTATGGCAAAAAAATGCAAGAATTCGCCGCTACACTCAACGATAATACGGTGGAATTCAGCACCAGCAAACGTACACAGGGAAGACATCCGCTACTCGACATTCTTATCGGTTTCAGTATCGAGGTCGTTATTACACTGATTATCCTGAAAATCACCTTTTTTGTATGTGGATTTCGCTTCTTATTATTTCAAGTATTGCCGATTAGCCTAATAGTCGCATCCGTCGGGGCAATTCTGCAGCTCACCCTCGGCATTAGCCTCTTGAATCCAATGCAGATTGCGCTGAGCTCTTTGATCATGCTGTTGCTGATACGATTGATCACTGAGGCGTATGAATGGGCGGATGCGCTTAAAATTACGTTAGTCGCACGACTCGTCACCATTGTCCTGTTCTGGCTAGTCGTTACTGGTATGTCGGTGTTTGGATTATAACTCTAGATTCACGTAATGGTTGCCACTGGCAACGCCTGAATAGCTACCCACTTCTCCAAAGCCTTACCCTTTACTTTGACTCGCAGAAAAAGAACGCCATACTATTTCAAAAATCTGACTCGTGAGTATTAAGGCAATCATCTGGGGCTCTTGTGGCTCTCTCCCCTCTCCCGCATCCTCGGCCAATATCCGAGATAAGGTAAAAGCTGCTCTGTGGGCAGCCCGCGACCAGAAATTCACTTCTGAAACAGAGATCGATACCTTTCTCAACACCCTGCCGCATCATATGCGGGGCACATTCAAGGCCAATACTTCTTGCGTGCAAATCGAAGCCGGCAACGAAGACGTCATCCTATGCGATGCAGGTACCGGCATCCGTGATTACGCCCTTTCACTACCAGCAGATACACCACTCAAGACCTACCATATATTTATCTCCCACCTGCATTGGGATCATATTCAAGGCTTTCCCTTTTTTACTCCAGCCTACATCCCAGGTAATCGAATCATCTTCCACGGTTTTCACGCTGCAATCGAGGAGACGATCCGGGCGCAAATGACGAGCCCGTGTTTCCCCGTACCATATGAAACGATGCAAGCAGACATTGAGTTCGATATCCGGGCACCTAGTGACTCGTTTCAGGTAGATGACGTCGCCATCACCACCATTAAACAACAACACCCGGGCGACTCTTGGGGCTACCGCTTCGAGCAACACGACAAATCCGTAATCTATTCGTCCGACTCCGAGCATGGCCCAGAGGCTAAAGAGCCCAACTATCCATTCATCGACTTCTTTCGCAATGCCGACGTACTCATTTTCGACGGTCAATATACATTCCTAGAAGCCACCACAGCCAAGCGCAACTGGGGTCACTCCAACCATATCACCGCCGTCGAACTGGCTGCGCGTGCAAGAGTCAAGCAGTTGGTAATTTTTCACCACGAGCCTGCCCATACCGATCGCGATATCGAAGAGATACACGAAGGCACCCTTCAATATCGCCGAAGCTATAATCAAAAATTCAACCTGACTGATCAGGATTTTTTCCCAAATCACATCGCCATTGCTTACGATGGCTTAGTGATCGAGGCTTAATGTGCAGTCACTTCGCGCTCTAGTTTCAACGGACTCCGAATATAACATGTCTGAAAATATTACTCCTAAAAAACCTGAGCCACGCAAGATATCTAAAGCCGAAATAAACGAGCTACCTCTCATCAATTGGCAAGGACGTATCGAGATTCTCAATACCATAGAAGAAATGGTCGCAGCCGTCGAAAAGCTGAAACACGAATCAGTCCTCGGCTTCGATACCGAGACTCGCCCCACTTTTAAAAAAGGCGATTACTATCCACCCTCACTCATCCAGCTCGGTACGCCTGACTGCGTCTATTTATTTCGTATTTGCGTGACAAAAACCCTAGCCCCACTCCTGCCGATCTTAGAGTCGGAATCGATCCTCAAGACTGGCGTCGCAATCAAAGACGATGTCAAAGAATTGCGTGCGATGGAAGACTTCCAAGCTGGAGGTTTTGTCGAGATTGCCGACATAACACTAAAACTTGGCTATGAAAATCGTGGTCTCCGCGCCCTTGCTGGCCTTCTTATGCAAGGCCGCATTAGTAAGGCTGCTCAAGTCTCAAACTGGGCACGACCCGAGCTAGATCTAAAGCAGGTCCGCTACGCCGCCACCGACGCATGGATTAGCCGCGAGCTCTACGTTCGAGCGATCGCTGAACGCGACGCAGAATAAGACGGTTGAAATAAATCATGCTTTGCAATTTTTGGCAAAATACAGACGAAATTCTGACTAAAAAAAGAGGTAATTCCATCACCCGCAAAGCACGGATTCTGCGATCTGACGAGCCTCTTCAAGCTTAATCGGAATCGACTAAAATATAGAGGCATGCCCTTCTTTGTGTTCGCGCGTATGACAAATTATGCGCGGGTCATTTAACTACAAAAAACGGGCATCCAGGTGAGCTTTAACGCTCAGCGAATACCCGCAAATTTTAAGAGTGACTACTGCGTCTTTGACTCGGTTTCGTCAGTTGTCTCTATTGTAGAAGCTTCGACTTCGGCAACTCCGAGTTTTTCTTCAATAACTTCAGCAACAGCTTTAGCTACTGGATCAACAACTTTTACTGCCTCATCTACAATTGTTTCAGGTGCGGCTGGAGTTTCCTCAGCTGCCACTTCGATCTTTATCTCAGCGTCCGCTACTCCGGGTTTTGGCTCGGCGCTTACTTCAGTTTCGACAACGACTTCTGGAGCAGCTGCTAATTCAGCGCTCGGCTCTGGTTCGACAGTTTTGACTTGATCATCTTTCGGAGCAGGCTGTTTCACTACTTTTGGCTTTGCTTCTGCCATCGGCGGTGCTGCAAACAGACGACCATCTCCGTATTCGGTAACGTAACCTTCGACGATCAACCAACGCAAATCACGCATGAGCTGATTTAGGCTTTTCTGTTCGTCTTCGCTAAGTTCGATCTTTGCCATTGCATCAGTCGAGGCAGCCGCATCTGGCGCAGGCGCAGGTGCCTCCACGACTGGCGTGACTGGCGCTTCAGCACCGTCTTGGTCGACTGCAGCCGCAGCAAGTTTGGTAGCCTCAACAGCCGCGGCGGCAGCAGCAATTTCAGCCTCGGTCATTTCGAGTTTGGCGGGATGCTGTTTCTCCGTATCAATATCGATGTACAGTTTAGGCAACTTAGAGGCAGGTGTGTTTGGATGCTTCTCGACAAATTCGATCAACCCTTGAATAGAAGGCGTGAAGACTGTCTTGCTGTCGCGGAATTTACGTTTCACCGCACAGACAAAAGAGACCCCTTTTGAGCCTTTTTTATAGACGGCAAACTTATGACGACGCAGGCGCCCGCGAATGTTATTCGCTGAATCAAGCGGGAAATGACGCTGCTGCTCAACATATGTTTCGACCGAACGACGAATGTCCCCCTTTGGCAGGCGCTCAATATCGCGGCCTGCAAATCGAATCGTCTCACCAGAGCTAACGATCTTGTCTTTACGGTGCTGCAACAGAAAGAAACGCACTGATTCAAGCGTATCAAGTGCCTCAGGCTCACCTTCTTGGCGTTCTTTAAGAATATAACGTGCACCTTTTTTCATCGATTCCACCCATGCATCAATTGACTCCTGCTCTTTCACTGCCTCAACCTTCGAAACAAAACGATCGAATGACATACCGGTAATTTTCGCCGCGTAGTGACGCTTCAACGTCTCTTGATAAAGGTGATAATTCGGCGGTCCGAGTAAGTCACCCGTTACGGAGCAGCGATTAACCATCTGAAAATTTCCCTTCGGCGCCTCAATTTCGATCTCTTCCATATCAAAGAATAGGTCGAGATGGTTGCTCAATACATGATTGATCGCAGCTTCCTCGGTCTCAAAAGGTAAATGCCCAGGGACGGAGAAGAACAGCGGTGCAGGCTTCTCTCCAGCTTTTGCTTTGTTTTCAACCACCACGACGAAGCGCTCTGGTTTCTCAAGTAAGAGATTCGCAATCTCGAAAAGTTGATAGGTACGGACAGTTGCACGTAGACGCTTGACCAATGCCTCAAAGGCTTCGTCTTGCGGATAAATGTCAACCTTCACGGTCGGATTAAATACCGCATGCTCTGGACGACCTCCACCGCGCCGATCATCTCGACGGCTACCTTCACCGCCACCTCGTGAGCGACCTTCACCCTGCGGGCGACCTGGGCCGCCGCCTTGAGGACGACCTCCAGCACTCGGTCCGCTCGGACGTGCACCGCCACTGGGGCCGCGACGATCGCGCGAACCACCACCTCCAGAACGCTTACCCTTGCCGCGCGAATCTCCACGAGAGTCAAACTGCTTCAAAGATGGGCGCTTCGCGTTCTCGTCTGCCCATGATGGACCGAAATCGAGACCGGAAAGTGTATTAAGATCGAGTGCTTTTTTAGAGGACTCTTGAGGTTTATCTGCTGGTTTTTCAGCCATAGCGTTATTTATGAAACGAGCCGAAAAAAACGGCCGCGTGAATCTAGTTAGTGAAGTAAGCTATTGTGGTAAGGGAAAGAGTATCAACATTCAAGCCTGCGAGCAGGCTTTTTTGAACTAATTTCTTTTTTTTTAATAATTTGATTGATCTCTTAAAAATCTAACCTATCACCTTCCAACTTCACCGCGTGCAAGCGCAGTAATTCGGTCGAATGGTGGAATTGGCAGACACGCGAGTTTAAGGGACTCGTGCCTTCGGGCGTGGGGGTTCAAGTCCCCCTTCGACCACCACTT
>DBBT01000057.1:0-12248 GCA_002292345.1 Opitutia bacterium UBA977 | reverse complement strand
GTATTGCTGCGGTTCAACTATGGGACTTTCACTTTGCCAAATCCAGTCTTGTCGTGCGTTCGCACTCAGAACAATTTCAACTCGTATGTCTAAACCTAAAAAATGGACCGCAGTGGATTTTGAAGTCAAAGCCTCCAGCGTCGAAGGCGCTGGGCAAGGCTTATTCACAAAGGTGCGCCTCGAAGCAGAAGACACCATCGGCTACTATACCGGCGAAGTCATCAGTTCAGAGGAATTCTATCATCCCGACCGCCCCTTCTCTGCCTATGTATTATGGGTGTGCCACTCTCACATCATCGTTGGTGAAGGACCGAAAGCTAACTATACCCGCTTTATCAATCATAGTGATCAGCCGAATGCCTCCCTTACAGTTTCGTCTAGATGGAAGAGCGCTCGCTTCGAAGCGCTCCGCACGATTGAGCCTGGCGAAGAGATTTTCTTCGACTATGGCGACGATTATTGGGAAAAGGAAGAGTTGCTGACTGAAGATTGAGTCTCGATACTGTTGGTAACTTTCCCTGCTATAGATCGATACATCTCCCTTTGACTTTTAATATTTCCCAAAAAATGGACTTCTCTCTACTTTACAGTGACCTTAACGAAAACGCACGCGAAGAGGTCGAAGCGCTTCCTCGCGCAGAGCGTCTCGTTCAGATTGCGACCCTGCAAAACCGTTCCACACGTGAGCTCGTCACTGAAATTGCGAAGATAGCCAATCTCCCCGTGCTCAACGAAATCGAGCTGATTGATAATCCCACGGCCACCCTACCCCTACGTCTAATCCATGAGTATCAATGCGTGCCGGTCCTTAAAGTAGCTCAAGACGACGATTTCGACGACACACCTGTCACTGAAAATACGCCCATCCCGCTCGTCACATTATGGCCACCAGATGACAAAATGGATCGCTGGATTTTTGCTGCCTGTGGTCGTAAGCCTGAGTGGCACCTCGGCGACCCCGAGCAAGTTATCCATACCATCACCCAGCGCTTCGGCGTAGGCGCCGGCAGCCTCGATGAATCCGATATCGCCACCAATGAGGCGGAAGAAGAGGAAGACGAGGATGAGGACGCCGCCGTCATTCGCTTTGTCAACGAAGTCGTGCAAAAAGCGGTCAGCGACCGCGCGACCGACATTCACTTTGAACCCCATCGCGATGCCCTACAAATCCGCTACCGTATCGACGGCGAACTGGTTGCGATTCGCGTTCCAGACAACTTGATACGCTTCCAAGACGCGATCATTTCGCGCCTCAAGATTATGGCGAAGCTCAACATCTCCGAAAAGCGACGCCCACAGGATGGTCGCATCTCGTTCGGTGCAGGCGATACCGAGCTCGACATTCGCATCTCAACTTTTCCGACTATGTATGGTGAGAGCGTCAGTTTACGTCTCCTCAACCAGAAATCGAAGCCACTCTCAATGCGTGAGCTCGGTCTGACCGAAGAGGAAGAAGAAAAAGTCACTCGTACTCTTGCTGCTCCGCACGGTATCGTGCTCGTCACCGGCCCCACAGGTTCCGGTAAATCCACTTCGCTCACAGCCTTCATTCGCCTGATTAACCGCCCTGAGCGGCGTATCATTACCGTCGAAGATCCGGTCGAATACGAAGTGCCAGGTGTTAACCAAACACAAGTGCATGCTGACATCGGCCTTACCTTTGCTCATTCATTACGCGCCGTTTTGCGCCAAGACCCCGACGTCATTATGGTCGGTGAAATCCGTGACCGCGAGACTGCCGACATCGCAATTCGTGCCTCACTCACCGGCCACCTCGTGCTCAGCACGCTGCACACCAACGATGCTCCCGGCGCACTCACCCGTCTGACCGATATGGACATCGAGCCCTTCCTGATCGCTTCCTCGGTGGAAATGATTATCGCACAACGGCTCGTGCGCCGTCTTTGCCCGAACTGTGCGCAGCCAGCCAACTTCGAGCAGCACCACATTGAGAGCTGCCTCACCACCATGCGCATTGATCGCAACGAGGCGCAGTACCGCAACCTCGCCAAAGCAGCGGTCGGCTGCGAGCGTTGCCGTAAGCTCGGGTTCCGTGGCCGTGTCGCGATTTTCGAGATTCTTCGCATGTCCGAAGAGATCCACGAGCATATTGTTAAGCGTGAGTCATCGCGCACGATCCGCGAGACCGCAATCCAACAAGGCATGCGCTCGCTGCAACAAAGCGGTTGGGAGCACATCAAAAGAGGCACCACCACCCTAGAAGAAGTCATGCGCTTCGCTGAAATCGGCAGCGACGAGAGCGAATAACCCGACCGAAAGTGGCGCAACGAACACGTTCACGGATTGAATTTTAAAAAGTCGTCGGCTCAGATTGGACTCCATGAGAACTCAGGGCACATCACCTCTGATATATTTGCTAGATTCGAAGATATATTGAACTCTCATCGTTCCCCATATTCTGCCATAAACACGTCATGAAAACCAAACTCCTATTTAGAGTCGCTCTCGGAGCCTGCCTCTCGTCACTCTACCTGAATGCACAAACCAACTTAGAATCGACACGCAACGTGCTCGATCAATGGGTGCAGACCAAGCAAATTATTTCTAAGGAAAAAAGTGACTGGCGCCTGGAGCAATCCATCCTATCTGATACTCAGAAGCTGCTCAGCAGTGAGCTGAATCGCCTAGAAACAGCACTCGAAGACCTCAAAAGCTCTGCCACTGCCGCGGACGAAGACCGCAGTAAGTTGACTGCGCAAAAGGAAGCGTTCACGGAAGCCTCTGCAGTGGTCGAAGGCAGTATTCAAAAACTCGAAGTGCAGATGAAGCGCGTCGTTAAGACCCTACCCAGCCCACTGGTAGAAAAAATCAAGCCACTGATCCGACGCCTACCAAAAGATTCAGCTAACACAAAGCTCTCCCTCGGTGAGCGCGTACAAAACATCGTCGGCATTCTAAGCCAAGCCGACAAGTTTAACGCCACCATTACACAGACCAGTGAATCTCGAGAACTGAACAGTGGCAAAATCGTCGAAGTACGCACTCTCTACTGGGGTTTGGCAATGGCCTACTACGTCGATGCGTCTGGTGCATACGCTGGCATCGGCCATCCTGGAGAAGACGGCTGGGAATGGCCACAAATCGAAGGTGCCGGACCACACATTAAACAACTCTTGGCTGTCTATGAAGGCAGTGAAGAAATTCAGTTCGTCGCAGTCCCCGCACGCATCAATTAAAGCCTTTTATCAGCGCACACATGCAAGCCATACCTAAAATGCTCCTCGCTCTCGCACTGATCACGCTCGTCTGGCCATGTAGCGCACATGCTAAGACGTTTGACGCCGCCAGCAACCAAGCCGACGCCGACCTAACAGCCTCTCTCAACGAACTCTCCGAAGTGCGCGATGCCATCGCCACCGAAAAAATTCCACTTATCAGCGATGTCTCGAGCCTCGAAGACGACGTCCGCCAAAAGAGCGATGAGCTCAATCGTCTGCGGCATCTACGTGACAACAGCGACCTCGGCCTCAATCGTCTGCGCGAGCAAGTCGAAGCGATCCAATCGCAAAACGAATATACTGGCAGCCTACTAGACGAATTCGTACGCTCCTTCGAGACACGTGTCGACTACAGCGAGACGCAACTCTACTCAGCAACCGCCGAAGAAGCACGCCTCGCACTGGACGACTCAGACATGTCGAACAGCGAGCGTTTCGAAAAACAAATCGATGTCATTGGTGTCGCCTTGAATCGCCTCGAGCAACTCGTCGGCGGCTACACCTTTGAGGGCCGCGCGCTCACACCCACTGGTGAAGTCGAAGTAGGCACTTTTGCCGTATTTGGACCGACAGTCTATTTTGCGTCAAAGCAATCTGAGCTCACAGGCGTCACTTTCAATAAGCTCAACGCTGCAGAAGCCGCCATCGCAGTGCCAGGCAATTTCTCCATCGGTATTCGTCAACTCATAGAGAGCGGCTCTGGACAAATCCCCGCCGATGCAACTCTCGGGAAAGCACTCAAGATTCAAGCAAGCAACGATAGCATTGCAGAGCACTTAGCCAAAGGCGGCAGTGTCGGTGTCGCCATCATTGCCCTAGGCGCCGTCTGCTTACTGCTTGGCATTCTCAAGTTCTTCGAAGTCACCAGCTTCAAAACACCTCAGCCAGAAGACGTGCAATACGTGCTCAGCCACCTCGCCAACGGCGATCTGGCCGACGCAAAGACCGCCGCTTCAACCATTCCCGGAGCTGGCGGAGCACTCCTCACTGTCGGCGTCGAATATGCCGACGAGAAGCGTGGCACGCTAGAAGAGATTCTGTACGAAAAAATTCTCGCCGTGCGCCCGAAGCTCGAACGCTTTCTGCCCTTCATCGCGCTGACCGCTGCCGCCGCACCACTACTCGGACTTCTCGGTACCGTCACGGGTATGATTAAGACCTTCAACCTGATCACTATTTTCGGCACCAGCAATGCGAAGAGCCTCTCGTCCGGGATCTCCGAAGCACTCGTCACGACAGAGCTCGGCCTAATTGTCGCTATCCCCGCACTCATTATGCACGGACTACTCGCACGCATGGCTCGCCAAAAGATCGGTGATATGGAGCAGACCGCAGTCGGCTTCATCAATGGGGTCGTCGCCACTCGCCACAATAAGGACTAAAGTTTGCAGCTGTTTTCAATGTTCGAAAAAATCACAGGTATTTGGTTAAGCGGCGGATGGGTAATGATCCCACTCGCACTGCTCGCCGTGCTCATTTACTCTACCGCCATTCAGCTATTACTCTTCCTGCGTAAAGGTAATATCCAGTTAGGACACGAGAGCGAATGGACCAGCTGGATCTACAATCCCTCGCAAGCCCAAGGGCGCGCCGGCGAAATCATTCGCTACACCCAGGAAAACATCTCCGAGTCCAAACACGTGCGTAGCCGCTTCGAAGAAGTGCGCCAATGCATGCTGCACACCATCGAGCGCCGAATGAAATTTCTAAATACGCTAGTCGCAGCGGCCCCCCTCATGGGTCTACTCGGCACCGTCATCGGCATGCTCGGGACCTTCGCAGCGATCTCCAGCGGCGGTGGCTCCGAAACCGCAAACATGGTCGCCGCCGGTATATCCAAAGCACTCATCACCACCCAAACCGGTCTTTTTATCGCGCTACCGGGCATCTTCCTCGTCCTCATCATACGCCGCCGCAAGCACGCAGTCGAAGCCGCCCTCGCCCGTATCGAAGCCCTCAGCCTCACCAAACTGAAACTCGACTGATCGTTAGAAATTTTAAAACGCAGAAAAACGGAAACTATAATCCTAATCTACGAAATGATTAAGATTAAGAATCCCAAACTTTTCCACCTTCCTACTCTTAGACAGTCCCACTTTTAAACCTTCCCTCACTCTCACTCCCCTCACTCTCACTATATCATGCGCCGCAACCTAGCATCCGAAGACCGAGACGAGGTCGAGATCAACCTATCGCCAATGATCGACATGGTCTTTATTCTATTGATCTTCTTTATTGTTACCACCGTGTTCGTCGAAGAGACCGGCGTCGAGGTCAACAAGCCCGAAGCGTCCGCCGCGATACAACTTCAGAAAAACAGCATTCTGATCGCCGTCACCGCCAACAATAAAGTGATCTACGGCGGCCGCGATATCGGCGTCAGTGGCGTCGCTCCGATCGTCAAACGCCTGACCCTGCAGGAAGACATCCCTGTCATTATCCAAGCCGACCAAGGTGCCAGTCACGGTGTGTTTGCACACGTCTATGGCGAAGCCAAGCTTGCAGGAGCGAAATCCATTAACTTCTCCACGAAGCGATAAATATCGACACTTAGAACGAGATATCCTCTTCCCATGAAAAGCCTCCAACACCTGCTCCTCGGCCTCGCACTTTGTATCGGTTCAATTAATACACTCAGCGCGGTCCCCGACCCAACCAAGGACATGTGGAACGACCCCAGCTTCATTAAATCGTTCACCGGCAGCTACGGCATACTTGCCGAATACGAGCCGCCCATCTCCAACGATGAGAGACTCGTGCTGCGCTCATTGATAAATACGCTCAAATCAAACCCGAAAACCGCCATCGCAGAACTGCAGCCACTGATCAAACCGAAGACCAGCGCCGTCTTCGACTTTATCCTCGCTAATCTCTATTTCCAAGATGGCAACCTCGCCAACGCCGAGAAATACTACGCCCAAGCAACGAGTAAATTCCCCAACTTTCGCCGCGCCTATAAGAACCTCGGCCTCGTCCACGTACAATCCGGCAACTATAAGCCGGCAATCAAAACCATCTCTAAAGCCATCGAACTTGGCGCAATCGACGGCCGCTCATACGGACTACTCGGCTACTGCTATTTATCCCAAGAGCTCTACTACCCTGCCGAGACCGCCTATCGACAAGCGATCCTGATGCAGCCAGATACGCTCGACTGGAAACTCGGTCTCGCACGCTGCCTGATAGAGACTCAACGCTACGCCGACGCCATCGCCCTATTTGATACACTGATTAAGCTCCATCCCAACCGTGCCGATTTCTGGTTGCTACAAGGCAACGCCTACCTCGGCAAGCAAGAGCCAATGGCCGCCGCACATAATATCGAGATCGTCCGCCGCATGGATAAGGCTGAACACGCCACACTCACCCTACTCGGCGACATTTACATCAATAACGCTGCGCCAAGCCTCGCCCTCGATGCCTATCAAGCCGCCCTGCAAGTCGCCAACAACAACGACATCAAATCACCCATACGCGCCGCAGAGATCCTCACACGCACCGGCAACTTCGCTGCAGGTAAGACCATGATCCGCAGCACCCGCGAACGCTTCCGCGACCAACTAAGCGATGCCAACGACCTCAAGCTCCTCACCCTTGAGGCAAAAATCGCTCGTGCCGAAGACGACCCCGAGACCGCACTCACCGCCCTCAAGCAAATTATTGAGCGCGATGCACTCAACGGCGAAGCGCTGATTGAACTCGGCAATATTTACGCAGCCCAAGGCGACTTGCCTAAAGCAATCAACCGCTTCGATCAGGCTGAAAAAATCGAAGCCTATGAGCGCAACGCACTTATCGCCCATGCACAAGCACTCGTAGCCAACACCGACTATCAAGCAGCCCTACCACTCCTGCGCCGCGCACTCTTTATGGAGCCCGACAACAACCTCGAAAACTTCGTCAGACGAGTCGAACGCGCCGCCCGCGATAAAGGGGTCTAGAAAGCGAAGGTTCGTTCTCATCCTATCGCCATGCCTCCGCGCTTTCGCATATTCATCACTCTGCTCTTGCTGACATTTTGCACACTACATGCAAAGTCAGACGCCACGCGTATTGAGTTCTACTACGGTATTGCTGAAGGCAACTACCTGATTGGCGACCTCAAGGGAGCCGCTAATGGCGTCGAGCAAATGCTCAAAATCGATGCGGACTACGTGCCCGCACTGACACTAAAAACTCGGATTAAAATCGATCAAGGCGAGCCGCAAGTCGCACTCGAATCGGCCGATCACGCCATCTCGCTCGAACCCGAAATCTTAGAGCACTTGCTGCTCAAAGCACTCGTGCTCGGTAATATGAACCGTCGCGACGATGCTATTGCCGTCATTGAGCAGGTCATGCAAGCCGCGCCAATCGACGGCGACGACTACCGCGTAGCGAGCAAACTACTCGCCCTCCTGCTGATGGCCGAAGGCGATTGGGATAACGCGGCCGAAACGTTCAATCAGATCTACCTAGATAATCCCGAAACCGCAGCGATCAGCCTCGAACTCGCCAGCGAAGCGTATCTCGAAAAAGCTGGCAATGCCCTCAATCAGGGCGACACGAGCGCAGCCGTCGATGCCATCACTCAAGCCCTTGAGGTGCACCAACAGCAACTAGGCGAAATCAGCTTTAAGCAGCGCACTGCCTTGCGCATGATGCGCGCTCGCGTGCTCACCCAAGCAGGCCGAGTTGACGAAGCGATCGAAGACCTGCAACTGATCACCAATCAACAACCCGACAATCTAGAGGCATACGTCACCCTCGCCTCACTCTACGCCAGCGCTGAGCGATGGGATTCACTGCAAGGGATTGTCGAGCCCATCGCCGCAAATCCTGAGCTACAGGACATCGCTCTCTATCTGCAAGGCCGCACTGCACTCGCCAAAGGCCGCGCCGGCACCGCACGTGAAAAATTTGAAAGCGCGCTACGGTTGCTGCCCGATGGTCAAACCAAGCTACGTGCTTCGCTCGAATTTTACCACGGCGTCTGTTTCGACCAGACTGGCCGCAGAGCCGACGGCGATGTCGAAATCCTCAAGGCACTTGACGGTGGCTTCCGCCCTGAGAACGCAGGGGAAGCGATCTTAGCCAGCCGCACCCTGCTACGCGCCAAACAAACCAAACGTGCAATTACCACTCTCGAAGCCATTACGCTCAACCGCGTCAGCCCCTCCGCCGAGGCATGGAGCCTGCTCGGACGCGCCCATCTGAGCGACGACGCCACAGCACTCGCACTGAGCGCATTGAATCAATCACTCAGCATTCAGGCCAAGCAAGCTGATACGCTGGCACTTCGTGGTTCGCTACTGCGCAAACTGGGCGACCTGCAAGGCGCGGCCGCCGACACCGAAAGCGCACTGATCCTCGACCCCGGCAACCCCGCACTGACGTACAGCCTTGGCCTAATTCGCTTTCAACAAGGCGATCTCGTCGCCGCCGAGCAATCGATCGGACTCAGCGCACAACTACTGCCTAAAAACCCTGGCATACAACTTTTACATGCCCTACTGGCCTACAACATTGCCGCCCCGAAAACCGCCCGCAGCGCACTCGACTGCTATCTGGCACTGGTGCCCGAGCAGACCAATGAGTCCGCCTGGTACCTCGAATATACACTCGCCGCAGCAGCCGATGCCAACCACGCAGCCCTGCAACTGAGTCAGCGGATTAAAGCCAGCGACGCCTCAGCAGCACTCAAGAACTTCCTCGGCTACATCAAAGGCGATCTCGACCGCAAAGCCGTACTCGACGCCGCCGGTCGTGCCGAAAAAGCAGTGGGTGCCCAACAACAAATTTGCGAAGCCGCTTACTGGCTGGCTCAGCATGAACGCCTCAGCCAGCATCTCACAGCAGCAGCCGAGCTCCTCAAGCTCGCCACCCAAATTGGCAACGCAGACATGCCCGAATTTCAGTTCGCGAAGTGGCAATTACAATAGGTTTCATCGTCGATTACTGGGGAAATCTTTCAGCTCACCACTTACGAGGCGATAGTAGCGCACGAGCTACTTGACTCACCCTCAGCAAATTACGCACTTTTTCCTTGCACCAGCGCACCGAAAAGCCATGTTCCTGCCCTTCAGCGTTAGAGCTCACCTTGTGAAAGGTCAGTTCCTCGACTTCCCGTTCATCAAATTTGCGGGTATAACGGCTAAAACGGCTCAGTTGCGGTTTTAGCGGTTTCGAACACTCGAAGCTCAATAGTCGTGCAAAGAAACATCAATAAAATGTCAGATATTACAGATTCAATCGTAGACAAAGAAGCGATCATCAAAGAGTTCGCTCTTAAAGAAGGCGACACAGGCTCTTGCGAAGTACAGGTTGCACTCCTCACAGCACGTGTAAAGCACCTCACTGAGCACCTTCGTAGTAACCACAAGGACTTTCACTCACGTCGTGGCCTGATTGCCATGACCGCCCGTCGTCGTAAACTGCTTGATTACCTCAAACGTCAAGACTTCAATCGCTACACTGCGCTTATTACCAAGCTGCAGCTTCGTCGCTAGTCAAATCACTTTCCTTACAATGCCGGACTCTACTCGTGAGAATCCGGCATTTTTCATTTTGGGAGGGGGATTTCCAAAAAGTGCTCACCCTTAATAATAATCCTACTCATACTCTTAATCTCCTCAAAGCATTCGGGATTAAGAGTGGGATTAAGATTTTTCAATTTAGATTCGCCGGAACACTGTTTCGCGAGTCACACCAGAAGACCATGCCGATCATGGTCGGCGGCAATTAGGGTCAAACTCCCGACATGCCGTTGAATGCATAAAGCAAAAAACAAAGAAACGTATGAAACAAAAACACAACGTATCCGTTGAAGGTCTCAATATCGAGATCTCTACTGGCACTCTCGCTGGCCTCGCTAGCGGCGCCGTCACTATCCGCCAAGGCGACACCGAACTTTTCGTTTCGGTGACTGCAGCCTCGTCACTCCGCCCTGGGCAGGATTTCTTCCCGCTCACGGTTGATTACCGCGAAAAATTCTCTGCTGGCGGTAAGTTCCCCGGTGGCTATTTCAAGCGCGAAGGTAAACCTTCCGAGAAGGAAATCCTCACATCCCGCCTTTGCGACCGTCCACTTCGTCCGCTCTTTCCGAAGGGCTTCATGAATGAAGTGCAAGTAATCGGTCTTCTCTTGGCAACAGACCAAGTCAACGAGCCAGATATCCTTATGGTCAACGCCGCTTCTGCTGCGACACTGATCTCTGACATCCCTTGGAACGGCCCAATCGGTTGTGTGCGTGTCGGTCAAATTGATGGCGAATTCGTCACCAACCCAACTCACGACGAAATGCTCGATTCCGACCTCGACCTCATCTACGTCGGTTCTGAAGACAAGATGTTGATGATCGAAGGGTCTGCTGAATTCATCTCTGACGAGCGTTTCTACGAAGCCCTCGTCTACGGCCAAGCAGCTATCCAGCCAATCATCGTGGCTCAGAAAGAGCTCGCGAAGCTTTGCGGCAAAGCGAAGAAAGAATTCGCTCTGCTCGTAACACCTCAAGCGATCGTCGACTTCTGCGAAGAACACGCTGCTGAAAAGGTCAAGGGTGCGCTTGGATTTGATAGCTACACCGAGCGCAAGCTCGCGATCGAAGTCATCGCTAAGGAAACTAAAACCGCGCTCGAAGCAAAGCTTGGTGCTGAAAATGTAAAGGGTGACGACGTCGCTCGCGCATTCGACGAAATCCAAGAAAAGCTCTACCGCCAAAACATCCTCGATACCGGTAAGCGTGTTGACGGTCGTGCCGGTGTTGATCTTCGCACCATTTCTTGCGAAACTGGCGTGCTGCCTCGCGTTCACGGCTCTGCCATCTTCAACCGTGGCGAAACACAAGCGCTCGTTATCACCACTCTCGGCACTAGCCGTGACACGCAGGACATCGACGGCCTCACTGGTGGCGCAAAAAGCAAATCCTTCATCCTGCACTATAACTTCCCTCCGTTCTCGGTTGGTGAAGCAGGTCGTTTCGGATTCACAGGACGCCGCGAAATCGGCCACGGTGCACTCGCAGAGCGCTCCCTCCTACCGATCCTTCCTCCAGAAGACGAGTTCCCCTATGCGATTCGCGTGGTCTCTGAAGTCATGAGCTCCAACGGCTCGACTTCAATGGCGTCGATCTGTGGCGGTTGCCTCTCTCTGATGGATGCAGGTGTGCCAATTGCAGCACCTTGTGCTGGTATCTCTACTGGTCTGGTTACTGAAAAAGACGCGGATGGTAACATCACCAAGAGCGTTCTCCTCACTGATATCCTCGGCGCAGAAGATCACTTCGGCGACATGGACTTCAAGGTTGCTGGTACACCAGAAGGTATCACCGGCTTTCAGCTTGATCTTAAGATCACAGGTCTGCCATTCGACATCGCACTCGAAGCTATCAAGCAGAATCGCGATGCACGTATGAAGATCCTCGCTGTCATGTCCGAGCACATGCCTGAGTCTCGTAAGGATCTCCGTGAGCACGCGCCACGCATCCACACGATCAAGATTGCACCAGACAAAATTGGCGCACTCATCGGTCCTGGTGGCAAAAACATCCGCCGCATCACCGAAGTCTCTGGCGCACAAGTCGACATCAACGACGAAGGCCAAGTCCTCGTCTTTGCAACTGACAAAGAGTCCATGGATCGCGCGATCATCGAAGTCGATGCCTGCACCGCTGAAATCGAAATTGGCAAGACTTACCGCGGTATCGTTCGCGGCGTGAAGGACTTCGGTGCTTTCGTCGAATGCCTACCTGGTAAAGAAGGCCTCGTGCACATTTCCGAGCTGGCTGACTTCCGCGTCAACAAGACCGAAGACATCTGCAAGCTCGGTGACGAAATGGTCGTCAAGTGCCTCGGCGTCGACAAGGGCAAGGTACGCCTCTCGCGCAAAGCCGCCCTTGAAGAAGCCAAGGAAGCAGCTGAAGAAGAAGCTCCAGCAGCTGACGAAGCGAGCGAAGAAACCACAGCAGCCGAGTAGTCGGACGCTGCAACACGTTTAACCCAACAGCGGTCACCGAAAGGTGGCCGCTTTTTT
>DBBT01000066.1 GCA_002292345.1 Opitutia bacterium UBA977 | reverse complement strand
GAACCTATTTGGTGGCAGATGACTTGTAGGTCGATTAAACCTATAGCCGAGTGCGATGAAAAATCACCAGCAGCAGTGAATCAGGTTTTACTATGATGCTAGCGGATTGTTTGTTGTATGGTTTGGTTCTTGCCGAGTAGTTGCCAATCATTCGGCGATAACGGGGCGGTGGCCTGAGTCTATTAGTAGGCGTAGAACTCTCTTCGCTCAGGTACATAGTAACTGCACCTGAGTAAGCATGGAGCCTCTGCGCCGTGCGCGAAGTGGGCGTGAGTATGACCCCACCGATCACAATTTGATAAAATAGAGTAAGTTCAATTAGTGGGATAAGATTATTGAAATGTGGATGATTTAGACTTTCCTATTTGCGATGTCGTAGCGATTGATCGTATTAATCGATTGGCATGGGCTGTTTCTTTAACCTTTAAAGAAATTGTGGCAAAACGGGCTCACAAGGTTCAGGCGGCATCATTTCGATGCGACGGTCACTTAAAGCCGAAGGGTTTTCGTCTATGTCGCGCACGTGCGAACGGTCGAGGCACGAAACATCACAAGCACTTGCGTAAGGATTAGATATGGATTCAAATAATATAACGCGCTACACCAATGGGCTAGAGCCAGATTTACCGCTTTTGGCAGTTGATCTAGGCTACAGTGCACGATCAAAGTCTTGCGGTGTGGCTTGGGCGGGTGGTGCTGTGGTTCAGTCATTTGAGTTTGGTGAGTGCATTGAAGCAGTTGCACAGCAGCTTTCTAGGGAGGGGCGACATACGCTGATTCTTGAGGCGGTACTATCCACTTATCATTCGCCCCAAGGAAACCCGACGATTCGTGGTGAGTTTGAGAAAGGCCGTGGTTGGTATCATGGCCCAGGTGTTAGCACCTTTGCAGCTGCGCTTCGCTTTGTGGGCGAGTTGCATCGAGTCTTACCGAAAGACCTGCGACCGATTCCCTTGGTTGAGGGTTTTTTAAGTTATAAGCCAGTGCGCACTGCGCATTCTGAAGATGCGCGGCGTTTGCTTGTGGAATTTGATCAAGCTGAGCGCTTTGAAGCGCTTTCAGGTAGTGAGCCGATTTGCGACTTGTTCGATGGTGTGCCGCAGATACGTCGTTACAATAAGCCTGCCTGAGTTTCGCCCTGCTCGGAAGTCGCGTACCTAAAAGGGAAACTGCAGTGATCGCAGTCTTTTGGGGTGTTGTTGGATGAGTGCGTCTTCAGCAATTATCTTTCGATCAAGTTTGATCTGCCATGGGCGGCTCGTTTGATGGTAATTTAAAATTACCTGTCTTGAGTGTTCCGAGGAAATCGATGTATAATCGAAACTATGAGAGCATATCTAGGTATTGATGGTGGTGGCACGCACACGCGCAGTCTTCTTATTTCGGAGACTGGCAATATTCTTGGACGTGCTGTTGTTGGTCCGTCAAATGTTCAACAAATAAGCAGTCAGGCGCTTCGGAGTACTCTTCAGCAATTGTTGAATCTGACATTTATAAATTTACCCGATGAGATTGAGAGCATCGCTTCGTGCTTTGGCCTTGCAGGTGCTGCTTCTGCTCACAACAAAGAGGACATTCACGCCACCTTAGGCAGCTTGATACCAGTACCATCTGAGCCTCCGAAACTGACTTCTGATGCGCACATCGCATTGGTTGGGGCCCTTGGTGATTGCCCAGGGCTAATGCTAGCCGCGGGTACCGGTTCGATTTGCTTGGGACGCGATGCTAATGGCATCATTCATCAAACTGGGGGTTTGGGGGCCGTCTTCGACGATTTGGGCAGCGGCTTTTGGATTGGTCGAAAAGCTGTGCAAATGTCTTTTCAAGAGTCCGATGGACGTCGACCCTCGGGGCCATGGCAAAGCAATGTCTTGAGGCTGCTAAGCTGCAATACGATTGAACAGTTGCAGTGTAAATTAAAGACCGGCGATATTAACAATTCACATGTCGCTGCACTTGCGCCGATGGTGATGCAGTTGTCTCTGGAAGGAGTCAGTGTCGCAGCTGACATTCTGAATAATGCAGTCCGCGAATTGGTTGCGGTCATCTCAACGACTTATGGTAAAGTGAAGCTCCGGACCGCGCATCTAGTGTTAGTGGGTGGACTGCTAGAGCAGTCCGAGCTATTACGTGACCAGTTATCCGCTGCACTCAAAATCGAGGAGCCAGAAATTCAGATCCAAAAGAGTTTGATGTGCCCGATTGCTGGTGCGGTTGTTCTCGCCTGTCAGGAGTCGAACAATAATGTCCCGAATGAACTTGAACAGGCATTGATTGCTCTGGGCACTGATTCCTCAGTGATTACAAGATAAATTAAATACTGAAACCCTCAATTCGAATTGGGTCTTGATGCTGATAACGACCTATTTTTATCGTTATTTACCTTCGCCTCCAAACGCTCCGGCCTGAAAGAAGCTCAAGGTAATGTAGGTAAATACTCCGATCACGATACCACAGTCTGCTACGTTAAAAGCTGGATAGCGCCCAGTCGGCAGCACCAAAGGAATGGTAAAACCTAAATGGAAATCCAGGAAGTCGATAACATGTCCGTGAACTAGACGATCGACGAGGTTGCCTAGCACACCGCCGATCAGTAAGCCAAAAGCGAGTTGCATTGAACTGCGGTGGAGTTCAAGTGTATGGCGAAATCTGTAAATCGCCGAGAGTGCAATCAATGCAAATAGGGCGAGGATCTCACCGTGGCCAGAGAACATTCCCCATGCAGCACCTTCGTTGCCAATATGTACAATGTAAAAGAAGTGTTCGATCACTTCGATGACATCGCCATCGTGCGGATAAAAATAACTATCCAACGCCAGATTGTTGAAAATCCAGATCTTGGTGAGTTGATCGGCCGCAAACACGATCAGCGCAGTAATAAGTAATCGCTTATAGGAAGTGTTTGGAGTTTTCAATTTTAACGTAATAAAGATCGAGTAAGACTAGTTTTCGTTTACAAAATAAAAATGGTGCCGTCTACGAGAAGGCACCATTCGAAAGGAATTTTCTTAAGTGAACAGTGAGCTTTTAATCGTCATCGTCCGACGTGATCTTTGGCGCATCGGCACTGTCAGCGAAAAGTCCACCTGCAATGCGTTCGATCTTACGGTGCTGGTTTTTTTCGAATTCAGCTTGGCCTTCGACTGAGTAGCGAGCGAAGGGCACGGCTGCGAGGCGATCTTTACTGATTGTTTTGCCTGTGACTTCGCAGACTCCATAAGTACCTTCCTTAATACGGAGAATTGCTTCTTCGACTTCGTTGAGGGCTTCTTGCTCACTTGATACGAGACTGAGTGCAAAGTCGCGGTCAAAAGCATCGGTGCCAGCATCGGCTTCGAGTTTACGATCTCCTTCATCGCGCGATGCGTGCTGCAGCGTGTCGGAGGTGTGGAGGTCGAGTTCATCGCTGACGTGCTGACGCAGATTGAGCAAAAGTTTGTAATATTTCTTCCACTTTTTAGGGATCGATTCATCTTCGAGTGAAGTGACCTTCTTCTTTTCTGCTGGATTGAAGCCTAGAATGTCTGCGAGTGAGGCAGCGCCGAGTACGCGTTTCTTAACAGGCTTATCTTTGACGATGGCCTTCTTTTTGACTGGTGCGAGTTTTTTTACCGCGGGTTCATCCGGTATCGACTTAATTTCTTTTTTACGAGTTGCAACGAGAGCCTCTACGTCATCAAAAGAAAAAGCGATTGGTGTAGCCTTATTACTAGCAGCTTCACCTTCGCGTGCGACCGACGGATTCTTGACTAAAGGAATAGCTTTAGCGGCTTGATTAGTTATGGATTTTTTAACCGCAACCTTGCTGGCTGGTTTCTTGGCGACAGCTTTTTT
>DBBT01000085.1 GCA_002292345.1 Opitutia bacterium UBA977 | reverse complement strand
CAGGAAGATAAGCCGCCAGTGTTTGATTCGTTTGATCAGACGCAACTGATGCTCGACTGCTTGGCAGCGTGTATAGTCGGTGTCGAAGCGGACGCAGAGCGGTGTGCGAAAGCCGTGGCTGATCCTGCGCTGTTGGCGACGGACGTGGTCGATTATTTGGTCGAGCGCGCGGTGCCATTTCGTGAGGCGCATCATGTGGTCGGTGCTCTGGTTGGACTTTCAGAAAAGCTGGAGACACCGCTTAATGAGTTACCTTATGATCAAGTGGCTTCGATTCACCCGAAATTAGGAGAGGATTGGGCATGTGTGTTTGATCTGAAGCGTGCGCTCGATGCCCGTGAGAAGCCCGGCATGCCTGGGCCGAAGCAAGTCGCTGCACGTATCGCGCATTGGCGTGGGTAGATGATTTTGTGGGGCTCTGCGGGTGAAATGGCTTAGCCAGTTCTGATTGTTGCGTCGTTGCAAGCGGCGACGCATCTATCATTCTGTGGCCCCTACGGCTTACTCGTTCGCGCCTGAAAGGATTGCCAGTTTTGCCAGGCAAAAAATGCCATAAACAAGGGTAGCAGGATAGAATTCAACAAGAAGTAAGCAGCTAAACCGATGAGCAGCGCAGCAGTTGCGCTGATTAGGTGTACGAAATGGGCCCGTTGCGGTCCGAGCACGGCTGCCATCATCTGACCGCCATCCATTGGGTAGACGGGTAGGCAGTTGAGCACTGCCCAAATAATGCTGATGCTGATCAGATCAAATAGGAGTGCCTTTAATAGCGACTCGGCGGGTATCGGAACCAATCGATAAACAATCAATAGGCCGAGGCCGAGTGCGAGTTGCAGAGCAGGACCTGCGGCGGTGACGAGGAAGGATTGTTTGCGATTTAATTGTCCCGCGGGAAAAGAGGCGTAGCCGCCGAAAGCTTGAAGTGTGATCGCGGTGGGTAGACCGAATTTACGCACAGTCAGCGCATGGCCGAGTTCGTGCACCAAGATGGAGATGAGGCCTGCGAGAATGAACACCAACACCAGTAGTATACTGAGTGAATCATTGGCGCGTAAGCCGCCGCCGATCAGCGCCATAGTGATCCAGAACCAGGGGAGGATGCGGACGGGAATACCGAATAGATTAAAAGAAAGCATTTTTTAGGATTGGGTAAGGGTTCAGCCTTTATGGTGTTGCTGTTTCGATGAGTGATCTGGAATTTTTTCAATAAACATCTGACCATTCCATTTTGAGCGCAAGGTCAGGTGTTCTGTTTCAAAGCGATCTGTCACTTCTCCAGCTTTGATCAATAAGGCCCACGCTTGCTTAAATGCTTTCTTGCTCATGCCGAAGGTTTCGCGGATGGATTCTGATGTGCTCTTCTCGTTAAACGGCAAGCAACCGTCTGCTGCCACGAGTTTCTCCATGATGACTGCAGAGAACGTTTGGGCGCGCTGACGACCAGCCGGATCACGACGTAGATCGATGTTGCCGTTGGCATGTACTTTTTTGATGTAGCCGGTAAATTGATCGCCTGGCTCAAGCTTATCGGAGGTCTCAGCGTAGTAGAGTAGCCCGCGGTGTTGCTTATCGATAATGGCTTTGAAGCCGAGCGGAGACTCGCCGTAGATCAGTACATGCACCGGTGAATTCGGCTCATAGTGAGGGGTGGTGTTTGAAAGGTGGCGATGCAGGCGGGTCGATGCGACGATACGATTAGTGTATTCATCCACATAGACGGCGACTATGGCGCCATCGCCGACGGTGAAAGAGAGGTCGCCTTGCTCGCGGAAGGGCAGGAAAAGGTCTTTACTCAGGCCCCAATCGAGGAATGCACCGACTCGTTCGTTGACGCTGATCACCTCTAGGTAGGCAAATTCACCGACCTGTGCGAATGGCGTTTCGGTGGTCGCGACTAGGCGATCTTCCGAGTCGTTGTAAATGAAGACCCCGATCTCATCGCCGATCTTCATGTCGGGCGTGACGTAGCGAGTAGGGAGGAGGATGGTATCGTGTTCACCGCCATCGAGGTAGAGTCCGTGATCGGACGGTTCTACGATGCGGAGTGTATTAAATTTGCCGATGTTAGCCATGTGTGTGCGGTGTGTGTCGAAATTAAAAAATGTGTCGCTTCTACTTGAACGAATAAGGCAGCTCTGGGGAATCTTCGTTAATAGCGATCCGGTCTTTGGCGATTGGTCGAGTGATGACAATCGAGGGTCTGTCGTCGGCTTTGCCTAGGTAAGTGACCTGACCGAGCCACGGGCTATTTTTCACTCGAAAGCGGTAGCCTTTATTTTCGAGATCTTTGCCTAGGGTGGCCATCTTGCTGATGTCGCCGTCGTCAAATTTGAGGATCAAGTGGCCGTGTTCGCCTTTGTCTTCGTCGAGTAAGCAGTCGACATTGGGTGTGTGTTTGTGGATTACGACGAGTGCTTTGGCAGCTTTTTCGAGACGGTGACGTAGGCTCCTTGGTTTCATAGTATTAGCAGTATGGGTGGGATGGCTGTTAAATCAAGATTCGCCTTCTAAGACTGCTGAGGTGGTTTGATTGCTGGGTGTCGGTGTTCGTGATTAACACAACCCCCGTCTCACGACGGAGGCCACGCTTGACGTGCTGATCAAAGGTACAAAAAAGCCCTCGGCACTGATAGTCTCCGAGGGCTTTGGAAATGAGTGCTAGCGCCGGTTATTTTTTGCCAGCTTTGGCCATCTTGCGACGAACGGTTTCGTCGAGGATGCGCTTACGCATACGCAGGAATTGAGGCGTGACTTCGACGAGCTCATCAGGGGAGATGTATTCGATTGCGCGCTCAAGAGAGAACTTGAGCGGTGGCGAAAGCTGGATGCTCTTGTCGGTGCCAGAGGAGCGCATGTTATCAAGCTGCTTGGCCTTGGCAGGGTTGACGGGCATGTCTTCCTTGCGAGGGTTTTCGCCGACGATCATACCAGCATAGACTTCTTCGCCGGGACCGACTAGGAGTTTTCCGCGGCTTTGAATCATTTCGAGTGCGTATGGCATTGTCTTGCCTTGCTCCATGCTGACGAGTGTTCCTGTCAAGCGTGTGACGATCTCGCCACAGAACGGCCGGTAATCGAGGAAAGAGTGGCTCATTACGCCGTGACCACTGGTCATTGTAACAAGATCACTCTCAAAACCAATCAGACCACGTGTCGAGATTTCAGCTTCGACGGTTACGCCGGAGTTGTGGTGCTCCATGTTGGTGACCTTACCTTTACGCTTGCTGAGGTTTTCCATGACGCCACCGAGTTGCTCTTCGGGTACTTCGACCCAAACTTGCTCGAATGGCTCGTGCTGCTTGCCGTCGACTGTTTTGTAAAGAACGGTCGGGCGGGAAACGAGGAGCTCGAAACCTTCGCGGCGCATGGTCTCGACGAGTACGGCAATCTGCATGGAGCCACGTGCGTTGACGAGGAAGCGTGTGCCGTCGTCAGTGTCTTCGACGCTAATGGAGATGTTGGACTGTGTTTCGCGGATCAGGCGCTCACGGATCTGGCGGGAAGTGACCTTCTTGCCATCTTTACCAGCGAGTGGGCCGTTGTTGACGGAGAACTCCATCTGCACGGTCGCAGGATCGATTTCAACGAAAGGCAGGGCTTCTGCGTCTGGATTGGCAGCAAGTGTATCGCCAATGTCGACATCGTCGAAGCCTGCGAGGCCGACAATATCGCCTGCAACAGCTTCAGTCACGTCGTCGGTATCACCTGCGCCAGAGAAACTCTTCATCTTAGTGACCTTAACGCGGTCTTTTTTGCCATCCTTGCGGAGTGCGTAAATTGTTTGACCAACTTTGATCTCACCAGACAGAACCCGACCAATCGCCATACGGCCGACATAGTTATCCCAATCGATGTTACTCGCGAGCATCCGGAATTCGCCTTCTTCAATGACTGGTGGCGGGATACGCTCAACGATGGTCTCGAACAGATCGATCATATTTTCGCGTGGGCCTTCCACTTCGCGGTCGGCGAAGCCCATCTTAGCAGATGCATAGAGGAATGGGGCGTTGAATTGGTCTTCGTCGGCTTCGAGGTCGAGGAAAAGTTCGAGCACTTTGTCGTGTACCCACTCAGGACGAGAGGTATCGCGGTCGACCTTGTTGATGACGCAAATTGTTTTGAGGCCTTGATCGAGTGCTTTGCGCAGGACCCAGCGTGTCTGTGCTTGGGGGCCACCGACGGCGTCAGTTAGTAAGAGTACACCGTCGACCATTTTCATCACACGTTCGACTTCGGCACCGAAGTCGGCGTGACCTGGAGTGTCGACGATATTGATGGTGTATTCTTCACCGTCTTTCGGGTTGGTCCATTTCACTCCGAGGTTCTTGGCCTTAATAGTAATGCCTTTTTCGCGTTCGAGATCCATCGAGTCCATCGCGCGCTCTTGCACTTGCTGGTTTTCGCGGTAGGTGCCGCTCTGCTGTAGTAGGCAGTCGACGAGTGTGGTCTTGCCATGATCAACGTGTGCGATGATGGCGATATTACGGATATTTTTAGCGTTCATGAGAAAAAATGAAAAACCCGCCGTGGTTATCTGCGGCGGGGTGTTTTTCAGCGCGCGATAACGCGCAGACGATTCTAGGAAGTCAATGGAAATCCACAGCGCTGTTCGTTCTGCAGATAATTCAATCGAGCGGGATTTTGCCACTGCTCTTTTCGATGTCCAGTAATTGCTCAGAAATCATCTGGCAGGTGCATCTCATGCTCCGCTTGGTTTTAGCTCCAATTTAGGTTTGGTGACTCCGCAAACGGACCAGGTTTTTTCAGCGCTAAAAGGGCTAGACTGTATATTCGACCAGAGGTTCTGGATCGAGCACTGTGCTGTTGGGCATGCGTTCGTTCAGTGTTTCCTCAAACCAAGTACGGGCATCGGGATCGCCGTGCGTGAGCACGATCGACCGAGCCTTGCTTTGAATGGCGTAGTCGGAAAGTTGCTCGCGGTCGGCGTGACCACTGAGATCAAATTGATCAATCGAGGCGCGGATCGGCGCGAGGTAGTCGAGGGTCTCAAAAAAGAAACTGTCGGCGTCTTTTTCAGCGAGGAGTTTTCCGCCCGGAGTCTCTCCATCGCAATAGCCGACGAAGCATAGGCCGTTGTCGGCATGCGGGAGCAGTGAGGCGGCGACTTTGTAGGAGGGTGTGTGTTGCACCATCATACCACTGCTCACTATGTAAATGCCTTTGCGCGGGAGATCGCGACCTGGGCGCATGTTTGGGTCGAGGGCGCGCACGTTGAGCTTCTCCATCATCTTGAAGCTGAAATCGATCAGTTTGGTGCGTTCGTGGATCTTATGGAAATAATTGCAAATATCCATACCCAGCCCAGCTGCGTAGATCGGCGCCTTCGGGATGCGGTTACTATTACGCGCTTCGTAAATAATCTTGAACAGTTCTTGCATACGTCCGAGTGCAAATACTGGGATGAGGCAACTGCCGCCGCGCTGAAGAATCGTATCGATCTGCCCAATCAGACGGTCGACTTCGCTCTTGCGTGACACGCCGTCGACGCGGGCTTTGGCGCCGCGGGTGGTTTCTAGAATCAGCGAGTCGATGTCGCCAGTTGGCAGCTTCGCGCCTGGGAGTGTGCGTTGATGTTCGAACAATACATCACCAGAAAAGACGATTCGGCGGCCTGCGTGGATGAGTTCAACCGATGCAGCACCAGCAACGTGGCCAGAGCTGTGTAGAATGACCTCGATCTTATCGTCACCCTTGGTGTAGATCTCCCCGCGTTCATACCGTTGAGCGACGAGTCGCTTGCTTAGTTCTACTACGTCACGGTGTAGAAAGAGAGGATAGTCGCTGATGCCGTGCTCTTCGCGTTGTCTTTTCATGACGTTGATCGAGTTGCGCAGCATGCGTGGCGCAAGTTCGATATTTGGCACCGAAGTGATGACGGGGGCCTCAGGATTATGCGCGGATGCGACAGGCAGAGAGCCGAGATGATCGAGGTGGCAGTGGGTGAGGATGATTAGATCCATTTCCACGTTTTCGATTGGCGCGAAGTCGGGCATCGCTTGATAGCCGAGCTCTTTGGGATTGAGGCCGGCATCGATAAGGATATTGAAGCTGCCGATTTGGACGTAGGTGGAGTTGGCTCCGATTCCGCCGAGGCGATTGAGGTCGATAAGTTTCATGGCTATTGTTTGAGGTCGATCTCTGTCTGTCCATGTGGGGATTCAGGAGGCACCCTCATTTCAAAAGGTGGAATACGGACATGGATGGGTTCGCCGGCGCTGTCAATGCCGTGAAAGGAGCCGTTGGCGCTACAGTTGCCCTGCGCTGCGTGATGGCTATTATAGGAGAATGATTCGCCGGGAGCTAGGGTGGGCTCTTTACCGACAATGCCTTGGCCCTCAAACACGTTTTGATGGCCATCTTCGCCCCGAATCACCCAGCGACGTCCGTTGAGAGTGATCGTGGTATTAGAGAGATTGGCGATCGTGATGAAGTAGATAAACGCGTGCGGCGCATCAGTTTCGTGCCGCTCGGGGTCACGAAAATAGACGAGGCGATCAAGAGTCGCTCGTAGACCGTAGGGTTCTTTACTAAGAGTAGGCACAAATAAGGCGACATTTCTGGTGGTTCACTGGATTACTGGCAATCAGATAGTGGCGTTTCATTAATCGATTGGGTGCGTTATTCCTGCGGGGCAATCGTCCCTACCATGATTGCTTCAATATTTTCACGCTTTATCCTGAAAAGAGCAGTTGGAGCCACTAATGGACACGAACCCACACGAATATATTTCCACCATTATACTCAGGCATCGTTGGAATTGTGCATTAAAAGCCCAGTCCATGAGATTACTTCTTCGCCAAATTGGCGACGCTCTGAATTCGTGCAAATTAGTGTCTATTCGTGGTTTCTAAGACAGAACATAAGCCGACTTCCGAAAATTAGGTTTATTTGTAGCGAGGTGGAATAATCGCGACATTTTGAAACGACTTTGATAGCAATCAGTGCGATGCGAAAATCAGAAGATGGTATGAGGATCACATGGATTGGCTTATGGGTGAATCTGTTGTTAGGGCTGATTAAGACACTGGCGGGATGGTCGCTCGGTTCGAAGGCTTTGATTGCTGATGGTATGCATAGTCTGTTGGACCTGTTGAGCGATATTGCAGTGCTGTTAGGACTATCAATGGCACGTCGTCCAGAGGATGAGAATCACCACTTTGGGCATCACAAATTTGTGAGTTTGGCGAAATTCTTCATTGGCGGGATTTTGGTCTTCTTTTCGATTTCGTTGGTGGTTTCGTCGTTGTTAGATTTTCGCTCGGGGGTTCGTGTGGCACCTGTTGCGGGAAGTGCGGCCTGTGTCGCGATTGTTTCGATACTGATTAAGGAGGCACTGTTTTGGTGGACGCGGGCGGTGGCGAAAGGCTTGCACTCGGACTTGTTGATGGCAAATGCATGGCACCACCGAATGGATAGTATCTCATCGGTCGGGGTGGCGGTGGCGTTGTTGGGCGTTTGGCTTGGCGGCGCGGATTGGGCATTTTTGGATGGCGCGGTCACGTTGGTGTTGGGCTGTTATTTAGTGTTTGAGGCGGCGAAGATTTTTCTGCGGGCGTGCTCAGACCTGCTCGACACCGCACCAGAGCGCGAAGTGATCGAGGATTTACGCGAACATATTTTACCGACGCCCGGTGCGCTTGCGTATCACGACTTTAGGGTGCGGCAGGTCGGCGACGTTTATGAAATCGATCTTCACCTGCAAGTGGACCCTAGGATCACGGTCGAGATGGGGCATCAAATCGCGCGGGAAGTGAAGCTGCGTCTACGTGAGCAACATCCGGAAGTTTCCAAGGTGCTGGTACATGTAGAACCCGCAAATGCCGAGCATCTGTTAAAGCGCGGTATTTCCGATGCTGGTGTGGTGTTGTATCCAGATAAGACATGACGCTCGAAGTGCCTCTCTATGACTGGCTTGAGCAGCGAATTGCAAAAAGTTGTAAGTTAGCATCGCCACGGCGGAAAAAAGCCTTTTACCCTCCGCTTGTCTTTTCCCATCTATGAGCGACTTTCTTAAGCACGAATGCGGCATCGCAATGATCCGTCTCCTCAAGCCACTGGCTTACTATCAAGAAAAATACGGCACACCGCTGTATGGCTTTAACCAGTTGTTCCTCCTGATGGAGAAGCAGCACAATCGTGGCCAAGACGGCGCGGGTATCGGCTGTGTGAAGCTTAATGTTGATCCGGGGCAGGCGTACATGGCGCGTGAGCGTAGCATTAGGACCAATCCGTTGTCGCGTATTTTCCAAGGGCAACTGAAGGACTATCAGAGCAAGATCGATGCGGGTGTGATTCACCCAGAATTTCCCGATACGGTTAAGAAACACTTCGATTATGCGGGTGAAGTGCTGCTCGGGCATTTGCGCTACGGCACTTCAGGCGTGTATTCATCGTCGAATTGTCACCCCTTCGTGCGCCAGTCGAACTGGCCGACCAAGAACCTGATGCTCGCTGGTAATTTTACCATTACCAATGAGAAAGACATCAACAACGACCTGATCAACCGTGGCCAACACCCAATATTCGGTACCGATACGCAGGCTGTGCTGGAAGACGTCGGCTTCCATCTCGATGAAGCACACGACGCGATTTACCACCAGATGCGCGATCAGAATGTCGAAGGGAAGCTCATTCCTAAGATTATCAGCAAAGATCTCGACCCCATTAGAATCCTAAAAAAAGCTGCGGCAACTTGGGACGGTGGCTATACCATCGCTGGCATGATCGGTAATGGTGATTCGTTTGTGATGCGCGATCCGCAAGGCATCCGCCCATGTTTCTATTTTCAGAATGATGAAGTTGTGGCATATGCCTCCGAGCGCGTGGCATTGATGACGATTTTTGATCAGCCGATCGAGAATGTCTGCGAGCTCGAGCCTGGCACCGCGATGGTGATCAAGGCCGACGGCACGATCTACTCAGATCGCTTCACAGCAGAGCGTCCGATCACGCCTTGCTCGTTTGAGCGTATCTATTTCTCTAGAGGCAACGATGCTGACATTTATCGCGAGCGTAAGGCTCTCGGTGGCGCATTGTTGGAACAGGTAGTTAAGTGTATCGATAATGACTTTGCCAACAGCGTATTCAGCTTCGTGCCTAACACCGCCGAGACCGCGTACTATGGGTTACTCGATGCGCTGCGCTTACATCGTCGCACGGAAGTAAAGGACGCTCTACTTAAAGCAAATGCCGAAGGTACGTTGGATGAGCAACTGATCGACAAATTGATCATGGGCAACTGGCCACGAGGCGAAAAAATTGCTCATAAGGATGTTAAGCTCCGCACCTTCATTGCCCAAGAAGAGGGCCGTGCGCAGCTCGTCTCACACGTTTACGATATCACTTACGGGGTCGTTAAGCCCAATGATAGCCTTGTCTGCATCGACGATTCGATCGTCCGCGGCACCACCCTGAAAGAGTCAATTTTGAAGATTCTTAGTCGCACTAATCCGCGCAAGATCGTTGTCGCATCGACTGCGCCACAGATTCGCTACCCTGATTGCTATGGCATCGATATGTCGGAGCTCAGTAAGTTCATCGCATTTAAGGCGACGGTCCAACTGATTAAAGACGATGGCCAATCTGAGCTATTGAAGGAAGTCTATCGCGATTGCTTGGAGCAAGTGGATCTTCCAGCAGTCGAGCAAGTCAACCACGTCAAGCGTTTGTATGATCGTTACACCGCCGAGCAAATTTCGAAAAAAATCGGCGATCTTGTTTATCCCAAAAATATCCCATGGCAGGGTGATTTAGATGTGGTATT
>DBBT01000128.1 GCA_002292345.1 Opitutia bacterium UBA977 | reverse complement strand
GGTTTTAAAATGGTGGTGAGAGCCGGATTCGAACCAGCGAACTCAAAGAGAATAGATTTACAGTCTACGTGCTTTAGCCACTTGCATATCTCACCAAGGGGAAGCTCGGGACTGTAGGAGTGTTTTACAGCTTGCCAAGTAATTTTTTCAAATTTCTGCCTGGATTCACAAAAGATTTTTGCAATACCAGAGCTCGCTGTCAGGAAGCCCCTCGGCTACTTTTCTTTATAACTGCGCTGGAAATGCCCATGGAAGGTAGTAGCCTAAATAATTTGCCAAACTAGATGCGAGGGCGCTTTGATAACACTCAGCGTTTTCTGAGGCTGTACAGACGTGCTACTGAGCATCGTCACACTGCACGATATCGCTCATCAGCAAATTGCAATCGAAGAAAGGATCGATCGCCGGAGCGGCGCAACTGTCTAGGCAGAGCCAAATTGCATATTTAGGGCAAGCTCAGGTGCCAACGCCGAGAGTTGATCACGATAACAACGGATGAAAGCTTGAAGATTCTGTTGGTCAATTTCGCGAGTATCGACGAACAGCCGATAGGCCAGCTCTGGCACGTCGTAGGAGATGGCCGACATCTCATCGATCAACGAACGAAGGTCATCCCTAGTCTGTAATGTAAAGTGGCATGACGCCGTCAATCGCTCGGCCCAAAGATCAAAATCGACAACCTTATCAATGTGCACCATCTGACTCAAAGCTGCACCGATACAGACCAATAAACGTGTCCGCCGATTACTACGCCGCTTCGGCGCAACACGCCAGAACTGACGGAAGCCCTCGATAAAATAGGGCTGTTCTAAAAAGTGGTTAAAATCTTGCTCACGCTCGGCCAGTGGCAAGGCGCGCACTTGTGGGGCATGATATTGAGCAGTTTTCCAACGCATCACCCATGATTTCAGTGTGCCAAACTCAGTCGAGGGCATGGCTAAGCCATGCATCAAACTATGTGTCGCAGCTGCCTCACGGAGGCCTTCAGGTAAAAGCTTGAGAATGCCACTACCGAAGTAAGCGACATCGCGAGGTTGCAGCAAGTAAGCATCGATCCGCGCACGAATCGAGCGCTCCTCTTGTGCCGTCGGCGGGCCTTCCTCATACAGTTCAATGGTCCAACGTTGCAGTTCACCCAATGCATTCTCACCAGTAATAAATGCGTGAATATCCGACCAATGCTCGGAAGCTCGCGTGCCCGCCAGTTCCCAAGTCATACAATACGCCATGCTGACGATAAGGAACTCTTCTGCTCCAGTTTTTTGTAATTTAGTCACCCGCAATTTAATGTTTAAAATTCGTTTACGAGCCAAAGAAAGAGACTACAAAATCCGCAAAGTAAGCATCCACATAACGGTCAAAGCCAAGGAAATAAACTAAGCCACCCACCGCCAGCATCGGGCCGAAAGGGACTTGCGATCCAAACGCGACAGGCTCGTCACTGTCACTCGAGCCTCCTCCATGCTTCCAACCAAAGATGCGCCCAAGCAGCAACAATGGCAGTAAAATGAGCGTACCGATAAAGGCGCCGCCAAACATGGCAAAGACTGCGCCCTGCCAGCCACAGAATGCACCAATGAAGCCGACAAATTTAACATCGCCCTCTCCCATCGCTGGCTTGCGAAAAACGATCTCGCCGAGCACCGCGATCCAATACACTAGCCCCGCACCAATTAGCGCACCAATAATTGAGTGCACACCAGACTCGATATTCGCGATGATTAGTTGCCCTTCTACGCCTTGCAGCGACGGAAATAAAATCGACAGCAGCACACCAATCACCATCCCACCGATAGAGAAACGATCTGGTATAATCATATGGTCCAGATCGATAAAAGTCGAACAGATCAAAAACGCAATAAACAGGAAGCCAATGATCGCGACCTGCGGTGGGTGTATCATCCATGACAAATAAAACAACACCCCTGTGAGCGTCTCAATCGTAGGATAGCGCACACTGAATTTCTCGCCACAGCAACTCGCGCGACCACGCAGAAACAACCAAGTTAGGATCGGAATATTATTATACCAGGCAATCGCTTTGCCACAGGCGCAGGTCGAACCAGGAAACACCACCGACCGCTCGGCTGGAATACGGTAAATACAAACGTTCAGAAAGCTCCCTGTGATGGCTCCAAAAATGAAGCTAAACGTCGCGAAAAACCACGGAAAGTCGGCGTTAATATAGGTAAAAGTCTCAATCATAGCGGAGCGGAAGTTTCAAAGAATTACAGGCGGCAGTCATCATCGTATCGGCATCGATCGCACTGTGCGACCAAAGTTCAAGTGAGCGCGCACCTTGATGAATGAGCATGGATAGGCCATTCGCAATCGGCAGCCCGCGCGCACTTGCTTGCTCTAGCAAGGCAGTCTTGGTTGGATTATAAATCATATCATAGACTTTCCAACCAGCAGGCAGTTGCGCCACGTCGATTGGTGCGGGATCGCTGGCTTGCAGGCCCAAAGAGGTCGCATTGACCACCACGCCACACTCCGGCAAGTCTTGCGGCAAGTCATTCAAGGCAAACGTCTGTGTCGAGGTGCTGCCCGCTACTCCGTCGAGTACGGTCAGCAGATTCTGTAACCGCTCGGGCGTGCGATTGCCGACATACAACTGCGCGCAACCAGAAAGCACACACTGCACCGCTGCGGCGCGGGCCGCGCCACCAGAACCGAGCAAGATCACATTGGCATCTTTCAACGTCACGCCCAGATCCAACTCCAGCCCACGCGACAACCCATACCCATCGGTATTAAAGCCATCATAGCCGAGTTCATTCCAAACCAGTGTATTCACCGCCCCCATACTTTGCGCATCAGGCGAGACGTCTTGGATCAAATCCAGCACCTGCACCTTATGTGGGATCGTCAGGTTCAATCCCAGAAAGCACCGCTTATGAAACAGCGCTAATGCCTGAGCAAAATCCTCAGGCGCAATATCGAAGCGATAATAAGCCCAATCAATGAAACGCGAATCTGTCTCTCTCAACTGCGCCAACGCTGCATTATGCATGGCCGGGCTGACTGAATGCTGAATCGGATGGCCGATCACAGCCAGCGGAGTGCCGCTAAACTCGGTCGTTTCGAGATCCTGGAGGGTATAAATTTTTTCGGTGTCCACTGCGCTTATAACGATGAGTGCCTATGAATTAATTCGGTATCTCTCTCAGATACGAGCCGATTCGACCAGTCAGACTGGAAAATATTAAAGCGTTCAATCCCCCTGCCTGACCAGACTGTTGTAAAAACTCCCGATTCCTGTAATCAAACCACACCGCGCAATTGTGGCAGAATAATGGGTTTTGCAACAGACTGTGACCACGGAGGCCACGATCGATTGCGAAGGTGGCCTCGATCGGGGATTTTTGACCGAGCACTTCTCACTCTCACCCTCANNCTCAAGTCTCAGCTCTCAGCTCTCTTACCCCATACAGCGCAGTGCCGACACGGATCTGCGTCGAACCCGCGGCAATCGCCACTTCCAGATCACCAGTCATGCCCATCGAAAGCTCGGTCAACGGCAACTGATACGCAGCCGACAGTCGATCGCGCAGATCACGCAAGCCCTCGAATGCTGCCTTCGTCACATCGAGATCATCATCCAGCGGTGCAATTGTCATCAACCCGTCAACCTGTAAAGACTCGGCCGCAACGGCTGCCTCCAGCGCCGCCTCCATCTCGCCGATACTGAAACCATGCTTATTGGGATCGGCACCAGTATTACATTGCAGCAGAATGGAGAGCGTTTTTCCGGTCTGCTCGGCACAGCGATTGAGGC
>DBBT01000020.1 GCA_002292345.1 Opitutia bacterium UBA977 | reverse complement strand
ACCACCAGCAACTGGAAGCCGACCCAGTCGTTACTCAACATGGGCGAGACTTCACTTATGTAGACATTGGCATGGTCCGGTTTGACCAGCCAGGAGACTATGAGCTACAACTGATGATGCTCGATGGTGCCCGTGCAGTCAAAGGCGCCAGCAAAGACAGCAGCGGCTACCACCGTGAGTTCAGCTTGCAATCAGTCGAGCTTCATCTCTGTAAATAGAACCCTACCAATGCTTAAACAGATATGGCTCAGGGTCGAACTCTTCACCAAATTCAACCTTAACTACGTCTGTGACATTTACAGACTTTAGCGAATCAGGAATTGCGAAGCTGAGAGTCGCGCTACTGTAGATATAATCAATCGAATCGCCAGTGCGCATGAGGGTAACGCTCAGCGGTTTCACAGGACAATCCTTCAGCACCACAGGGTCGCGCTCGGTAGCATGGTTCTGCTTCGCGTGAAAATACCAAGTCCGGTCCTTAACAGTGATCGGAACATTACACTTTTCTGGCCACGGACCACCGCCATTGATGCCGAAAACAGAGGCTTCGTTGGTGGACATCCATTCTGCCATCTCATCGAAGAGACGCCATACTTCATTAGGGAAAGTGCCGTCGGGGCGCGGACCGATATTAACGAGCAAATTGCCTCCAAGGCAGCGGACTTCTGCAAGTGCCCGTAAGACCGCATCCGTCTGATTGATTTTTTCGCCCTTCGCTTTGTCATAATGCCAAGAGCCACCCTGAATAATAGTACACAGTTCCCACCACCAACCATTCTCCAGAACCGGTTTACGAATAAAACGAGGATGCGCCATTTGAAAGCCTTCAGGGGTCGCGTGGTCGCCGCTCTCCCCATCACGGTTATTAATCACGATCGGCGGATGCAGTTCCCGGATGTATTCAATACTCGCACCGTGACCACCATCGCCCCACCAGATGTCGGGTTTGAATCGGTTGATGAGTTCTTCCACTTGGCGCTGATTGAATTCCTTAATTGCGGTTGGCCGATCAGCGCGCGGCGCAGGCAGGGCATCCACTATTTCTCCTTTATAATTCATCTTTTTTTCACCGCCGAGCGCGAAATTCATGTGACCCCGGTCAAAATACCAGTCCATTCCAGAATAGTAGAATCCAACTTTCACATCATTCTTACGGCATGCCTCCACGAAGGGGGTAACGAGGCATCGTCCATTCAAATACTGGCGTACTCCAATCAAGGCTGTATCGGAATCCCAGAGCGCGTACCCGTCGTGGTGCTTGGTGGTAAGCACGGAATAACGGAACCCGGCACGGCGCGCCCCCGCCATCCATTTATCGGGATCGTAATTCCTCGGATTAAAAGTCTTAGCTGCCTCCCAAATTTCAGACTGCGGATGAAAACGATCGGCACGTTTCTGGTGCCAGCGCCCTGACCATGCTTCCCCTGATGGCTCAAACTCGCTCACAATGCCCCAGTGCATAAATAACCCTAACCCAGCATGAGGCCACCATTGCGCACCAGGATGAGCGGTACGTTCTCGATGTACCTGCATCTTACGATTCTTAGACGTGTTCCAATTCGGCCAAGTGTAGTAGCGCTTGCCGTTCTTAATTTCGACGCTGGGCACATAAATCTGCCCAGTTGCACTATCAGTGTACGCCGCCGCGCTACCATCAGCATCCTGCTGGTCGGTTGAAATTGTACATTCTCCTATACTGGGCAGCAAAAAAGCAATCTGACTGATGAAGATAGTTTTTATTAAGGACATTGGATTTAGGATTTAATTCAGTTACATCCAGACAATTAACTTTATACGTGTAAAACCTATATTTATTTTTAGACTCAAGTGACCTGAGCAAGCGCTTATACTGACACAAATTACTAGATCGGAACATAAATGAACGATTCCACAGCGCGATTGCACGGGCTTCCCTAGCAAGCAATCTAGGGATTAGAACCGACCACCCGAGGCCCATCCGTGGAAATTCTGCATCTCTACGAAGAGCGAAATTTTTTGATACTCCTCGATCTGCGACTCCAATAAAGGCGTGATCATTTCAAAATCCAACTCCAACAGCTTGTCGATACATTCGATTGCGCCGAAGTCAATTTAGGACCAGCAGCAGGTAGGTAGTCATGACCAACACAGCCACTTCTATCATATCATCCTTTTTAGTATAATTTAATTTAACCGCAGACGGCTGAATTTTAGCATTGCCGCAAGCGTGCGAGATGAAGTGTTGTCTGCATATGCTTGCATATCAAATCTTTCAAACCATGCCGACTGCACTGGCAGCAACACTGTTTACTTATCTCCGCAAAGAAGAGCGCGAGTCCTACAAGGGTGTGGTCCAGCAACTCGCTGAGCAGCAAAAAATGCGCCCAGTCTTCATTACCAAGCAATCGCCAGACAAACAGGTTACGTTGTTGACAGCTGCCTGCAGTCGTAAGCCAGCCGAGCAGATTGCCATGCAAGTGCTAGAAGTCTGGCTGATGCGTGGTCGCCAAGAAATGTTAATCGACTTTCTAGATCGGATGCACATCAAGCATGACGGCACAGGCATGGTCGAAAAGTTTCCAGAGGTCATGGATCCGGCGTTGCTCAGTAAGGCACTTACAGCAATGCGTGAAACCTATCCAGCGGGCGAAATTGCCTTGTATCTCTACGTGCTTCAGGAGCAACAAGAAGGTGGCTGGCCGGAACTAAGCGCCTTGCTCGAGACCGAGCCATGGCTAGGCGCCCAATAGTTGAATCCCAGTGCACTCTCATGAGTATACAAAAGCAGCCGATAAAAGGCACACGACAAAACGTAGCTAGCAAAATTCTCAAGCCATTCGCTTTGGCCGGCGCAGTGCTACTTGTCTGGCTGCTGACAGATCGAGCATTTCTGCACCACATTACCAGCTTGAGTGAGGTGATGGAGACCCACATTGGCCGATCCGCTGAGTCGCTGCCAGACTATCCCTGCACCGTCGGCGCACACCGCGGCGCATCCATCGATCACTTAGAAAACAGCTACTCAGCTTTGCTCGCGGCCGACCAAGACCCAAAATATGGGTTCATCGAGTTCGATGTCCAATACACCAAAGACGGCCAGATTGTGGTCTTTCATGACAAGCGACTTCTGCGCCTATTCGGCAAACTCGCCACCATCAACAACTCGACCTATGCCGACCTGATGAAGGCTACCGACGGGCAGATCGTGCGCTACCTAGATGTCATAGACGCCGTCAATAAAAAGCTAAATATTGAGATCAAGTCACAGGGTGATGATGAAGAAGACTGCCGCCTAGCGGATGTCATTATTAAAGACATTCAAGCCCGCGGTCGTGAGAAAGATATCATGATTAGTTCGATCTCCAGCGATGTGATCCGCTACATTCATGAAACGCACCCCTCGATCCCGACAGGTCAAATCTATTGGATCACTTCATCCACCTACCTTCACTTCGATCTACTAACCAAACGCTTGTATCAAGAATTTAACGAATCGAACGCGGACTACCTAATGCTACACGTCGCAAATCTTCGCAATATCGAGGGATTATTGGAACTTAAACCAGAGGGGAAAACCATCATCTTCTGGGATTTCGAAGACCACATGTATCTGGTCCGCGAAGACTACCACGATCGACTGTGGGGCACCTCAGTGATCGGCGATCTCTGGCAAAAAATTGTCTATCGGTTTATCTGATGTATCAGCCGCTTAAGATATGGATGCCGTGACCTTCCTGAAAGAGCTGAGCTAGCGGCCAGTTGCTGGATTTATTTCAACTGCGATAACGAGGTCGTTGTAGTCTTTATCACCTCCGCCTGGCTGATCTTCAAAGCCGATGATCAGTGTATTGTTATCATAAACCGCCAGCAGCTTTGCGTGATTCATTTGATCAGGGTTACTTTCTGGATCCACCCAAAACACTAGGCCATCTTCATTTTGCGCGCCGTCTCGAATCAGGAACAGGTCGACTAAACTACCCTTTTTAAGCTGTCCTAAATCAACATAGTCTCCGGGGATTAAGGGAATCTCTTCGTTGGTCTCGGTGCTTCGAGTATCTGCATCTGTGTAGTAGGAATACGCTGAAGACGCATTTGGAAAAATTAGGTTTTGATCCCCGTTATTTTCGATTCCTAAAGTATTTTGAAAGATGGTGCCTTCCTTTAAAAAATAAACTCTGACATCGGAGTCTTCAGTTAAGCGTAGTTCCTCGAGTTCAAGATTCTCGGTTTTCTCCTCAATATTTCCTCTTTCAGTGTAAACACCGTCCAAATAGTTCATCACTTCTGCCAGACCGTTTTCCAAGAAATCAGCGTAACGGGGATCTTCGGGGTCCGCTTGTACTTCCGAAATAATCTGCAAGCCCTTCGGCCGTGCCGAGGACTGTAGCAACGGCGCCAAGCCTTCTGATCTTACAGGCGATACCGGCGCCACCCCTGCGACCTGTTGTCCGTCAAAGTCTTGATCTGCTGCAACTGTCGACTCAGTCGCTTGAGCGGGATCGCTCATTTGAGTCGACGCCGTTTCAGTACCGTTGGACTCAGAAGGCACATAGCCTGCCTGATCGACGAGGCCAGGCGAAGGATCGGCAGTCGTCGCTGCCGCTCGATTGACTCCGAGTGCTGGGTTCGCATCACCTTCGGCGGGCAGATCTTGTTCTAAAAATACGCTATAGCTAATAATCGAGCCCACCACCAGAAGCCCAATAATAAGAAGTTGCAATGGACTATATTTCATCGGATAGGTCACATGCTGAGGCAGTTAAATTTCGAAATTAGCTTAACTATTTCTAAAAGCTTTTGAAGCTTCAATTTAAGTCGTTTCAGCGCAAGGCTAAATCGCTTTAAATAAAGACTCTGGCTGCGATACTGGCGGCGCGCTACATAAAAGACGCAGCCAAGGTTGGAGCGACACGGGTTCTTACCTTTGTATCAGTCACACTTACAGTTGCTATTTATAACATCTAAGCAAACAGTCTGAGCAATACGTCGCGGCGCAATGCAACCAATGCGCGGGATGCCTAGGTTAAACCCAACTCACTTTAACACTAATTCTTTGCAGCATGTAAGTTCGATGGCTCGCTGCACGTTTATATAGTTATGATTTTGCGTGTTATTTTAGGTGATCAACTCAGTCATCACATTTCCAGTCTGTTAGAAATCGATGCCGCGCGGGATGTGATACTGCTATGCGAAGTACGCAACGAAGCGACGCGGGTCCGGCACCACAAAAAAAAGATCGCCTTCATTTTTTCTGCCATGCGTCATTTTGCTGCGGAACTAGACGCAGCTGGCTACCGCACCCGATACATTCAGTATGATGCTCCCGACAATGCTGGCAGTTTGACTGGTGAGCTGGAGCGGGCGATTGAAGCGCTCAGCCCAGAGCAAGTCGTCGTTACCGAGCCGAGCGAATATGCCGTGCTCAAAGAAATCAAAAGTTGGAAAACGCACTTCCCTATTCCGCTGGAAATTCGTGATGACAATCGCTTTCTTTGCACCAAAGATACGTTCGCAACATGGGCCGAAGGTCGCAAGCAATTGCGCATGGAATTTTTCTACCGCGAGATGCGCCGCACATATGGGATCTTAATGGAGGACGACCAACCGGTCGGCGGGCAGTGGAACTATGACGCCGAGAACCGCAAGCCAGCGAAGAGTGGGCTGGACATCCCAACGACCTATCTTAGCGAGCCAGACAGCATCACTCAAGAAGTGCTCGAATTAGTCGATCGCGAGTTTAGTGAGCATTTTGGTGACTTGGAGCCGTTTCATTTTGCTGTGACTGCAGCCCAAGCTCAGCAGGCACTCGAACAATTTATCCGTGAGCGACTGTGCCACTTTGGCGACTACCAAGATGCTATGTTGCAGGGTGAGCCTTGGATGTATCACTCGCATCTCAGCTTCTACATCAATTGCGGGCTACTGAGCCCGCTCGAATGTATCCAAAAAGTGGAGCAAGCTTATCGCGACGGACTGGCCCCACTGAATGCCGCCGAGGGCTTCATCCGTCAGATACTTGGCTGGCGCGAATATGTGCGCGGGATCTACTGGCTAAAGATGCCAGATTACGTATTAGAAAATTTCCTAGAGGCAGATCGGCCGCTGCCAGATTTGTACTGGAGCGCCACCACTAAGATGAACTGCCTGCGTCAATGTGTGGTCGAAACCAAAGCAAATGCGCATGCGCACCACATTCAGCGGTTAATGGTGCTCGGCAATTTTGCACTATTGGCTGGCCTCAACCCCAAAGAGGTCAACCAGTGGTTCTGGATCGTCTATGCGGATGCTTACGAGTGGGTAGAGCTGCCTAATGTGAGTGGCATGGTGCTGTTCGCCGATGGTGGCGTGCTCGCATCGAAGCCCTACGCAGCCAGCGGAGCCTACATCAACCGCATGTCAGACTATTGCAAAGGCTGTTCCTATAAGGTTTCGAAAAAGAACGGGCCGGATGCCTGCCCGTTTAATTACCTCTATTGGGATTTT
>DBBT01000043.1 GCA_002292345.1 Opitutia bacterium UBA977 | reverse complement strand
ACGTCGCAAAAAGCCCCGTCGATTGGACGGGGCTTTGTTCACTCAATTGATTGTAATTACGCGCTTAGATCGAAGCGATCTAGGTTCATCACTTTGACCCAAGCCGCGACGAAGTCTTCGACGAAGGTTTGCTGGGCATCGTTGGAGGCATAGACCTCAGCGATGGCGCGTAGTTCGGAGTTTGAGCCGAAGACGAGATCCACGGCGGAGGCCATCCACTGCGTTTCGTTGCAGCCGCGTGCCTTGCCTTCGTAAAAGTGTGCGCAACGGGGCGAGACTTTCCACTCGATGTTCATATCGAGCAGGTTCACGAAGAAGTCATTCGTTAAGGTCTCAGGACGTTTGGTGAACACGCCGAGCGGTGACTGCGCGGTGTTTGCATTCAGGACACGCATACCGCCGACCAGCACTGTCATTTCAGGTGCGGTGAGCGTCATCAATTGTGCCTTGTCGACCAGGAGTGCTTCGGCAGGCGTCTTGATATCGCTTTGTTGATAATTGCGGAATCCGTCTGCTTTAGGCTCAAGCACTGCAAACGACTCGATGTCGGTGTCCTCCTGAGTGGCATCCATTCGGCCAGCGGTGAATGGCACTTCGATTGCACTGCCGGCAACTGAGGCGGCTTGTTCCACTGCAGCGCAACCGCCTAGCACGATGAGATCGGCCAGCGAGACGCGTTTGCCGCCCGACTGTGCGCTGTTGAAGGCCGCTTGAATGCCTTCCAGGATTTGCAGTGACTTCGCAAGTGTCTCGGGATTGTTCGCTGCCCAGTCTTTTTGTGGGGCGAGACGAATCCGTGCGCCGTTGGCACCGCCGCGTTTATCAGAGTTGCGGAAGGTCGCTGCTGATGCCCATGCGGTATTGACTAGATCTGCAATGGAGAGGCCAGCGCCGAGTAGCGTGGCTTTCAGTGATGCGATATCTTGCGCGTCGATGAATGGATGCTCTGCGGCGGGTATTGGGTCTTGCCAGAGTTCTGTGGTCGCAGGCACGAGTGGACCTACGTAGCGTGAAATCGGACCCATGTCGCGGTGGGTTAATTTGAACCATGCTTTGGCGAAGGCGGTGGCAAATTCGTCTGGGTTCTCCTGGAAGCGTTTGGTGATGGGAGCATAGATCGGATCCATCTTCAGTGCGATGTCCGAGGTGAACATGATCGGTGCATGGCGCTTCGAGGGATCGTGTGCGTCAGGTACAGAGTTGGCGGCGGCGCCATCGGCGGGCACCCATTGTGTGGCACCGGCAGGGCTCTTGGTCTGCACCCAGTCGTACGCGAAGAGCGTATCGAGGTAGCTGTTGTCCCATTTTGTTGGAGTCGCATTCCAAGCACCTTCTAAGCCGCTGCTGATGGTGTCGCCAGCATTGCCGCTGCCAAAGCTATTTTTCCAGCCGAGGCCTTGTTCCTCGATGCTGGCGGCTTCTGGTTCGGGGCCGACGTGTTGATCGGGATTGGCCGCGCCGTGCGCTTTGCCGAAGGTGTGTCCGCCAGCAATCAGGGCGACGGTCTCTTCATCATTCATCGCCATGCGGCCGAAAGTATCGCGAATGTCTCTGGCGGAGGCGAGTGGATCCGGTTCACCATTGGGGCCTTCAGGATTCACATAAATGAGGCCCATTTGCACCGCACCGAGTGGATTTTCGAGCTCTCGATCTCCACTGTAGCGTTCATCCGCAAGCCATTCACCTTCCGGTCCCCAATAGATATCTTCACCAGGCTCCCAGACGTCGGCTCGGCCACCTGAAAAACCACAGGTCTTAAATCCCATGGTTTCCAGTGCGCAATTGCCCGCTAGTATCATTAGATCGGCCCATGAAATTTTACGGCCATACTTTTGCTTGATCGGCCACAGTAGGCGCCGCGCTTTGTCGAGGTTGACGTTGTCGGGCCAGCTATTGAGAGGCGCGAAGCGCTGTGATCCGGTAATGGCGCCGCCGCGGCCGTCGGCGATCCGATAGGTGCCAGCACTGTGCCATGCCATACGAATGAAAAACGGGCCGTAGTGGCCATAGTCAGCCGGCCACCAAGCTTGCGATTCTGTCATCAACGCTTCTAGGTCTTTGGTCAGGGCATCCAGATCGAGCGTCTTGAATTCTTCGACATAGTCAAAGTCGTTGCCCATTGGGTCTGACAAGTTGGAGTGCTGGCGCAGCATTCTCAGGTTGAGTTGGTTCGGCCACCACTGCTCGTTGGATGAGGTTGCAGTCGCATTATGGGCGCGGGAGCCGCCCATCACAGGGCACTTGCTGATATCTGACATATATTTCTTTGGTTTATTGAATGTTGCTTGATGTGAAAAAAGGTATGCTAGCCACTCGTTTATCAGTGACAAATGAATCGATGGGATTTTTGAAAAAAATAATTCATAGCGATTCGCTAAAAACGCATTAAATTAAAAAAATTGCTTTAATTTGGGTGATTTACGACTCAGTAAGTCGAACGTAAATACGCCCAAATACAACATAGTGAGATTGTATTTAATCAGCTTTGCAAGCTCATCTCAGTCGGGAAGGCTACATTCTAACATCAGCGTATGAAGCCGATATCAAGTGGCGAAATTTCTCTGTAGCAAGCCACGCACTAAGCCTTTCGACTGTGCTGCTCAAAATAGTTGAATAAGCGCCGCGTGCTACGGAGCTGTTCTGTTGATTCGAATGCGTATGAATCGCGCTTGATCACTCATTTCTATCGTAGCGGTCTTCGTCTCTAATCCGTTTGTTATCGTGCCAGAGTTGATCGTTACGCCAACGCTGGTCCATGATGCAGGGCTGAGGCTCGGACTGGTTTCGACGATATAATCGATGTCATCCAGTGTGGTGTCTTCGTCGTAGGTCAGCACTAGACTGGTGCCCTCTGAGGCTTGCACATCTAAGCTGAACGGCGGTGTCTCCTGATTGGTCGGGTCTAGGCCGAAGGCATACTCGATTAGATTCGGCACACCATCGAAATCGAAGTCGGCATCGTCGGCGGTATTGAGGGATTCAGTACCGAATTTTTCGAAGCGAAATGCATCGAAGAGGAGGTCTTTGATCGTGATGTCTGCGGATGCGCTGTTGATGCCGTAATTAACCGAAGGTGAGAGCGTCAAGGTGAGTGTCTCGTCTCCTTCTACATTAGCGTCGGTGATGGCAGTGACTGGTATGGTCGCGATACTCTCGCCTGCATTGATGGTCGCGCTGCCAGCGAGGGCAACGAAGTCGCTGCCTGAGGTGGCTGTGCCTGCGAGTGTGTAAGAGACTGAAAGGCTTGCTGTCGGCGTGCTGTCGGCGGTGATTACAAATTGCGCAGCGTCTGCGGGGTCTTGCTCACTTGCGATGGAGTCAATCGCGGTAAGGTTGAGGGTCGGGATCGTTATCTCACAGCAGGCGGGCCGAAGGATGCGAATGTTATCGATGAACCAGCCCGCACTTTGTACGCTTTGGTCATTACTCATGTGCCAGCGTAGCTGTACATTTTGACCCTCGGTCGTTGGCGGAAATTGAGCAATCGTAGTCACTAAGCCACCGGAATCTCCCGTCCAGGCAGATTGTCCCGCTAACGGATTTCCTGTGTCTGTCGCGATCGTTTCACTATAACCCTGCTGGGTGTAAGTCCCACCTGCTGCGGTCCACTCTTGCCAGTTACTACCGTTGTTTGTTGAGATTTCTAATACGCCACCATCATAGGTTTCCTCGGTGTTATAGCTGTGGTCAAAGAGGAGTTGCGTCCGTGCAATGATCGAGTTGATCGTTGGGGATACGAGGTAGGCTGAGTTGACGTTGTCGGAGTCAATCTTACCCGGGGCAAAGACGGCGTTTGAGCTGGTGGGACTCGATGCATTGACGGTTCTCCATTTTGCGTCGGCAAGGGCGGAGGATTCGCTGTATTCAGACGGAATTGTATTTAGAGCAGTAGAGTTGAAATCTTCGGTATAAAAAGTCTCCTCCACTCCTAAAATTAATTCCTGAGTCGTTTGTGCGGTGCTTGAGTCGGAGTTGACTTGAAAGGAAATGGTTTCGGTGTCACCGCATTCGCCTGACAATGAGAATTGGTAGGTGACAGTGGTTGAACTGTTTGCGAGGAGGTCCGGTAAGTCCTGTGTGGGGTTGCCGATGATGTTTAGATTGGCACTGCCACTGAGTGTAATGTCACTATTTTCGACCGTACTGCTCGCGTTATTTTCGACTGTAACTTGAACGGTGATGAGTTCCTCTGGATCGGCTGCGCCATTTGCGGGTGCGCACGCTTCTGCAGTGATGTTGAAGTCCTTAATCTGAATCGAATTGAGGTCTTCGAATGCGATTTCGAGTGAATATGCTTGGGCGTTGTTTACTGAGCCACTGTTTTGGCCTCCGCCTTTTACCTCGATGTAGTAGTTTTGACCTGTATCTCTAAGTGCTAAGCCAAGGATGCTTTCTGCGTCGCCAATTGAAGCAGTATTTGAACTGGCGATGACGGTCGTGCCATCAGTATCTAGCACCCGCAAGATTAAGTCTTGTCGATTTTGCGGATCGAAAAATGTGCCTGTGCTACAGGAGCCGTCAGAGTTTTGACTGCCTTCCAGATAGGATGGGGTGTTTGTCGGCGTGACAGTCAGATTCAGTGCTTTTTCCTGAGTAAGTTGAAAGCGGAAAATGTCGGAGTCGTTCGCGTTTGCGATTGAGAGCTCACTGGCGGTGAAAGTCGTATTTAATACGCCTAAGTTTCGAGCTGTGGCTGCCGTGTTGTTGTTTTTGTTGCTGGCTTGGCGTTCGAGTGGATCACCGTAAAGTTCTTGAGTCGTAAGAATGTCGTCGAATTGTGGCCCAACAAATGCGGTGGAAAGAAACGGTTCCATTAGTTTGGTTTGATTGACTGGACAAACATGGCTGAGCCCTAGGCCATGCCCATGTTCGTGAGTGATCACATTCCTGAGTGTTGCCTGTTGCCCAGCCCCTAAGTTCGTCGAATCTGCGGTATCAATGACCATGTCGCCAGCATCAGGAAAATAGTTAAAAGCAAGTGTGCCGCCATTGCCGTCAATTTGAGTGCCTCCAATCCGCACATCTCCACGTGTGCCGATTACTCCGCTCGGGAAATCCAACATGTCAGTGCCATCATCAAATGGTTCATAGATGTAGATGTTACCAGTGGTTGCTTCCCAAAAATTGAAAGAGGTCTCAAACATCTCGAACCAAGGAGCGGTGGTTAAATCGCCGGTAGTAGTTGGAGCTCCGTATGCTGTATTTAGTTTCGCGATGAGATCGCTTAAGCCAGTAGTCGGTCTATTATTTGCACGCGACCCGCCATCAGGCACGCGAGTGCCATCGGGTACGAAACTCCAAGTGATGGTAACTGGAGTTCCAGAGCTTCCGGTGAATCCGTCAGTCGCGGTGAAGCTCCAGCGATCGTCACCTTGAAAGAGTGGCTGTGGATTGTTGGTATTGCCGCTGTCTGCGAGTGCGAGAAAGCGCACGCCCTCGAAGCTGCGACGGTATGGGTCTGACGTGTCGTGGCCCCAGCAGAGGTGGGGGATTTTCTCAGCTGGCTGAGATAGGACGTTTTGAGTGTATCGAATCAGCCGTTCCGTCGATTCGATTGAGAGTGCCGCAAAGTCTTCAAATCGTGTGGCTCGCACGATATGGTCAATCGCTTTATCGCGGTTTATATGCTCCGCTTTGAGGTGTTGGATGACTGTGATTGGCCACGCTTCGACAGTGCGCTTTACCGCTGGAGTGCTCTCATTTAGGTGATTTTCTTGATCAGCTTGCGAGTCAGGGCGCGCGACGGCTTCTGGCTTAATCTCAGCGATGTCAGCTGTGGGGGTATTTGTTGGGGGGGCATCATTGTGCCAGCGAGCCATCGTTATAATTAAAACGATAAGCACACAGCTAGAAAGTAAGGAAATGCGCAATAAGTTCACAGTGTCGTTCGGGTCTGGGCCTTTGGCAGTGTCTGCTCAGTGTTAGAAGCTGAATTTGGCTAAAAAGATACTGAAAGGGATCGGAAGGGCAAATGATGAGTGAAATTTTGTTTCTTTTGATTTTCCTTTACGGAATCGTATTGATCGATGATGAGTGCCCTTTAAGATAGATTATATTGGTTCTGAGTGGTATCAAACTTCGATTTGTGAGGCCAGTCGAGACTGGCGACTTAACTAAGAGAATGAATAAACTACAGCAACACGATTTTAAGGAATTGCAGACCGTCGATCGGTTGATCGGGATTGATGAGGCGGGACGTGGTTGCCTGGCGGGGCCAGTGACCGCTGGCGTATGTGTGTTGACGCGNNGATTTTTTTGAATCGAAGGATGCGGTTAAGATTAGCACTGCAATTAATGATTCAAAGCAATTGAGTGAGCAGGCACGGGCGGCTCAATTATCCATCATCGAACGGTTGCGCGATCAAGGCTTACTGGACTTCGAAGTCGCTTCGGGCTCGGTTCAAGAAATTGCCGAACTTAATATATTAGGGGCCAATCGGCTCGCGATGCGACGGGCGGTCGAAGGATTGGCGGCTCGCGCAGAGGGCTGGGAATTGCCATTGGTGGCGGCCGATGGCCCCTTGTTTGAGTCTGAGAGTGGTGTGCGGATCATTGTTGATGGGCGGCCGCTCAAGCCGTTCCCTTATAAGCACACCGGTATAGTTAAGGGCGATGGCAAGTCGCTAGCGATTGCGATGGCGAGTATTATTGCAAAGGTTTCGCGCGACCGTGTGCTACTTGAATTGGCTAAACAGTATCCAGAATATGGCTTTGATCAGCACAAAGGCTATGGCACTGCGGTGCATCGAGCTGCCTTGCACGCACATGGAGCGACGCCGATTCATCGAGCTCTTTTTTTGCGTAAAGTGTTGGACATCAAGCAATCTAAACATGCTTCGAATGAAGTCAAATTGGTCTAATGGTGGCCTCTGATCTAGATGAAATCGCGCAGCGTAATGTGCGCGCTTTTACATTGTTCCGCATGTTTTTCTCGGCGCGGTTTTACTATCCAGTCTATGCGCTGCTGTTTTTGGACTACGGTCTTACGCTCGAGCAGTTCGGTATTTTAAACGGTATTTGGGCGGCAACGATTGTGTTGCTCGAAGTACCCTCGGGGGCATTGGCCGACACCTTGGGGCGGCGCAAGTTGCTGATCGCGACTGGGATTTTCATGGTGCTGGAAATGTTGGTTCTGCTGATTGCCCCGATTGACGGTGGAGTGGTGTTGTTTTCGCTGTTTGTGCTGAATCGTGTGTTGAGCGGTGCGGCCGAAGCGGCGGCGAGTGGTGCGGATGAGGCGTTGGCGTATGATTCGCTTAAGGCGGCAGGGCAGGAGCACCGCTGGGGGCATGTGCTTGAGCGTGTGCAGCGCGATACGTCGTTGGCGTTTTTCGTGGCGATGATGGTCGGGTCAGCTGTTTATGACGCTGAGATGGTCAATGCAGTGCTGCGGTTGTTCGGCTCAGCGCAAATAGTGGCGCCTGAACAGCTGATTAAGGTACCAATCTTTCTTACCTTGCTGTCGTCGCTGGTAGTGTTGGCCATGGCACTACGTATGCATGAAGCGCCGCTTAAGACACGTGTGAGCGTGCGAGCGACCTTAGTGCGCTCTTGGCGGCAGTCGGTTGCTGCGAGTCAATGGATCTGGCTAACTGCTTTCCCATTTGGAGTGCTCTTGGCAGCGATGGTTCTGGATAGTGTGGTGCGTCAGTTTCTGACATTGGCCAGCGAATATTGGAGTGTCATTGAGTTGCCGATTGCCAGTTATGGCTTAATCGGTTCGGGTATGGCGTTGATGGGGGTGTTCGTGCCAAGGTTCGCACGGATACTGGCGGATACATATTCTCCAGTTCAGAACTTTGTGTTTGTTGGCGTGGGTGTATTACTCGGGCTAATAGGGCTGTCAATGGCGCTGCCATACTGGGGAATTTTACCAACAATTCTACTTTATGCGGGCATTCAAATGACTGGTTATTTTGTGAGTCGCTACCTGAACGAAACGGCCCCGTCTGAGCAGCGCGCGACGGTGTTGAGCTTTCGTGGTCTATCAACCAATTTCTTCTACGGTATAGTGGCGCTACTGTATGCTGGTTTGATCGCTTCGATTCGAGCTGATCAGTTGCAGGCGGGCGAGGATGCTGTCTTTGTCGAATCGCTGGGTTGGTTTCCTGGATTCTTCCTCGTCTTATCGTTGAGTGTCTTCTTATTGCATCGCTTACGGTTTGGCAGATATAACTAGTCTCAGATTTTAATGGTAAATAGTAACAAATATGCTCAACTCATTGTCTAAAGATGTCTACTCAAAGTGCCATAGCTAATCTAGAGAAAACGATTGACCATAGCTATCGGGCGCATTCTGCAAAACGGGTCGTGATGGCTGCTTTGCTACTGGCATTGGTTTCGATTGTGGTATCGTGGGCTGTATATGATGTCACCTTGAATGTATTAATCACTACTGCGGCGTTTGCTGTGAGCAGTTTATTGATGGTCAATCTCGCAATATTTGCAATCGTTCCGCCGACAGGTAAATTGGCTGATTCGAAGGCGCTAATGTTAGCCGCATTGAAAGATCCGGAACGGATTAAGTCGATGGGGAAAAACAAAGTGGCGCTCGTCGATGGTCAAGGGCAGATACGCGGGTTGAGTCGTTTTGAGCAGGGATTGTGGGGAAAATTTATAATCCCATATTTAGTCAAAAATGGTTCAAGGAGTGGTGCGGAGTCGACTGAGACTAATGCGATAAAGCAGCGTCGGGCGGAACTGTCGGCTCTTGAGCAGCAGTTACATGCGGAGCGTGATAAATTGAAGGAAGAACGAGCGGTGCTAGAGACGCGGACAGATGAGCTGTCGCAGCAGGGCAAGCAATTGAAGGCGCAGGAGCTTACTCTTGCAGCGCTACAACGAGAGCTTGCAGATGATCGACATCAGTTTGAGACGAAGAAGACAGAACTTGAGCAGACGCAAGATTCGCTGCAGTGCGCGCAGGCACCAGTTGGTAATGATGCGACAGATTTGGAGCAACGCGAGAGTGAGCTAGAAGAGCGGTTACGCTATGTCGCCACCGTCGAGAATGATTTGATCGAACGATTGAATCGACTCAGTGAACGTGAGGCTTCTGTTGAGCAAACCGAGGTGGAGGCAGGCCTACGAAAAGACTAGTCCGAAGGTTTTAATGTCTCTGCGATGTGTCGATACACTTTACCGTGAACCAGCATCTGATGATGAAAGAGCGCTGGCACGATGTGGTTGTCTGCTGCGATTTTCCAGTGCGAGCTGCGTGTTGGAATGATTAACAAGTCGAATGGTGTGCGGTAGCTGTGGATAGTCGTGTCTTCGAGCGCTGAAGTATCTGAATTGAGTCGCTGCAGTAACTTGCTTCGAAAGCGCATATCACGACTCGCTTTGCCCGGCCAGAAATGTGCCGTTAAGGTACCGTGTAGTGGTCCGGAAATGCTAAAGAAGTGGCTCACCCGAGTGGCTCCACCTAGAACTTGCATATAGTAGCGTGAGATCAGGGTGCCCATACTAAAGGCGATCAATGCAAAGGGAACATCGCTGCCGATCGTTTGATCGATGTAGACCTTCAGCTTTTCGGCTAAGTCGGCTAGGCCGTGCGCACCGTTTGCTGGCTCGAGGTCTGGGTAGTGGCAGTTGTGGCCATGTTCACCCAGAAAGTCAGCCATCCGGCGATAGACGGTGCCTTTGTCCCAAATGCCATGGACCATAATGATCTCCATTGTTATCGCCTAGACTCGTTCGCTTTTTTTCTGTTTATCGCGCACCGGATCAATGTAGATCGAGACGTTGGCGATGGTGTCGCCGAGATGTGTTTTGGCCCGTTTCAATGCTTTCGCGGTGGAAAGTGTCGGGTTGCTGGGCTCGTCAGTAAAGATGTTGCGCGCTTCGATGGTATCGTAGAGGCCAGAGTTTTGGAGGACACGAATCAGGTCGGCCTTCACTTCGCTGAGGATGAGGTAGCGCTTTTTCTCGGCCATGTACAGTAGCAGTTCTTCCAGTGCCATGACTGCAGTGGCATCCATATTGTGCGCATTGCGCATTTTTAGGATGACGATTTTGAGGTTAGGGTCTTCGCAGATGCGTCGCATTTGATCGCGGAACAGGTCAGCCGCACCGAAGAACAGCTCGCCTTCGACGTGCACAATCGACACTTCTGAGGTGTTGCGTTGCTCGGGCATTTCGACTTCTGCAAGATAGCCTTGCTTATTAAAAGCATACTCAACCATCTCTGGTCGGGCGACTTTCTTTAGAAAGAGAATAATCGAAATACCCACACCGATGTAGATCGCGCTGTCGAGTGGCATTAGTAGGCCACTAAGAAAAGTTGTGCTGAAAACGATGGCATCGGATTTGGTCGATCGAGTGACGATGCGTATTGCATGCTTGTTCAGCAGTGAGATGCCGATTGCAATGACGAGTACCGCCAGTGTGCTTTGCGGGATGAAGCGTGTGTAGGGGCCGAGCACAAAGGCACCAATGAAAACAATCACACCACTAATATAACTAGACAGCACGCTGCGGCCTCCGCTCGTCGCGCTGAGTGACGAGCGCGTCAGCGAGCCAGATGCAGGCATTCCAGAAAAGAAGGCGCAGCCAATATTTGCCATGCCAATGGAGAACATTGCTTGATTGCCATTTAGCCGTGCGCCGGTCTTTGCTGCCAGTGATTTACCGATCGATAAACCTTCTAAGATACAGAGTAGTGCGATGGCTAAAGCTGGGCTGGCGAGTAGCTGGATATCTGTGAGTGATAGTGAGGGCACTTGAAGTGACCAATCTGAGGCGTTGATGCCAGAGAGGAAGGCGACCTCGGCATCTTGGCCAATGGTGAGCGCAGTGAGTACTGACAACGTGATGAGGCAAATCGCGACATTGGGCAGGGTCTTAAAAAAACGGTTGAGCGAGGCATACAACACCATCGTGCTGAGACTGATGCCGACAGTGATCCAGTGGATGGAGTCAATTGAAGAAACAATCAGTGTCAGCGAATCGTAAAAGGTTGCTCCGTTGCTTACCAGATTAAGACCGAGCGCTTTGGGGATTTGATTGGCAATAATGAGTAATGCCGCCGCCGTGATATAGCCTGTAATTACTGAACGCGAAATATACTGCACGAAATTGGCTACTTTAAAATAGGCGCCTACGACGATAAACAGACCCACCAGCAGGATTAGTAATGGTACGAGACTGAGCATCTGCGTACCGACGATGCCAAGGCTGGCAAAGGCACTCAGGAGCATAACCGAAGTCGCATTAGTCGGCCCTAGAGTGATGTAGTGGCTCTTCGCAAACACCGGTGCCACCATCGCCGCGATGGCCGAACCATAGATTCCGTATTGAATCGGTAGCCCCGCGATCAATGCATAAGCCATGCCTTGTGGAAATGCCAACAACGCTACATTGAGTCCTGCACGCGTATCACCGAGGAGATGACCCTTAAAGTCGTTTCGATAACCCGAGAGCGACTTCCGTAGCGGGAGAAAATCGAGGACGTTATACTCCTTGGCCGCAATTGCGGCTTGTTTTACATATTGAAAAATCGAGGACACTGCAGATTCGGTTCTGGATTACTGTGTGCGTGATTTTTATTAAATGCAATCTTACTGTCCGTTCGGATAAAGCGTCGCCATGACTTCTGCGTGCAACGGTGCTTTGGCTGCGATGATACAGCGCTCGTCGAACGCGTCGCCACCTTTCCAGCCAGTTACGGTGAACCCCGCACCTTGCAAGCAAGGGATGATCGCCGCACAGTCCCAAATTTCCATCATTGGATCACACATGATGTCGGTAAAGCCCGAGCAGAGTAGGATGTAGCCACCAGCATCGCCCCAAGAGCGGTAGAGTGCGGTCTTCGGCGGCAGCGCAGTCCAGTCGGCATTATTCTGCCAAAGTGTGGTACGAATTGGATCAGTGGTGCACAGAGTTGCCTCGCTCAGTTGGCAGGCAGAGCGTCCGGAGACGGGTTTGCCGTTGAGCGTCGTGGTTTCACAGTCGCCGATCACGAGTTGCTTGAGCACCGGTTGATTGATAGCGCCGATCACTGGTCGGCCCTTGTAAAGTAGGGCGATCAAAGTCGCGAACAGTGGCACGCCGGAAATGAAAGACTTGGTGCCGTCTACTGGATCGAGCACCCAAACAAAATCCGCATCGTCGCGCTCGCTGCCGTATTCTTCGCCAATAATACCATGCTCTGGGTAGCGCTCAGCGAGAATTTCGCGAATGCGCTTCTCGGCGTTTTGGTCCGCCAAGGTTACTGGTGTTTTGTCGGATTTACGCTCGATTTCGACATCTGGTCCGTAGTGTGGCAGGATCTCTTTGGAGGCCTCTTCGCAAAGGTAGGCAATGAATTCAATGAATTCGTCTTTTTGGGCGCGTGTGAGTTGTGACATATCTGCTGGTAGTACGTGTTGAAAATCGAGCAATCTGGTCAGTGATTCACACTCTGGCAACCGTAGATTCAGGGGATTTTTAAACTACGATTAAAAGTGGCATGGCTGACTTTGTCACACCACAATTCCATCGATTGGGTTGTTAGACGTGCGACGTTTAATGTGGGCAGGCCATTCACTTTGTGAAATCCGGTCTTGTCGTGCTTGCACAGTCGGAACAACGTTCTCGGCGTGATTGATATGCCGATACATGTGATTGATTTTGAAGGCAGCCGCCAGAGTGGTATTGTCGAGTACGGTGTGGTCACCCTAGCTGGGACAGAGATCGTGGCGACTTACACCCGGCTGTGCGCTGCAATTGGGACGATCAGTGATCGGGATCGTCAGCAGCACGGCATTTCGGAACAGGCTGCCGCTGAGCAGGCGCGTTTTGATACAGAGTGGGATTTTTTTGCGCACCTGCGCTCGACGGGACCGCTCTGTGCACATAATGCGGCGGTGGAAGATGGCTTGCTGCGTAGCGTTTGGCCGTATCCGCGCAGCTCGCCCGATTTCTCGGCAGTGGGTCGATCGGTTGCTAGTTGGGGGCCATGGTTGGATACTTTGTATCTGTATCGTCGTATTTACCCGCAACTTGAAAGCCATAAGCTCGGCGATCTGATCGTGCTGTTTGATTTACAGACGTCCTTAGATGAGCATGCCGCCCTTTACTGTCCTGCAAAACGGCGCCATTATCATTGCGCGCTGTACGACACGCTCGCTTCTGCTTTACTAATGCGTCGTCTTTATGAAGAGCCAGACCTTCATTCGTTGAGTCTGCACTGGTTGTTTTTGCAGAGCTCTTCGACCGACGCGGGTCGCGATGCGATCGGCCAACAAGACCTTTTTTAGAATAGAATGAGTCAGCTACCTACAATTGTTTTTTTTGGATCGGATGCGATCTGCCTGCCTGTATTGAATTACTTAAAGCATCAAGCTGCAGGCGAATGTATGCTACGTGCGGTGGTCTCGCAGCCAGATCGACGGCAGGGGCGTGGTAAAAAGCTCCAGCCCAATCCCGTTGCTGCCTGGGCGTTGGCGAATGGCATCGAGTTGTTGCAGCCAGAACAACCGACGCGTGAATTGGCCGACTGGATGGTAGCAGAGGAGACCGCGGTGGCGCTGGTCATGGCCTATGGACATTTCTTGCAGCAGCCTCTGCGCGAGGCCGCACAATATGGTATGTTAAACTTTCATGGCTCACTGCTTCCGCAATATCGTGGTGCTTCGCCAGTAGAGACCGCCTTGGCTTCGGGCGATACCGAAACTGGCGTGGCTCTCATGCAGGTAGTTAAAAAGATGGACGCTGGCGGTGTGGCTGACTTCGAAGCTGTCCGTATTAGTCAACAGGATACCGGGCCCGAGTTACGTGTCAAAGTAGGCGAGGCAGTGGTGCCGCTGTTGCGCCGAAATTTGGCGGCGATGCTGACGGGCGAGCTACAGTTTACCCAGCAGGATACAAGTCTGGTTACGTATTGCCGAAAGATGCGCAAGGAAGACGGGGCCGTCGACTTCACCTTGCCAGCGGTTACGATCTATAATCGCTTGCGTGCGTTTACGCCTTGGCCTGGTGGGTATTTTGATCATGGCGAAGTGCGGATTAAGATCGGTCGCACCAGTGTCGAGATCGATGAATCCGTATCTGCTGAGCCTGGCACGGTATTGAGTACTAGCCCTGCAGTGCGGGTGGCCACCGCTAATGGTGTGCTTTGCTGCCATGAACTGCAGCGCCCTGGAGCGCGGATGTTACCTGTTGAAGATTTTCTGTGTGGTTACACCCTTGCTGAGGGAGACCGACTGATTGGTGGTACTGCAGATCCGTTGGTACGTAAAGAGCCTTGAAGCATTCAAAGAAACACGTTTTATTACTGATATGAATCTTGAGTCAGCCATTGCCCGCATCAAAAAGTCATTCACTAAGTTGAACGAGGCCTATGGTCGACCGGTATTTGACGAGATTGCAATCGTGCAGGCGACTGAGGTGACGACGCTTTCTCTGAAGTATTATGAAGGCCCTCGTGAGGCTGATTTTCTCAATGAAATGATGGAAGACAGTGTGGCGCTGCGTAATGACGTAGGCGATACGCGAAATAACCTCGGCGGCGAATTCGGCTTTACTCGTGAAGGCGGCGGTGAAGGAATTGATGCCTATATCTGCCTTGGTCCACGTGTCTTTTTACTCTGTAATAATACCGCGCAATCGATGGAAGAGGTGACTAAAGATGCTCGATGGTTGACTGCGCAGGGCGAGTTTTTGAATGCCAGTCAGTTCTTTGCAAGCGATCCACTGCAGCTCTAATTCGAGTGGCGCGGGCGTCGTGACTTAGCCAGAAAACTGCCAATACAGGCTATAGCCGTAGGCGATCACCAGTCCGCCAGCGACCACCTTGGGCATGCCGCGTAGTAGCACGACGCAGAATAAATGCACTAGCGCGGCAGATGCAAGAAAGAGCAAACCTTGGCTAAACATTGTTGGTAGCGGCACTGGTTTGAAGATGGCAAAGAGGCCGATGCACAATGGAATGCAAATGTGACCGTCGCCAATTTGAGAGCTGTAAACCACATCCGCGCGGTGCTTAAATGCGTAGTAAAATGCGAGTACGGTGTTGGGCAGCACCATCAGCCACCCAGTTAGTAAGCCTAGTTGATTTGCGCTGATAAAACCGGAATCGCTGCGCATGATGGCAGCGACGATACCATCAACAGCGACAAGTGTCAGTGCGCTGCCGATTAGAATCAGCACGATATCAATCGTAATCGCTGGATGCCAGGCACTGCGCTGACGAGTGTTTTCCTTGAGCACTTCAAAAACGTGGAAGCATTGCCAGAACAGAAATAGCCCGACTAGAGCGAGGCCATCGAAGCGATCAATTTCTCCGTCTTGCCCCAGTACCCAGACGATGAGGCTGAAGAAAATCATTGCGACCAGCGTGAGCGCAAGTGAGAGGCGATGAATCTTCGATTCGCGCTGGGCCTTTTTTGCCCGCGAATTCGGTTTGAGTTGTAGACCCCAAATAAATGCGGGCACTGCTAGCAATAGGCACAGGTTGGTGACATTATTAGTCCAACTATTGATCGCGACCTGTTCAGCTGGGCCGTTCTGGCTAAGCACTACGCCGACAAAAATCAAATTCCCCAGCCCAGAAAAGTAGGGCATAAATAGCGTGCCGAGCACCGTGCCTTCGACGCCCCGATGCATCATCATTTCTAGGCGCCAAATAATTAGCAACGAGCTGAGTAGGAAAATACCCACTAAGGCGAGCGGGGTCCATGCTCCCGCATAGCTTTCAATTTGTGCGTGTAGTTGTTGCAAGTCTTTAAGCTGAACAGCTGATCTACGCAGGGCAAATGCTTTTCAAGCCTTATCCGCTACAACAGGATTTTGGCGCTGCTTTCGGCGGTCGACAGAGGTACAAGGAGATTAGTAAAATGAGGATCAAGACGATGCCGCTGAGATGTTGCCACAATTCTGGTTGCATGGCTGCGTGCTGATGCACGTTGTGCTCGATGGTATGAGTGCCGAGTGTGTTGTTGAGCAGCCAACCGGCGATCCATGCGATGACGATGAGACTGCCGAGATAAATCAACGTGGCCTTATGACCGAGCATTTTCCAGAGGCTGATGACGGTTGCGGTATTGGTGGCTGGTCCGGCAATTAGAAAAATAAGGGCTGCACCTGGTGAAAGTCCAGCGGCCATGAGCGCATACGCCATCGGGATCGATGCAGTCGCGCAAATGTAAANNNGGGCCACTGATCAAATCAGGCGGAAGCAGTGTGGTGATCAACCCGGCAAGCGTGAGGCCCAGCAGGAGTGCGACGGCAAGGTCGGCAGGCAGTTTGATGAAGCCGTAGCGGAGCGCGGTTGAGAGGCGTGATGGCTGAGGGCTACAGACCTGAGGCTTGAGGGTAGAGACTTGAGGTGTCTTAGCCATACTCGTAATCTTACTCGGCGTTGATTGAGGATTAGGAGTAAGAGTAGGGCTCAGGCTTGTGGCTGGAGAGCTGGGCGGAGCGTTGTCCTCCACCCGGTTATTACAAAAGAGTTCGATCAGGAATCCGGTGACGATGCCTGAGACGAAAGCGACTACGACGCGCACAGTGGCGAAGAGACCGCCCATGAGAGAATAGGTCGCTAGCATGCTATCGACGCCAGTTTGTGGGGTGGAGCTAAGAAACGCGGCGGTGGCTCCGCGGCTCGCACCGCTTTTGTGCAGGGCGGCGGCGACTGGTATCACAGAGCAAGAACAGAGTGGCATAGGGACGCCGATCAAGCAGGCTTTGAACACTGCGCCTAGGCCAGGCTTGCCGAGTAGGCGTTGCACTTGTTCTTTGCGGATCAAAATATGCAGCAGACCTGCGATCGCGAATCCGAAGATTAGGTAAGGTGCCATCTCGGCGACCATGTGCCAGGTGTTGAGGGCGAATGCTGTGAGGAATGCGATCATGCTTAAAGAGGAGCAAGAAGCTAAGAGGTAGAAATTAGTTTAAAGTGAGTCGTGAGCGAGCCTCATTTAGACCTCTTAATCTACAGAGCACCTTTGCTGAGGGCTGATTAGGGTTAAGCGTAAGAGTAGGGGCAGTAACTTTCAAAAAATGATCTTGGCGTCCGGGCCTCTGCAAGTGATCGTGGTGCATACATGGCTAGTTCTACGGTTGAAGATTATATTAAGCATATATACCTCGTTTCTGAGAAATCAGGAAAGGATCAGGTCTCGATGGGGAGTGTTGCTGAAGCTTTGGGCGTCGTGCCAGGTACTGCAACTACGATGGTCAAGGCATTGGCTGATGCCGGCTTGGTTGATTATGCGCCGCGGGTCGGGGTTCATTTGACGGTGCATGGTCGTAAACTGGCGCTGCATGTATTGCGGCGGCATCGTTTGATTGAGCAATTTTTAGTCGAGGTGCTTGGCTTCGATTGGTCGGAGGTGCATGACGAGGCCGAGTGCTTGGAGCATGAGGTTTCGGATTTATTACTTGAGCGGATCGATCAATATTTGGGCCATCCTACGGAGGATCCGCATGGTGATCCGATTCCTTCGGCAGCAGGAGAGTTGTTGCACGGCAGCTCAGAGAGCTTGGTGGCGTGCTGCTTGGATACACCGCTTTCGGTGGCGCGTATTACCGACCAAGATCCTGACTTTTTGCAATACATTGCCGGAGCGGGTCTCACACTCGGCGTTTCGCTACGTGTCGTGGCGCGCAGTCTGAGTGCCGAATCAGTGCGCCTCGAAGTGGGGGTAGCTAAAAAGAGCCTAACCTTAGGATTGGGCGCGGCGGCTAAGGTGCTGGTGCGAGGTAACTAGTTACTCGTGCGAGTGCCCAGGATAATAGGCCCTTAGCGCTTTAATACTTTCAGCGAGTGCGGTGGCATAAGTGCTGTCGGCATTTTGTTTGGCTTTCATCGCGGCCAGGATTACGGCGTGATGCTTAATTAGGCGCTCTGTGTAGTCGGCTTGGCTCGGCTTAACGCGCTGCGTGAGGTAATAATCACTGATGGTGGCGATGATTTTTTGCGCGTGCTGCTCTTTGTTGAGCACCCATCGAGTGGATTGATTATTCGACTGGGCATCCGTATTACCTTCCAACTCGGCCAGAATTTTAGTGGCCTTGATTACGGTTGCGGCGTCTTCGAGCATGCTTTGCACACGTGCGCTGTCGTTGTAGATACCGCAAGGGACTTGGCAGTGCGCGGTGACTGTTTGTTTGGCAATAAACGGTGTGCTTGCCAGAAAGAGTGCAAATACAAATGAGGTTATTTTTGATATGTTCATCGTTATGAATAGAGGGTGTTTTTTTGTGCCGAGGCTTGTTTGAGAGCTACTGGTAGGGCTCTATAATAATACTCGCCAGCAATATCTCGATTAACCAAAGCCGTGACTACAAAAAAGCGACCGTTTCGGGCGCTTTGATTTTGGATTACTCCTGATGGTCGGTCGGGATCTTGTTCACGACCGGAATGATGAGCAGCGGGGTCTTGGATTTGACCCAGACATTTTGCTCTTTGAAGAATTTTGCGGTAACGATCTCGCAAGCTTCGCCGATCGTTTCGACTGGCATGCGGATGCCTTTAGGCGTCGTATTGAATTCGTGAGCGGCGCTGTGGATACGACTTGCGGTCGTGGCGATGTCGTCCTCCTCAGGGATTTGAGCGATCCAGCCGACGATATCTTTCTCCCTCAGTGAGCCATCGGGGTCAGAAACTAGCAGGACGTTTTGCTTCTTAACTGCCGGTGGCCGTAGAGCTTTTTCTTCTTCCTCTGCTTTGAGCTCCATTTCGATTTCCTGCATGATACCAGCGATCTTACGGATGTCGGGCTCGTTGCGCTGCAAAATGAATTTGAGGGTTTCGATGTCGATTTTAGGCATGGTAAAAACTATAAATAGTGTGAAAGTGTGCAGGTTTAAAAGTTTGCTATCACGTGTGGGATTGTGGTGTCGGGCAATCGAAAAGTGCGTAAATTTATTTTTTGTAGATTAGTTCGGCTTGATCCAGTGCGGTGCCGAAGGCGTCCATCGAATCGATGAATGTGTAGTCGGGAGCAACGCCCCAGTCCCACGTTTTGCCGAGAATGTAGTACCTCTGCGTCAGCGCTTGGTCGGTGCTGGGAATGCTGACGCTGTCAGATACGGTGCTGATGACAGCGGCAGCACTATCGCCGCTGTGCTTGAGTTGTGCGATCACGACGAGACTTTCGCTGGAACGGTAAACTTTGTCGATTTCGATGCTCCAGCCGGCATCGGGTGTGTCGAGGCGGATGGAGATGTCATGTTGCTTCTGAATACTGACAGGCTCCGCTTCTTGTGGTGTGTCAAGTGAGCCCGCGACGACGAGCGTGTGCTGCTGTGGCTTTAAATATTGGCGGATGGTGCGGTTGACTTGCTCTGCCGTGACGGCTCGGAGGTGTTGTGGGTATTCATCGATATACTCTGGGTCGAATCCGCGTTGCACGAAGCTGTGTACTTGTCCAGCGACGCTGCCAGTGGTGGAGAGCCCAACTAAATAAGCACCAGAGAGAGTATCGATTGCCTTCTGCACTTCGGTGGGATTGATGCCTTGCTCATACCATTCGGTGAAGATGGCCTCGGTCGCAGCAAGGCCTTGATCGAGTAGGGCGGGCGAAAAGCTGGCGCTCAGGCTCCAGTTGCCGGGTGTGAGAATGTCGCCGCTGTGGCCGGAACGAATGCTGTAAGTTAGGCCTTGTTGCTTACGCACTGCTTGCATCAGCCGTGAGTTGAAGCTGCCGCCAAGTATGTAATTGCCGAGCATGAAGGGAATGTAATCGTCGTCGGTGCGTTGGATACCAGTGTTTTGTGCGTAGCGCACTGCGACACTGGTTTTATCAGCAATGTAAATACGCTTCGATTGTTGATTGTTTTTCAGCTGTGCAGGCAGCTCGGTGGGGAAATCCACCCCTCCGCTCCAACCTTCGAAAGCAAACTCGACCGCGGCGGTAAGTTGCTCGAAGTCAATATCGCCAGCAAAGACGAGTCGCATCGACTTCGGGCCGTAGTGATCGGCATGAAACTGCGCGATGTCTGTAATAGTGGTGGCTTTTAAATCTTCGATGAGCACATCGATTTTGTCGGAGTAATTCGGGTGGCCTTTCGGGTAAAGCATGCGTGCGACTTGCGCGTTGGCTCTGTAGTCGGGATTGTCGATCGCTTGCAGTAGCCCCGCGCTTTGTCGGCTCTTTAACGTTTCGAGTACCTCGGGATCAAATGCTGGCTCGCGCAATTGTTCGGCGAGTAAGCCCATGACTGCACCAGCATCTTCGCGGAGGAATTGACCGGAAAAGCCGAGACTGTGTGCGCTCGCGGAAAATCCGATACCAGCGCCAAGGGTGTCAAGGCGCTCGGCGATCGCAAAGCGGTCGTTGCGCTTGGTGCCTTTGTCGAGCATCAACGCGGTCAGGCCCGCGAGTGTCGGGGCATCAACTGGGCTGAGTGTCTCGCCTGCGGCAAAGCTGCCGACGAAAGAGACGACGTCGTGGATCGGCATGTCGATGGCGATGATCTCAATGCCGGCAATCTTGGCGCGCTGCATATGGCTTGAGAAATCGACGAGTGGTGCTTGGCTGGTACTGACGTCAGCGTTTGCTTCGGGTGCGTTGTGGCTAGGTCCGAAGACGGCGGGATCACGGAAGTAGTGCGGGCCATGCGAGCTATGCGTAAGTTGCGCGACGGTGCTCGACTGCTGTGGAACGAACCAACCGGTTGTGCTATGATTGCGAACGAAATATTTGGCGGCGACGCGTTTGATCTCTTCGGCGGTTACATTTTGAATCGCTTTAGGAAGGTTGACGTAATTGGTCCAATCTCCCATAGCGATTGCTTCGTTGATTTGGGTGGCAATTGCATAGGGGCCATCGCGCCCGTAAACGGTGTTGGCTTGAATGACTGATTTGGCACGCGCGAGTTCGTCTGCGGTGACGCCACCGCCGATTAGTTTTTTGATCTCGTTGAGAATGATGGCTTCGGTCTCTTCGTGCGTGGCTTCGGCGGTCAAATAAGCGCCAAGTGTAAAGAGGCTGGGGTCGCGGAGTTGAGGCGCGTAAGTGAAGGTGGAACTAGCTTTGCCTAGGTCTTCCAGCGCGCGATAGAGGCGACCAGTTTTGTCGGCACCGACGATTTGCTCAATCAGAGCGAGTGCAGCCCAGTCTTCGTGGGTTCCAGCGGGTGCTTTGAATGCGGTCATGACGACGCCGACTTGGCCGCTACGCTCAATAATCAGCCGACGGGGACCAAGTTGTTTGGGCTCGGTAGTTTCTACCACGGGAATCGTATGTGGTGCTTTGGGCACCGCACCGTAAAATTGCTGCACAGCTTCGAGAGTGGCATCGGTATCGAAGCCGCCGATCACGGTCAGCACTGCATTTTCGGGCCAGTAAAAAGCATTGTAAAAAGCCCGCAATTTTTCGGGAGAAGTGCTTTCGATGTCCGAACGCCAGCCGATGGTGGGGTGGGTGTAGGGGTGTGCGACGAAGGCAGCCGAATAGACTTCTTTAATTAAGGTGCTGACTGGGTTGTTCTCACCGCGTTCGTATTCGTTGCGCACCACGGTCATTTCAGAGGCGAGGTCTTCTTCGCGGATGCGCAGATTACGCATACGGTCGGCCTCTAGCTCGATGGTGTGTGCGACATATTCGCTCGGAAGCGTCGCGTAATAGTTGGTGCGGTCGAAGTATGTGGTAGCATTTGAGCGCGCGCCGATGCGTTCCATCTCACTGGAATAGTCCGAGCCGTCGCTGCTATTAAAGCGGTCGGTGCCTTTGAACATCATGTGTTCGAGGATGTGGGTCGCGCCAGTCGTGCCAGCCACTTCATTGCGTGCGCCGACTTTGTAGGTGACCATCAC
>DBBT01000119.1:18050-41924 GCA_002292345.1 Opitutia bacterium UBA977 | reverse complement strand
CTATCTTCATATTAACGAGCTCGACTTCGCGATCGACACTAGCCGGATCGACTTCGGTGACACTTTCCTATCGGAAATGGAGTCGCGCATGCAGGCTGCATTTACCGCGATGCAAGCACTTGAAGCGGGCGCAATCTCGAACCCAGACGAAGGACGTATGGTGGGTCACTACTGGTTGCGCCATGCCGCACTGGCACCAAATGCCGATATCGGCGCTGAGATCGAAGCCTGTCTCGGCAAAATCAAGCTGATTGCCGCTGACGTACACAACGGTGCGCTAAAAGGTGCCAACGGCGCCTTTAAGAACCTTCTCGTGATTGGCATTGGCGGCTCGGCACTCGGCCCACAATTCGTCGCGGATGCGCTAGGTGGTCCGAAGACAGATAAGATCAAACTGTTCTTTTTCGACAACACTGACCCGAATGGCCTCGATCGCACACTCGACGCACTCGACGGTCAACTCGGTGAAACACTCGCCGTGGTCATCTCCAAGTCCGGCGGTACCCCCGAAACACGCAACGGCATGCTCGAAGCCGAGACCGCCTATCGGGTAGCCGGCCTCAGCTTTGCCGAACACGCCATCGCCATCACTGGCGAAGGCAGTAAACTTCACCAAATCTCCAAGGAAAATAACTGGCTCGACTTCTTGCCGATGTGGGACTGGGTCGGTGGCCGCACCTCAGAACTTGCGGCGGTGGGCCTCTTCCCTGCTGCCATCCAAGGTCTCGACATCGACCGTATGCTGGCTGGCGCAAAAGCGATGGACATCGCCACACGTTCGACAGACACCACTAAGAATCCAGCAGCTCTACTCGCGCTGATGTGGTATTACGCGACCGACGGTAAAGGCGCCAAGGACATGGTCGTCCTGCCTTATAAGGATCGCCTCATGCTTTTCTCCAAATACTTACAGCAGCTCGTCATGGAATCGCTCGGCAAAGAAAAAGATCTCGACGGCAAATTCGTACACCAAGGCATCGCCGTTTATGGCAACAAGGGTTCCACTGACCAACACGCTTACGTACAGCAACTCCGCGAAGGTGTGCACAACTTCTTCGCCACTTTCATCGAAGTACTCAAGGATCGCGACGGCGACTCGATCGAAGTCGAACCCGGCTTCACTAGCGGCGACTTCTTGCAGGGCTTCTTCCTCGGCACCCGCGATGCACTATATGACAATGGCCGCCAATCGATCACCATCACCATCAAAGAGGTCACACCCGAAGCAGTCGGCCAGCTTATCGCGCTCTTCGAACGCGCCGTCGGCCTCTACGCGAGCCTCGTCAACATCAACGCTTACCACCAACCAGGTGTTGAAGCAGGCAAGGCAGCCGCAGCCACGGTTTTGGAAATCGAACAAAAAATCGTCGCCGAGGTCATCGCCAACGGCAGCAACGCTCAAACTACAGATGCGATTGCTGCAAAGTTGGGTCTTGAATCACAACGCGAATTGATTTTTAAATTGCTGCTTCGATTAGCTGCAAACCACCGTGGCATCAGCGCATATACCAAAACCCCCATTCACGAAACAGAATTTTTCGCAGCCTAGCCCGCCACATCGAGAACATCCCTTAACACCACAAATGAAAAAACTATCACTTATCCTTCGAATTGTAGCGATTCTCGCGTCAGCCGCTGCAGTCGCTTTGTTCTTCATTTCCAAGGGGAAACTTGCTGAAAAGCAAACGTCTCTCGAACAAGCACGGGCAGTGACTCAAGCGACTCAAAGCGAGTTGGAAACTGCGAATAGCAAGATCACCTCTCTTAGTACCCAGCTCTCGACCGAGCGCCAGTCACTCGCCGATACCAAAGGTAAGCTCGAGTCAATCCGCTCCGAGATGTATACTGCCAAACAGGAAGTTACCCGCACACAACAGCAACTCAGAGAGACGAAAAACACTATCGCTGAGTTGGAAAATGTCGCAACTCGTCTACGTACCGATCTGGTCAAGACCGAAGAGAGCTTAGCCGCCGCCAGCAAAGAAGCAGAGCTCGCTCGGCTCGAAGAGCGCGTCGAAGAATTGATTAAATCCAACGATTTGCTCAAGCAAGACTTGCTGGCAAGTGAAAGCCCCGAACAGAGCGCTAGCGCAACCCACAAACCTGCGAGCACTGCAATCGAGAGCGGCTACCAGAGCGGCTTCACGCCAAGCAGCGCGGTCGCGGTGCAACCCGCAACCATCGGCGCCGCCACCACCGTCGCCTCGATCAGCACATCTAACGGACTCATTATTCTCGACACTTCTCCAGAGCTAGGGCTTTCGGTCGGTTCGGAGGTCACATTGATTGAAGACTTAAAAGCACTAGGTAAAATCCGAATCACCCAAGTTACCGAGCAGTTCGCAGTGGCCAACATCCTACCGGGCACACGTCTTCGCGGACTTTCTAAAGGCGATACCATCAAGGTAATGCACTAATCCTACCAAACCTCGCGCATACATTATGATCACTCGCCTGCTTCTAATTTTCGCACTGTCATGGTGCGCACTAGCCACCAGTGGCTGCTTCGACACTAATCCCGACGATCAGGAATTGCCTTGGTCACGCCCAGCTGACTGGGAAGGTGGCGTCCCGGGATTCGGCGGCTAAAGCCAAGCAAACAATACTTTTAAAGAACCAGCGCCTTCGTGAAAAACATGAAGGCGCTTTTTTTGTGACATTCCCACCAACCTACTTACAGTTGCAAACGATATGTCTCACTCTGGAACCCTCACACTCGTCGCTGCACCCATCGGAAATCTATCCGACATCACTCCACGTGCCATCGAAGTGCTTACAGCCGCCACCCACATTGCTTGCGAAGACACCCGTGTCACTGGCAAGCTGTTAAGCAAACTCAACATTGAGAACAGCGGTAAACTGATCTCCTACCGCGAGCAAAACGAAAACTACATGGCGAGCGAAATCGCCGACCGTATGGCAGCCGGCGAAGACATTGCACTGATCGCCGACGCCGGCACGCCCGCTATCAGCGACCCCGGATTTCGTCTCGTGCGCGAGTGTCGCAAGCGTGGGCTTAAGGTCACTACGGCGCCTGGCGTCAGCGCCGTAATTACCGCCCTGTCACTCTCCGGGCTTCCAAGCGATGCCTTTCTCTACGTCGGCTTCCTTGCTCCCAAAAGCGCCGCACGCAAACGCTTTTTTGAAGCGCAGCAACACTGCGAATACACCGTCATCGTTTACGAATCCTGCCATCGTATTGGCAAGTTCCTCAACGACCTAGTGGCGACCCTAGGGCCCGACCGCTGCATCAGTGTCTGCCGCGAGCTGACTAAGCTCCACGAGACCGTACACACCGGGCCAGCCGGCGAGGTGCGGGACCGCGTGGCCCAAGGCAGCCAAAAAGGTGAATTCGTCGTCTGCATCGCCAAGGCCGGCTTCGAGCTGTAGGTTACCCAATCAATCGAGGGTTCCGAGCTTAGCGACACTCTCCGAGCCAATGCTCCGTCATTTACATGCGTAAGCATCGGATCCCGGCTGTTTTTTTAGAGCCATTGCACTCTGCGAGTATAATAAACCGCGATAGGAATATGGGCGAACGCCCACATTTATCCTGTGTTGCGGCACAGGAGGGCGAGTCGCCCTCCCTCCTTTACCCTCCTCTCTAATCGACGATGAACAAAAAAAGCCCCGACCATTCCTGGCCGGGGCTTTTGTTTAAATTGAGTGAGCAAAGCGCTTAGCTAGTAGTCGCAGTCGTCATTTCTTCGCGTGCCTTTTCAGCTAATGGTGTGCTCAAGTAACGCTCACCGAAGCTGCAGCCGATTGTCACGATTGTTTTGCCTGCCATCTCAGGGCGCTTTGCGAGTTCCATCGCAGCCCAGACATTCGCGCCCGTGGAGATACCGCCAAGGATGCCGTCCTTCTCTGCAAGTACTTGCGCAGTGGCGAAGGCATCTTCATTGGAGACCTTGATGGCCTCGTCAATGATATCGGTGTTGCAGTTCTTTGGGATGAAGCCTGCACCAATGCCCTGAATCTTGTGCGGTCCCGGCTTGCCACCAGAAATCACTGGACTCGCTTCAGGCTCAACGGCGACCGTGTAGAGATCCTTGCGCGACTTGATCACTTCAGAGACGCCAGTGATGGTGCCACCAGTGCCGACGCCGGCAACGAATGCATCGATCTTACCATCGGTTGCCTCCCAGATTTCTTCAGCAGTCGTCTGGCGGTGCGCTTCAGGATTCGCAGGATTCTCAAATTGTTGCGGCATGTAGGCCTTTTCCCCGTATTCTTCGACCAGCTCACCAGCACGTGCGATGGCTCCGCCCATGCCTTTTGGTCCAGGTGTCAGCACAATCTCGGCACCGAGCATACGCAGCAGCACGCGACGCTCGATCGACATGGTTTCAGGCATGGTCAGGATCAGCTTATAACCCTTGGCAGCACAAACGAAAGCCAGTGCGATACCAGTGTTACCCGAAGTCGGTTCGATGATGATGCTGTCTGGGCCGATCTTACCATCGCGCTCGCCGGCTTCGATCATCGCCTTCCCGATACGATCTTTGACGCTGGCAAGTGGATTGAAGAATTCACACTTCAAGTAGATGTCTGCGTTCACACCCGCAGCAGTGTTGTTAATTTTAACCAGTGGCGTATTGCCGACCGTTTCGATAATTGAGTTAAATAATTTGCTGCTCATAATTGGTAAATAAGAGATTAAAGGAATGAGCCTACCAGCACATCCCTAAAACATAACGAGGCAAGCATTGATCGTAAATTGCTTCGCCATCTCCGCTTTGCTCCGTCAGATGCCAGAAGCCAGAGAAAAAACTTAAGATACTAATTATTAAACATTTAAGACACATCAACCTATGTAATTTAAGACGCTAGACTGTCACTTTTGCACAAAAAAACACCGACACGCGGTGCTTTAAGAAATCGAACAAACGAAATGACTATCGACGGCGTGGGCCGAAACTACGCCTAGGTGCATTACGCTGCACATGCGCATTACGTAGTCGGTATACGATGCGGGCCTTATCGAGGTCGTAGGGGCTCATCTCCATCTTCACGGTATCTCCAGTCGTGATCTTAATGAAGTGCTTACGTAATTTACCAGAGATGTGCGCGAGCACTAGATGCCCGTTTGCAAGTTCGACACGGAACATGGTGCCAGGCAGAACGGCAACGATTTTGCCTTCGACTTCTACGTAATCTTCGCTTTGTGCTTTAGACATAAATGATCATTAATAAATCGGGGAGGGAAGCGGATTGACACCGAAAGTCAAGGTCTCTCTCTGCGAGGAACAAGCGAGTAAATTCTGAAAGTCGGAAAGTTTGCACATTCTGCCGCCCGCTTCGACTATTCCAGCCTTTATCTCATCCCCCGACCCTGCTTTAACTCTCTTTATTATGCAAGCAGACTGCCCATTCGAGAAAATCTACCCATCAGCGCTCAAACGCGATGCCGACTACTTCATGACCCACGCCTACAATGAAGCAATCGAAGCGTGGAAAAAGGACGAAGTGCCGATCGGGGCAGTGATCGAATATAACGGCCAGATCATCGCATCTGCACATAATCAATCCCGCTCTAGCAACGACCCCACCGCCCACGCCGAGATCCTAGCGATTTCGCAAGCGGCCAGCTTCATTGGTGATTGGCGCCTCAACAAGTGCGCGCTCTATGTCACTAAAGAACCCTGCCCGATGTGCTCCGGTGCGCTAGTCATTGCGCGCATTGGCAAGGTCTATTACGGCCTCCCCGATTTGCGCATGGGTTGCGTTGGTGGCGCACTCGACCTCGGCGCGCTCCCCGATAGCAATCACAACTTCGAGTCCGTCAGCGGTATCCTGCAGGAGTTAAACCACGATATTTTGAAAGCATTCTTCGAAAAAAAACGCCTCGCTAATAGTGCTAAAAAAGCGAGTGAGTGACCCGCACAGTCGCAACCGCACCTTGCCACTTTCAATCCGCTAGACCAAGTGACTGGAAGCCAATTCGGCACTAAAAAAAGGCACCACAAACACACTGTCGTTTGACAGCGCTCTAATATCCTCACAACTTTCACCACTCTCTCCATTAACCAGAATAGAAAACAATAAATACCATGGCATACGAACTACCAGCACTTGACTACGCATACGATGCGCTCGAACCACACATTGATGCACGCACAATGGAAATCCACCACAGCAAGCACCACAATGCATACATCACGAATGTGAATGCAGCGCTCGCTGGTACTGAGTTTGAAGGCAAATCCGTCTGCGAACTTATTTCAGATCTTTCTCTACTCCCCGAAACTATCCGTGGCGCTGTCCGCAATAACGGCGGTGGCCACGCCAACCATAGCTTCTTTTGGAAGGTGCTCAGTCCAACTGGCGGCGGTGCCCCGAAGGGCGAACTCGCCGCAGCAATCGACTCTGAACTCGGTGGGCTTGACACATTTAAGGCCGCCTTCGCCAAAGCTGGCGCGACTCGTTTCGGCAGCGGGTGGGCATGGCTCGTCGTCCAAGCAGACGGCAGTCTCGCAGTGACATCGACTCCCAACCAAGACAGTCCCTGCATGACGGGTGTCGCGGATGTCGAAGGTAAGCCTGTGATCGCTCTCGATGTTTGGGAGCACGCTTACTACCTGAAGTATCAAAACATGCGTCCAAGCTACATCGCTGCATTCTGGGATGTCGTCGACTGGGACGCCGCCGAAGCGAACTACCAAAAAGCAAAAGCGTAAATGCGACACACTCGGTCGAACGACCGAGGTGACTGACATTTCTAAAACAACAGCCGCCGAATATATTCGGCGGCTGTTTTCGTTGGCGGTCATCGGCGGCACAGATATTCCTGCCTGTGCCACGTTAAAAATTAGATCTAGAGGACTGAGGGCGACCCGCCCACAGTCATACCACAAAAAAGTCGAGTCGCCCTCGCTCCATTAGCACATTTAAATACAAGCCCCACATTTACCCCTGATTGTTTGATAAGGAGGTTGATTCTCCCCACATTCTTTATAAACAAACAAGACTTCAACTATCCCCAAAACATCTCCCCACATTTATGCGCCCAGAAATCCACTGGCTCCTCCATTTCTGCCTAGAAAATCAACTGCTCACCGAGGGCCAAGTTCTTGGCATGGTCGCTAACCTCGCGCCAAGCACAGACGTGCATGCTTGCGCCAAACTACTAGCGAGCTCTGGTTGGATTGCAGACACCGCCTTTCTTGACAGTGCCATCGAGGCCGCGATTAAAAATACACAGGATGGCTTTGAACTCCCGGTAGTGCCTGGATTATCGTCCGCAGGCTCACAAAGTAATATCGAAGGTTTCCCCGACTTCTCGACCTTCAATCAGCTAAACGAGGATGAGCTCGGAGCAGCCATCCGCAGTCTCTTCACCCAGTGTCAAAAAATAGGCGCGAGCGACCTGCACCTCACAGGAGGCGCCCGCCCACGGATGCGCCACCATCGGCGCATCGTCTATCTTAGCAATGCGCCACTCACAGATGCCCTCGCCAGACGAATCAACTACCTACCCCTCACACCTGAGCAGCGGCAGCAATTCGAAGCTAATTGGGATCTAGACTATGCCTTGACTCTCGATGATGAAACTGAGGGCTTTAAAATGCGTTTTCGCGCCAACTTGATGGAGCAAAAAAAAGGCATTTCTGGTGTCTACCGAATCGTGGCGGATCACTTGATGAGCTTGGAGGAACTCGGGTTTCCGAATGCGGACAACATTCGTAAACTACTCAATTACCACAATGGTATTATCCTAGTAACTGGACCAGTCGGGAGCGGTAAAACCACCACACTTGCCAGCCTCGTCAACGAACTGAACCAAACGCGCAAGGATCACATTATTACTGTGGAAGATCCAATCGAAGTGATGCAGCATTCAGTCAACAGCATCGTCACTCAAAGGCAAGTCGGCAAACATACCGAGTCCTTTAAGTCTGCCTTGAAATCCGCCCTACGCGAAGATCCTGACATTATTGTTATTGGTGAAATGCGAGACCTAGAAACGATCGAGATGGCAGTCACTGCGGCAGAAACAGGCCACCTCGTCATTGCGACCATGCACACACGGGATGCCGCAGCCACATTGAATCGGATGCTCGACGTATTTCCACCCAGCCAGCAAAACCAAATACGTGCAATGACTGCCGGGTCCCTGCGTGGCATTGTCTGTCAGCGCCTCATTCCCAGCGTGGATGATGAAGTCGTGCTCGCCTGCGAACTACTCGTTAACACCACCGCGGTGGCCAATATCATTCGAGACTCCAAAGAGACCGGCCTAGAAAATGCCATGCAATCTGGCAAGCAACTCGGCATGCTCACCATGAACGACTCCGTGCAAGCACTACTCGACCAAGGCAAGATCACAGCCGAAGTCGCCGCTGAGAATATGTTTAATGCGGAAAGTAAAGCCTAGCCCCTCCCTCCCCGAAAAAGAGAATTTCATAGATGAACGAATTGGATACACTGCTGACTGACATGCTCGCCAAAGGAGGCTCCGATCTCCATCTCGCTGTCGACTCCCCGCCAAAGACACGGATCGATGGCGTCATCCATCTGCTCAACGAGCAACCGATCGGCGCACGCGAAATGGAAGCGCTACTCAAAGAAGTCACTCCGGCTCACCGCTGGGAAACCTTCATGCAGACAGGCGATGTTGACCTCGCGCATGAGATCCAAGGAAAAGCGCGCTTCCGCATGAACCTGTTTAAAAACAGCTGGGGCATGGCCTCCGTCCTGCGCCAGATTCCGTCGCGAATTGCCAGCATCGACGAGCTCGACTTACCCGTCGCATTGAAGGCGATCGCCTCTTACCAAAACGGCTTGGTGCTCGTCACGGGCCCTACCGGTAGTGGCAAGTCAACCACGCTCGCGGCCATAATCAACCACGTCAACGAAACCTCGCAGAAACAAATTATCACGCTCGAAGATCCGGTCGAATTCACTCATGACGATAAAAAAAGTACCATCATTCATCGTGAAGTGGGTGAGCACACACGCTCATTCAACGCTGGGCTCAAGGGTGCGATGCGCGCCGACCCCGATGTCATTTTGATTGGCGAAATGCGCGACATGGAAACCATTCGCCTGGCACTCAACTGCGCAGCAATGGGCATGCTAGTTTTTGCCACACTGCATACCAACAACGCGACCAAGACGGTGGATCGTATCATTGATGCCTTCCCTGCCGACGAACAAAATCAAATCCGCATCATGCTGGCCGAGTCGCTGCGCGGCATCGTCTCACAACTATTATGTCAGAAGAAAGACGGTGGTCGCATCGCCGTGCATGAAATTCTTCTTACACATGGCGCACTGCCAAACTGTATTCGCACGCACTCGCTCTCCAATATTCGCAACATCATCGATCAGAACCGAGACCAAGGCATGATCTCGATGGATGCCTCACTCGTTAAATTACTGGAAGCAGACCTGATTACCAAAGAAGAAGCCTACATGAAAGCGATCGATAAAACACGTTTCAAAGTCTAAGCGGAGCACCGACAGCTGTTGCGACAATCGAAGGAATGAAAAAAATAAAAGCACTCATCTATGCGGCGCTTGGCATCATGATGAGTTTGAGTGCCTTTCGGCAGGAAAATCATCTGATGACTGCAGGCATCGCATTTTTTACCATCTGCGCTATTGCGGTCACGCTCAACTCAATCGGTCGACTACAAATCAGCTGGGACGAAATCGGCGTCACTCTGCGTAAAACGCCTAAACCGCCCATCCTGTTGCAGTGGTCTGATATGCAGAAGCTCAAAGTCGATCACCTCGGCTATTACATCCAAACACGACAAACCAATTTTCGCATCAGTAAGGACAAGATGCCGAAGGAGCTCCTAAAGAAAGTCCGTGCCAGTATCCGAGAGAACAAAAGAATATCGATTTAAATTGATAGCGGCGTTTTACTCAGATGTGGGTGAGACATCACCGAACGCGATCCGCTTGACCACTTCAGCGGCGAGAAAAAAGCCGAATGTTCCGGTCAAATAGGTTGCTGAGCCAAAGCCTTGATCGCAATTCAAGCGATAATCAGCGCCAGTCTCGCGCTCACAAGACACTGAGCCATCCTCCGTCGGAAAGATAGGCAACTCATCCGTAAACACACAATCGATCTTAAACTTCTGCCGCTTGAACATCGGGAAGCCGAAATCGCGACGCAGCGTCTTACGCACTTGCAGCAGCAACGGGTCATTAATCGAGCGTGCCAAATCAGCGACTTGAACCCGCGACGGATCAATGCGCCCACCTGCACCCCCGCAGGTAATTAACTTCAAGCCACGCTTACGCGCCTCCGCAATCAATAGACATTTATACTTCGTGGCATCGATCGCATCAATAATGTAGTCGAAGGTCGGCGCCAATAAACGCGCCATTGTGGACTCCGTCAAAAAACACTCCTCTACCGTGACCAAGCAACGCGGCGAGATCTTCGCTACTCGCTCGCCAAGTAATACCGCTTTTGAACGTCCAATCGTGCCATCCAATGCATGTAACTGCCGATTCACATTACTGAGACAGACCTCATCCATATCAATCAATGTTAGCTTACCAATCCCCGTACGCGCCAAGGCCTCCACGGCCCACGAGCCAACGCCGCCTAGGCCGATCACGCAGACATGCGCCTCCGAAAGGCGCTTCAATCCATCGACTCCATACAAGCGCCCAATCGCGCCGAAACGTGCTTCATAATCTAGCATAGCAGAGGAACTAGAAGATCGCTCCCCGAATGAGAAGCAAAAATCCTCTGCTAGCTCTCACTTTCCACTTTCCACCTGCCACTTTAACGCTAGATTTAGTTAATGCCCACGCTATCCGAGATCGTTGCCTTCTGTGATACACGCACCCGCCAGGCCGAAGTCAAAGACTTCCCCGGCGCCCACAACGGCCTCCAAATCGAGAATAACGGCAAAGTTACCAAGATCGGTGCCGCCGTGGATGCTGGTCAAATTCCCTTTGAGCAAGCCCTCGCAACTGGAGTCGACTTTCTCATCTGTCACCACGGCCTCTACTGGACTGCGCCAATTCCACTCACTGGCAGCCGATATAAGAAGGTAAAAACGGCACTCGACGGCAATCTTGCGGTCTATGGCGCCCACTTGCCACTCGACTGCCATCCAGAAATCGGCAACAACGCCCTGCTCGCCAAAGCACTCGGGCTGAGCAAAATTGGCGGCTTCGCCAACTTCGAGGGTATCGATATAGCCACCATCGCCGCAGGACCAGAAGGCGGACGACACGAACTGGCCAGCAAACTCAAAGCCCTTTTTCCCGACACTTACCAAGCCATCGAATACGGCAGCGAACAGCCGCAGCGCATTGCAATCCTGACTGGGAGCGGGCAAAGCGCCGTTGACCAGCTCAAAGCCAACCATATTGACACCCTCATTACTGGAGAGCTACGGCAGCATCACTTTAACATGGCGCAGGAACTCGGGCTCAATCTCTACCCCTGTGGCCACTACGCCACTGAGGTCTTTGGCGTCCAAGCACTCGCCCAAGAAATAGCCGATAAATTCGGCCTTGAATGGATCTTTATCAAATCGCCCTGCTTCCTTTAATGTAGATTGCCAAGTCCACCGAACTTCTATCTGCTTTCACCAACTCCTGCTTAAAATGAAACACATCGTCATCATCAACGGCCCCAATCTAGATCGCCTCGGGAAACGTGAACCGTCGATCTATGGCGATCAAACACTCACAGACCTCGAAAATCTTCTCACAAAAGAGGCTGCAGAAATAGGCGTGCAAGTGCAATTTTACCAATCCAACCACGAAGGCTTCATCATCGATAAAATCGGCGAATTCGCGGACTCGGAAGTATTCGGTATAATCATTAATCCTGGCGCATTCACCCACACCAGCCTCGCCCTCCGCGACGCTCTGACAGGCAGTGACCTTCCTGCGGTCGAAGTGCACATTAGTAATATTTACAACCGCGAAGAAATCCGTCAGAACTCAATGACGGCGGAAGCCTGCATTGGCGTCATCTCCGGCCTCGGTTTCGACGGCTACGTCGCCGCGCTTAAACATTTAGCGAAGCTCGATTAATCAAATCGTTACAATTCACCTCAACAAAACCAACTAACCAACCAACAAAGCAAAATATTATGGCTGAAGAACTAAAAGGACTTAACAAACCAGTAACACTCAAAGCTGATCTCGCAGCATTTTTGGGAGCATCTGCGCTACCACGCACAGAGATCACTAAAAAACTCTGGGACTACATCAAAAATAATGGTCTCCAAACAAAGACTGAAAATGGTGCCGCTGAAAACGCAGGCAAATTCATCGTAACCGATGCAAAATTACTCACCATTTTCCGTCATACAAACTCAACCAGTAAATCTGGCAAGTTGACTGACCTCAGAAACATTAAAGAAGGTCAGACCATCAACATGATGCAAATGGCTGCCGTCGTCGGCGCCAACGTTGAGTAAGCTACGGCTCAGAATTACTAAAGCGCTTCCCAGCGGCTGTTTCCTTACGGAGACAGCCGTTTTTTGTTGGGAGGTAGGCGCGAGGCTTGTTAGCTAGACCGTATCAGTACGTCTGGTTAAATATGATGACGCGGCAAGCCTAGCCCTTACAAAGGCTAACACTGCTCAACTGTCTTTCTCAACTACTCCGGTGGCAGCAACTTCGCTAACTCCTGTAAATCAGTAAAGTGCTCACGCAAATCCTGCGCACTACCGAGGTTGCCCAAAGTACTCTCGAAAAGTTCCCGCTTCTCGGCTTTCAAATGCTGAATACGCGCTTCAATCGTGCCTTGCGTAATCATACGATACACGAATACCCGCTTGCGTTGACCAATGCGGTGCACGCGATCCACGGCTTGGCTCTCGACCGCAGGATTCCACCAAGGATCAAGCAAGAATACATAATCTGCCGCGTGTAGAGTGATCCCCGAACCACCAGCTCTCAGACTGACTAGAATCACCGCAGGCCCCGCTTTCTGTTGAAACTCCTCCACCGGCTTCGCTCGATCCTTTGTTTGCCCCGTCAATTCCAGAATATCCACATCAGGGAACTCTTCTTGAATCAACGGCTTTACCCGCTTCAATAACTGTACAAACTGACTAAAGATCACAACCTTACGTGCGCCTGCACCTGTCAACGCCTCACATAATTTGGTGAGTAACATTTGAATTTTACCGCTTTGCATCGGGTCGATGTCTAGGTCGGGAATCAAGCCAGGATCGCAACAAGCTTGCCGCAAGCGAGTCAACAGCGTGAAGAAATTAATCGAGCTCGCCTGCATTGCTACCATTAAATCGTCGCCCATTTGCTCACGCCCCTGGTTCAATAAGCCCTCATAAACCTGACGCTGCATCTCAGTAATCGGACAAATCAAATCCATCTCTACTTTTGGCGGTAGATCCTTGCCGACCTTGTCTTTTTTACGGCGCAATAAAAACGGTGCTATTTGTTTTCGCAACGTTTGCTCTAGCGTCTTGCGCATCGACAGGTCTGGTGAATTCGCCGCATCTTCGAAGCGACGACGCGAACCCAATAAGCCTGGCATGATGAAGCGAAATAAAGTCCACACATCCAGCAAGCGATTCTCAATTGGCGTACCCGTCAGCGCGAGGCGACACTTTGCACGGATCGCACAACAAGCATACGTTACTTTAGCTTCGGGATTTTTAATCTGCTGGGCCTCGTCCAGTACCGCATAGCCAAATTCGGTGCCCTCTAATAAATGCTTATGCCGGCGCAGTTGTGTATAGCTGGCGATCCACAATTTTGGTTTATGTCTCGACGGGCCTTCAAAGGTTTCCCCGCTGCGCAGCACCGCTATATCCAAATTAGGGTACCACTGCTTAACCTCACTCTCCCAAACTGGCACCACACTAGCAGGGCATACAATTAAGCTATCGTTCCCCTCATATGGATAAGCATTCAACAATGTCAAAACCTGCAGTGTCTTGCCCAGACCCATTTCGTCAGCCAACAAACCATGGCAGTCGTGTGCCCGCAGATTCGCCATCCAGCGCACACCGAGTGCTTGATACGGACGTAGAAAATCAGGTAACGCCACTTCAGTAAGATCCGCCCCCAACAGCTCCCCCGACTCAGGATGTTTCGGCTCTAACGTCGCCTGCCACTCTTGCAACTCTTGCTCCAAGTCTAATTCCGCACCACGCTGACCAAACAACGAAAATACCATATAACGCGGCCAAGTTTGCGCTGCCTCTGATTCAGCTGCGGCCGCCACGCGCCATTCCGCAAGCGCTTCAGTTTGTTCCTCGGCAATCTGTACCAAGCCGAGTCCCTTCACAATATGCGTGCCACGCCCCGCCTTGGCTAGGCGCTCCGCATCTTCGGGGTCGAGCCAGCGTTTACCCAACTTTAAACGCCAATCCACACGCATCTCAGCCTTGCCCGCCGATTCAACGCGGCCGATAATCTTCACCTGCTGCACGCCCTCCGCCAAGCTTTGCGCATCCAGATCGAGATCTAGATAGCCAAAGATTTTTTCCCAACGCTTGCGAGTATGCGAAAAAAACGGCGCGATTCGCTCTGGGTCATGCATTAAAAAGTGATTTGAATCGCGACGAAATGTGAATCCTACCTCCTTGGCCAAAACGGTCAGTCGGACCAGAATTTCACGTTCTGAACTCGACATCTTAGTACCCTCAGCTTGAAACGCTGCTTCTTGCGAGAAATCAGAATTCACCCAATACGCTGTCATTCGCAGGCCCGAGCTAAGCCCTTCCAAACGCGGGGTCAATCGGCGGGCAGGCGGCTCTTCAGGCTGCTTCGCATTTACTGTTGAGCTCTGTTGCTTAGCCAACGCTGTTTCCACGTTGGTCGCCTCTTGGAGGTCTGACTTCGATTGCGGCACATAAGGCAACGGGTCGATCTCATCTGCGATCAACTCTTCGACCTCATACAACCCACCGACAGCGACCGCATCGCCCATCGCATTATCCTCCGTAGAACAACGTACAATCGGCCCCTCAGAACCCCACTCAACCACGACGTAACAGGTGTCTTTTCGCGCAAAGGCACAATTGATGATCACATTCTTATCCGCTAATTCGACTCCCGAAATCTGCCCCTTTCTATAGATCTCGCGTCCGCGTCGCAGCGCTTCTTTAGAAAAAAAAGTCTCCCAATCGAGCGCCACATTTTCGAACCACACTTCAAGGGCGGCTTGATTATAAATACGACTGGATGCACGGGTAGGCATAGGGAGATATTGAACCAAGGATTATAGCTCTTTTAAAAATCTCGTCGCAAGGACATTTGCCGTGATTGATCAAAATGACTGTATCAGTTATCATAAAAGTATAACTTCCCACTTCACACTTTCGGATTGCCCGTCTAAAAGCCTCTGAATGGACAGCGCCCTATTTGACTACCACCTCCCCACGGCACGCATCGCACAAGAGCCCGCCGCTCAGCGCGATGCTTCAAAACTAATGGTGATCGATCGCAAGACCCGCCAAATTACACACACGACGTTCGCTCAAATCGGTGATCATTTACCCGCCAACGCGCGCTTCTTTCGCAATAACGCGGCAGTGCTCAAGGCCCGTATCTTTGGGCAGCGCCCCAGCGGCGGTAAAGTCGAATGCCTACTGCTACAGCCCGCAGAAGACGCCGTCACTTGGTGGTGCCTGCTACGCCCTGGCAAGAAGACCTTACAAGTCGGCACTTTCGGCATCGACGGCGAATACAGTGCTGAAGTGCTCAACGCTGGCGAAAATGGTAACTACCGCGTGCGCTTCCATCCTATGCGTGACGAATCCGTGACCGACCTTTCCGAGCGGCTTGGCATTATGCCCCTGCCGCCCTATATCGAACGCACGATCGACGATCCTCGCCGCGCCAACGACAACGAGCGCTACCAAACCGTCTACGCCGATTACGACAAGCGCGTGGCTGTAGCCGCACCCACTGCCGGCCTGCACTTTACGCCCGATCTAATTGCCCGCCTCGAAGCTCGCGGCGCTCAATTTCACGATCTTACCCTGCAAGTCGGCATCGGCACGTTTCACCCCATTCAAGTCGATAACATCCTCGACCACAATATTCACCACGAATGGTATGAGATTCCCGCCACTGCCTTTGAATCTCTCCAGCAAACCAGCCCGGGCCCACGAGTCGCGGTTGGCACCACCTCGGTGCGATCGATTGAAGATGCGATGCGGCGCAGCCAAAGCTCACCCGAGACTTGCCTGACTCCAACTGGATCGGTGCAGGCCGAGGCCGACATCTTCATCTATCCACCTGCCCGACTCGAGGCCGTTGATGCACTGATCACCAACTTTCACCTGCCAAAATCGACGCTGCTCTGCCTCGTTTCAGCATTTTTAAGTCCTGGCGACGAACGGGGAATTGAATGGCTATTGGCACTTTACGCCGAGGCGATTGAGCATAACTATAACTTTTACAGTTATGGCGACGCCATGCTCATTGTATAGCCCGACAACGACTCTCAAATTTACCCGCTTCATTTTTTTGGAATAAGCGACCATCGATTCCACTCACATGACCACAGAATCCAATTTGAACTTCGAAGAAATAGTGAGTGCATACTACCAACCGCTCTATCGTTTCGGCTACAGTCTAGCCAAAAACGAGCATGAGGCGAGCGACTTAGCTCAACAGACCTTTTTCATATATGCTGAAAAAGGCGATTCGCTGCGGGATAAATCCAAGGTTAAGTCCTGGCTCTTCACCACTCTTTATCGCGAATTTCTACGTCGCCGTCGAAAAGACGGCCGTATCGATAGCTACGAGCCCGAAATACTCGAAAATATTGGTGGGTCGGTGGAGCCCCACGTGCGCCGCAGCATGGACGGTCATCTCGCCATCGAAGCCCTCGAAGAAGTCGATGCCGTTTACCGCGAGCCAGTCGCCCTGTTCTATCTCAAAGATCTTTCTTATAAAGAAATCGCCGAAATTCTTGATGTGCCGATTGGCACCATCATGTCTCGCCTCTCTCGCGGTAAAGCGCAGCTTCGCGAGATCTTCAAACGCAAAGAGACCGAAACTTCGGCAAACACCCTTTAAGCTATGGACCGTGAAGAAGCACAAAATATTCTCCAGCTCTGTCGTCCCGACAACAGTGAGGACCGCAACGACCCACTGATCGCCGAAGCACTTGAGCTGCTCAAGCAAGACGACGAACTGCGCGCCTGGTTCGAAGAGCAACAAGCGCTCGATACCAAAATCAGTGCGGAGTTCAACCGCGTCGAACCACCTGCCGATCTCAAAGCCACCATTTTAGCCGGGATGCGTGCCCACGCCGTCCAATCGCAGCTATTAATCGGCAACAAAGCCGAAGGCGCGGAGCAAGACCACCACACCATCCGTTTTCCGCAGCCCGCGAATCGCTCAGACCAGCGCGCTGGGTTCCGTCCATGGATGGGAATTGCCGCAATCTTTGCCTTCGCCGGAGTCGCCCTCGTCGTGCCTCGCAGCGAAGCGCCGACGCAACTGGCCAACAGCGATCAACCTGCTGCAGAGGCAACGCCGATAATCGCCACCGCAGGTGTGCCGAATATGATCGAATTCCTCGCGCAACAAATCAGCGAATTTAACGGCTCGAAATTTGACAAACGCGGCGAAAAAGTCGGCGAGTTACAAAGTCACCTCGCCAGCACAGGGATGCCGAACCCTGCTCATATCCCACAGCAACTCAAACAGCTTACCACCATTGGTTGCGTCACCTTCGACTACGATGGCACCAAGCTGAGCATGATTTGCTTCAAAAACGGCCAAGCCTATCACTTGATCACCGTGGATAAGGCACGTGTCCCCAACGACTGCACCCCTTGCAAGGGTCAGAAAAGCAAAGTTTTTGAGGCCAAGGAACAAGCCTTCAAAATATGGACCGAAGGCGAACAAGTCTTCATTCTCACGACGCAAGGCACAGAAGAGGACCTTGCCGATTTTATCTAAACCGTACCTGTCAGCGAATCCACGGCAACACCTGCTGCGGACGACCACAGTGGTCACGACCATTAATAAGCTCTCGACTGAGCAAATCTTTGCTCCAGTAAGACTAGAAAGTAATCAGCTCATCTGGCTTACGAATCTGCGTGCGAAACCAAGTGCCCTGTTTTTTCACCAAATGATTGGTGTTTTGCACAATCGCTGGAGCCAGTGCTTTGCGCTGAATCTCACCGCGTAAATACGATAAGGTCTCGCGATACCCAATCGCCGCAGCGGCGCTGGGGTTATTTTCAAGACCAAGCTCACGCAGGCATTCCACTTCTTCAATGAGGCCTGCCTGTATCATTTGGTCGACACGCCGAGCCACGCGTTGGCGCAAATTTTCGGCGTCACGCTCAAGCAAAATATATCGTTTCTCGCAATCAGCATACGGCTCAGGCCGTGCAGCAAACTCAGCCTGCAAGTCAGGCAAAGACTTGCCCGATGCAATACAACGCTCCAGCGCGCGGAGCACGCGGCGAGGGTTCAGCGCATCTAAGTTGCCGAGCCCTTCGGGGCTACGTTGGCGCAGATCTGCAACCAATCCCTCTAAACCGTCAGCCGCATAGAGCGCAGCCACCTGCGCACGAATCGCATCGGAAACCACGACAATATCAATCACCGGCGCGAAAAAGCTCTTCAAATAAAATCCGCTGCCCCCTGCCACCACGACCGACTTGCCGCGTGCAAAGATATCGGCCACAGCCACCTGAGCGTCGCGCACATAAGCAACAATATCGTAAGGCTGATCCACCGCGTTCAAATCGATCAAGTGATGCGGCACACGGGCGATTTCTGCTGGCGAAGGCTTGGCGGTGCCAATATCCATGCCCCGATAAACCAGTGACGCGTCGCACGACACGATCTCGGCATTTTGCTTCTCAGCGTAAGAAAGTGCGTACTCGGTTTTGCCGACTGCAGTCGGCCCAGTGATGATGTGTAAGGTCTGTGTCATAAAATTCTGCATTGAGCCATGGCAGGCTCAGCTTCGACTTCCAACTTCTTTTTATTCACTCCTACGATCACTCTTGGCAAATAAAGCAGTGCGCTTCAGCTTCTAGCACACGATGAGCGCACTGCTACCTAAATACGATTGCACCCAATGCGGCGCCTGCTGCCGGAGCTTTCCTATCTTTGCGAGCGAGGCGGATGCCATACGCGAACCCACGATTCGGCATGAGGCTCGCGCGTTGCCGGAGTATTTTCATACAGAGGACAAAGCCTACCAACTCTTCCCACTGCCGTTTCACACCCGTTGCCCGTATCTCAAAGAAGACGAATTATGCCGTATTTATGAATCGCGCCCGACAGTATGTCGTCGCTTCGAAGCTGGCAGCGACCAATGCATCGAAGCCCGGCGGCGGCAGGGGATCGGCGGAAATGACCAGTGAGAATGGCGCTATTAGACTGGTAACTCATAGCGATCAAATTAGGCTTTGAAGTGCATCTCTTTGACGCTTCGGTTTGACAAATCCCCCACCTAGTCGCTTCTCTATGCGCATGTCCAAACAAGGTGTCATACTACTCAACCTCGGCTCACCCGATTCCACTCAAGTCAGCGACGTGCGAAAATACCTGCGCGAGTTCCTCATGGACGAACGTGTGCTCGATGCTCCCTTTGCTATTCGCTGGTTTCTGGTCAACTGCCTGATCCTGCCCAATCGCCCGAAGCAATCAGCCGAAGCCTACTCTCAGATCTGGCTCGAAGACGGCTCCCCGCTCATCCTAACTTCTAAGGCACAGCAGAAAGCTTTATCAGAACAAGTTGATGTGCCCATCGCACTGGGTATGCGCTATGGCTCACCTTCCACCGAGGGCGCGCTGCAAGAACTGCTCGATCAAGGCGTCGACGATGTGCTGATCGTGCCGATGTATCCGCACTACGCGATGTCCAGCTATGAAACCGCAGTGGTGCATATGATGGAGTCGGTGCGCAAGCTCAAGCCAGACCTCAAGACCACGCTGCTTCCGCCATTTTACCAAGACCCAGATTACATCGCCGCACTCGTCGAAAGCGCGCGTCCAGCACTCGAAGACGGCAACTTCGACAAACTGGTATTCTCCTTCCACGGCATACCGCAGCGTCATCTAGTGAAAGGTGACCCATCGCACAATCACTGTATGACCACCCCAGATTGCTGCAATACATGCCACCCCGCACATGCCACTTGCTACCGTCACCAGTGCGCGATGACAGTCGAGAAATTCGTCGCGGCAATGGGCATCCCTAAGGAAAAATACATGATCACCTTCCAATCACGTCTCGGCCGTGAACCATGGCTGAACCCATACACCGACCAAACACTCGAGCAACTCGCCGAAGACGGCAATAAGCGCGTCAAAGTCATCTGTGCGGCCTTCACCGCAGACTGTCTCGAAACATTGGAAGAAATCGCCCAAGAAGGCCGAGATATCTTTATCGAAGCTGGCGGCGAAGACCTGGAACAAATCCCTTGCGTCAATGATCACCCGAAATTCATCGAGTTCTTGCGCAATAAAGTCCAAGCTTGGCAGGACGGTGCCTACGAGACCGCCCACGCCACACCGCCTGCACAAGTCGTACGATAAGCAGACTTCATTTGACTCAGCACCACTCTAATGCTTGAAGAAATCGTCATTTCTGCGCGTGAAGCGCTTGCGATCGGCGCCTCAATTTATTTGAGCGCCTTTCTATTTGGCGTCCTATCCTTGCTCATTCGCAAGCCCTACCCGCGGGCTGCGATGTTTACCTTACTGATAGGGGGCTTCCTCTTTCAAACGCTGGGGCTCAATTTACGCGGTGCAGAAATCAAAGGCTGCCCGCTCGGCAACATCTTTGAAATTTCGCAATTTATCGCATGGTCACTGGTGCTACTCTATTTCCTCATCGGCCCAGCCTTCAAGCTACGCCTGCTAGGGTTCTTCACGGCAGGCCTCGCTGGGCTCCTCGCTGGCACCGCACTACTGATTCCAAATTGGGACCACCCCTACCCCCCTGGTATTTTCGGCGGCAATCCATGGATTGAGCTACACGCGGCACTGGCGATTTTCAGCTATGCGATGTTCGCTATTGTCGCGCTAGTATCCGCGATGTTTCTAATCCAACAACACGGGTTGAAGAACAAACAGTTTAAAGGCCTTTACCAATATCTGCTCTCGGTTCAACAACTCGACTTGATGGCAAAACGTCTTCTCATTACTGGAGTTGTGGTACTCAGCGCGGCTCTCATCTTCGGCGCAGTCTTCTGGATCAACCACCCCGAGCGCGTGCCCGTCTTTAAATTGACTGTCACATGCCTCGTCTGGGCAGGCTACCTCATTGTCGTCGTTTTACGGATACAAAAACGACTCGCCACCCGGCGCCATGCGATCGCTTCCATTGGCCTCTTCATCTTCGCACTCGCTTCTCTCTGGCCAGTGCAATCTGCACGCGACACGATCGCAACCGAAGCCCCGGCAGTTCAGAAGACATCTGAATGAGCGAAGTATTGCAGTCACTTTTTGTGCTTGGTTGCACACATCATCAAGCTCCGCTCGAAGTACGCGAGCGCATGGCTCTCACACCAGAGAACGCCGCAGCTCTACGACAAGAGCTACACGCCCTAGATGACATTCACGAGTGTATCGTCGTCAATACTTGTAACCGTGTTGAAGTGTACGGCCTCTCCGCTACCCCGACCGTCGAGGCCACGGTTCGAGATTACCTCTGCGCACGCAACGGCGTGAGCCGTGAACTGCTAGACGCACACTCCTCTTGGCATACCAACCTCGACGCGCTGCAACACGCCTTCGAAGTCTCCAGTGGCCTCGACTCTCAAATCGTTGGTGAGACAGATATCCTCGGCCAGATGAAGAACGCTTATGCTGACGCACGTGCAGCAAACTGCACCGGTATCGTCCTCAACCGGCTCTTCGAAAAGAGCTTCCAAGCCGCGAAAGCCGCGCGTACTCAGACGGGCATCACTCGTGGACAAGTCAGTATCGGTAATGTTGCGGTTGATCTAGCTAACCGTATTTTTGGGCACCTGCGCGACAGTCGCGTACTGCTGATCGGCAGTGGCGACGTCGCGGAAAAGACCGCTCAATCACTTAAAAGCCGTGGCGTAGCGGACATTACCGTCGCCAGTCGCACCTACGAAAATTCCCATACCCTCGCCCACAGCCTGGGCGGTGCCGCCATTGAGCTAAGCGATTTCGCCGCTCAGCTCAAACGCTTCGACATCGTCATCAGCTCAACCGCGGCCCCTGGATTAATTCTAGATCGTGACACGCTTGCGGCCGCGCTGAAGCAACGCCCCGATCGCCCCTTCTTCCTAATTGATGTGGCACTGCCTCGCGACATCGATTCGACAGTGAACAAGCTAGAAAACGCCTACCTCTACAATCTCGACGACCTTTCCAACATCGCCAACGAAAACCTCGAGCAACGTAAAGCTGAGATTGACCGCGCACGCACCATCTTGAAAAGCCACGCCTGGAACCTGTGGCTCCAGCTTAGACGCCGAACTTTGATGGCGACTAGGCTGGAAAGCTAACGAAGCACGATCGTGCTTAAATGCTGAATCAAAGATTTACTCTGAACGAGTGCCGTTTGATCGACCACTTTTCATAAAACAGCAGCTTATTGGATCGCAGGAATGCTGCTCGGAGCAACAATTGGAGCTTCCGGCATCGGTGCGATTGGATCGACACCACCGCCCATTCCTTGGCTCAGCATCACCAGTCCCATGAGAGGTATCATCGCACCTTGTAAGCTCTGATCGAATTGCTCTTGATTCTCCGCAGCTGCGATCTGCGCCAAGACTCCGTCGATCATTGCCAAGGCACCCATAATTTGCGGTTTCTGCGCGGCTATATCTTCGATCGAAGTCGCGTCGAATTCTGCCTTCACTTCAGCGATTTTAGCCGACCAGTTACGCGCCATTTCAGACGGCACCCAACGCTGCTCCACCTTGGTGAATACTTGCTCGGTTGGCTCTTGTCCGGGCACGGTCGTTAACAACGTTGCCTGCAAATTATCTGCTTCAACCACCGATACGACCGCATCCATATAATCCGAAAGCAGTGATTCGTCACCAGTCAACTGGCCAAGAGTCTCGGCGTATTGCACAAATTTTGACACCGTCGTATTAAAAAAATCTTGCCCATTGAAATTCAGCAAGCCGTTCGTAGAAGCCAGTTCACTCGATGTGATAATCTCAACCAAATCGACGATCAAAGGCAGCGCCGCTTCAAGTTCAGCCATTTCTTCAGCCGAACGATCTTCCATGAAAGACGAATTCAAAATAAATGCCTGCTGCTGCTCAACAATCTCGGCCAGACGCGCGATGGTCGCAAAGCTATTGTCATAAACTTCAGGGTCGATTTTAGAGCCCGCAAGCTGAGCCAAAGTATTTACATCGCTCTGGTAGCTGGCTGGCATCGCCTGCCAAAGAATGGCGCCATTGCCTTTGGTGAATTCGGTAATAACGGTTTGAATTGCTGCATCCGGGGCATCAGGAATCGTCACGGCGGCCGCTTCTTCAGCTTTTTTTCCGCAGCCAGTGAGCAGTAAAGCACCAGCAGTAACACAAAGAGCTATTTTTTTAAAAATTGAATATATCATATTATTTGGATCGGGTTGAAATAGAAGAATCAAAGTAACAAAGACAGAATTTAAATTCTAAAGTACCTAAGACTTTACGGATAGCACAGTTTTAATTCTCAGCAAAGTTACTGTTATACCTCAAGTAACCGCGTACGCCGATGCTGCTGAGGGAACTGCAGTGTAATCGCGGTGCCCTCCCCTTTACGTGATTCGATGCCGAGCTGGGCGCCGTGGTCGCGAATGATCCGTTGTACGATCATCATACCGAGCCCGTGCCCTTCTTTCTTGGTCGTGTAGTAAGGCTGTAAAATACGCGACAACTCGTCTTCTGAAATTCCTGAGCCAGTATCAATGAATTGCAGATAAACAAATTCGTCATCGCTGCGCGCCAA
>DBBT01000119.1:3837-17988 GCA_002292345.1 Opitutia bacterium UBA977 | reverse complement strand
ATCTGCCCACTATCGCCGAGAATGGACGGTATCGACTGGCCGACTTCGATATTCACATCCAAGCAGCGATTACTCAATTCTGCTTCTTGAACGCGTAACACCTCGTCGAGCAACTCGACCAGATCGAGCTCATTCAGCTCTGGTTGCTGCGGACGAACGGCTTCGAGAAAATGTGTAATGATCCCGTCGAGTCGCTTCACCTCGCCTTGGCACACTTCGATCGATTCAGACATACTGTCAGCCGTTTCGCCGAGCTGTAGCTTCTTTAGTTTCCGTTCGATCAATTGCAAATGGATCGTCAACGAGTTGAGCGGATTGCCTAGCTCATGCGCCACGCCCGCAGAGAGGCGCATAATTGATGCTATGCGTTCGCTCTCGATCCGCTCCTCCATCGAGACTTTTTCTTCGGTCACATCTGAGAGCACTACGACCATACCGCCGCTGTCATCTTGTCCGACCTGTGTATCAATTGGCACCATATAAAGACGCACAAACCGATGCTCCGGATATGTCAGCTCCACCTCACGCGAAAGCACCTGCGCGGCTTTTTCTGGGGCATCCGTCTTATCTAAATCCATCGAGCGTGCGAGATCTGGCACCATCTTCCAAAGCCGCGTATTACCGATGTCATCCACCTTTAACCCGATCAGACTGAAGGCTGCTTCGTTGGCATATTGGACGACACCCTCGGAATCGATCACTAGAATCCCATCTTGAATCGTATTAAACACCGTCTCCTGCAGCTTGCGGTCGCGCGCGAGGCGTTGCACTAAAATGCCGAGATTGACTGAATCGAGGTCATCGATTCGTCCAAGTATTTTATCAAGTCCAGTGTTTTTCATTNNAATCCTACTCTTAATCCTACTCTTAATCATAATCAAACCGTCACATTAGTCATCCTCATTATATGCGGCCTGATGCTCGTAGGCTCTTGCGCAGTTTCGCTAAGACTTCTTCCATAAATTCAACGAAATCCAACGAACGCTGATAGACGTTTAACATTTCGTGATCAAATACTGGTGACATGAAAATGGATGGTGATAATGAGTAGGAGTAAGATTAAGACAAGTAGGTGTCTAAGTCGCGCTCGGCGTAATCAGTTGAATTAATTCCTTTGCGATGGCGGCTTTGGTTGTCGGCCCAATCTTTAGCGAGCTACCGTCTGCCGCAATGAGAGTCACTTTATTGGTGTCCGCGGCAAAGCCTGTGCCCGCTTCACCGACTTTGTTGGCCACAATCCAGTCGCAACGCTTTGCCTCTAATTTAGCGTGAGCAGACGCATCGACGTTGTCTGTCTCTGCGGCAAAGCCCACCACGGTCTGATGCGCTTTACGCTGGGCCATGGCCTTTAAGATGTCGACAGTGCGCTCAAACTCGATGCTCATCGACGCCTTCTCTTTCTTCTGCTTCTGAGCGTGTTGCTGAACGGGCCGAAAATCGCTGACTGCGGCGGCCATGATTAAAACATCGCAGGCATCAAACAACGCATCGACGTGGTGAAACATTTCCTCTGCGCTAACCACTGGGTATAAAATGACATTATTAGGCTCTTTGAGGGCGACGGGGCCAGCGACCAGATCAACTGTCCACCCCGCAGCCACAGCGGCTTCGGCAAGGGCATAGCCCATCTTACCGGTGGATGGATTGCTCAAAAAGCGCACAGGATCGATAAATTCACGGGTGGGGCCCGCAGTGATAAGACAACGAATTGAGCTTGCGTTCGACATAACTCGGAAAAGCCTAGGCTAACATATGGCCGAACAGCAACCCAGCACCGCACCAAATTTGAAAAATTCCTCAAACACCTTAAAACCGCCGGTAAAAAAGGAGAATACCCTTCTCAACCTCGGCTTTAATATTTTACTGCCGATCATGGTCCTCAATAAGGGCAAGAAATACTTCGGCGAGTATCTGGAGCCCCACTTCGAGAATGTCGCGGTCGGCATTCTAATTATAGCGATACTTTTTCCTGTCAGCTACTTCATTTACGACTACGTCAAACGCTCGAAGTATAACGTCTTCTCAATCCTCGGCCTCGTCAGTGTGCTCCTCACTGGTGGCATCGGCATCTTGGAGATACCTACCGAGTGGTTTGCCGTCAAAGAAGCTGCTATTCCGCTACTGTTGGGCATCGCTGTGGTCGTCTCACTCAAGACGCCTTGGCCGCTGATTCGCACCCTCCTCTACAATCCAGAAATTATGGATGTCGATAAAGTCCATATTGCTCTGCAGGCGCATGATAGTGAGTCGGCATTTGAAAACCTGCTTACGAAATGCACATGGCTGCTAGCATTTTCGTTTTTACTGAGTGGTATACTCAACTATGGACTCGCGCGCTGGATCGTGGTCAGCCCGAGCGGCACAGATGCCTTCAATACCGAGGTCAGCAAAATGATGGCTTGGAGCTGGCCGGTCATTGTCATTCCCAGCATGGCGATCATGATGGTTACGTTGTGGATGCTCCTCGGTGGGATCAAGAAAATGACGGGGTTAGAGCTGGAAGATGTCCTACGCGGCGCACCGGCTAAGGGCACAGAAGAGGCTAGCGGTGGCAAAGCTGGAGGCTAACAAAACATCTGCAGCTACAAAAAACGACAAAGCCTCGAAAGGCTTTGCCGCTAAAAAAATATCGCTGTAACTCTTAGCGTTCGTCCATTTTCAAGTAGTCGCGAATTGTGTGGCCAGTGTAGACTTGGCGCGGGCGGTGGATGCGACTCTTGGGGTTTTCTGCAATCTCCTTCCAATTCGCAATCCAGCCGGGCATACGACCGATCGCAAACATCACTGTAAACATCTCAACTGGGATGCCGATCGCCTTGAGCAGGATGCCACTGTAAAAGTCGACATTCGGGTAGAGCTTGCGCTGTACAAAATACTCATCCTCCAACGCTGCCTGTTCGAGGTGCTTGGCAATATCAAGCAGTGGATCATCAATCCCTAAGCCGTCGAGTACACGCTCGGAGCTCTTACCCAAAATCTTCGCACGTGGATCGTAGTTTTTATACACGCGGTGACCAAAGCCCATGAGTTTCGCTTTACCCTCTTTAGCGTCTTGGATGAATTTTGAGCCGTCATCACCCGATGCGTGGATCTCTTCGAGCATCTTGATCACTGCCATGTTTGCCCCACCATGCGACGGCCCCCAAAGGGCACAGACACCAGCCGAAACCGAAGCGAACAAATTCGCGCCACCGGAAGCGACCATGCGAACCGTCGAAGTCGAGCAGTTCTGCTCGTGGTCGGCATGTAAAAGTAGGAAAAGATCGAGCGCCTCGGAGGCGCCAGAAGTATCTTGATATTGGTCATGAGGCTCCGAGAACATCATGTGCAGGAAGTTCTCTGCATAACGTAACTGGTGATCCGGAAAGACAAACGGTAAGCCCTGCTTCTGGCGAAAGGTCATCGCAGCAATCGTGCGCACCTTAGAAATCAACAGCGCGGCAGTCTCATCGAAGTGCGCCAAGTCTTGCGCACGGTTATTCGAAGACATCTCAGGATAATAGGCACCCAGAGAGTTGAGCATGGAGGACAATATCGCCATAGGATGCGCATTACTGGGAAAGCCATCAAAGTGATGATGCATGCCAGTGTGAACTGACGTGTGCGTCTGCACTTCTTTAATAAATGCATCCAGTTGCTCCTGGGTGGGCAACTCACCATAAATAGCGAGGTATGACGTCTCCAGAAAAGTAGAGCGCTCAGCCAACTGCTCAATCGGATAGCCACGGTGCCGGAGAATGCCCTTTTCACCATCAATGAATGTAATATCACTCAAGCAAGAGCCCGTGTTACCGTAGCCTTCGTCGAAAGTGATACAACCACTCTTCGCGCGTAAAGTCCTGGTATCCAGAGCTTTTTCTCCTTCGGTTCCCTCAATCATTGGGAACTCGAAGTTTTCATCGCCGAGTCGAATAGTGCCAGTGTTTTCCATTTTCTAGGTAGTTGTTAGGTAAGTCGTCGAGGCAGCGAATTGCCACTCTTTTAAAAATATCATTCAGCGATGCGCTAGAGCGACTTCAGGAAATTGCGGTAGAGTTGCAATCCTTTTGCCTGACTTTTTTCTGGGTGAAACTGTGTGGCATAGCAATTTCCAGAGCGAATCCCAGAAACAAACCGGCCACCGTAATCGGTCTCAAACAGCGTAAGTCGCTCATCTTCGGGTTCAATATAATAGCTATGCACGAAATAAAATTGGTCAATGCCGCTTTTAAGGCCATTGGTGAGCGGGTCAGCGCTGGCAAAAGAGACCGAGTTCCAGCCCATATGCGGGACCTTGAGTGATGGATCGACCTGAAAACGACGCACTCGGCCCTTAAAAACACCCAATGCTTGCGTGTCGCCTTCCTCGGAATGCTCAAACAGCGCCTGCAGCCCAAGGCAAATGCCAAAAAACGGCTTATCTGCAGCGATCCAATTCCGAATCGCATCATCAAACCCAGTTTCTTTGAGTAGCCGCATCGCGTCGACGATCGCACCTTGACCAGGGAAAATCAGCGCATCGGCCGCTCCAATCTGATCGGGGCTGGTGATGAGTTGCGCAGCCGCACCAACATGCTCCCAAGCGCGCACCACACTACGCAAGTTACCCATACCGTAATCGATAACGGCGAGCCGTGGCTTACTCTGTTGGGACTCTACGCTCATATGGAACGCTACAAGGTGGCGAATCTCAAACAGGATGCAAGCAGACAAGCCCTCAGATCTGTCAAATCATCCTCCCCGCTAGTCTTTCATTCGACGAGCTTATGCCCAACACAATGAGGTCTAATGGTGAGGGTCTACTGCGAAACATAAAAGGACGACCCGTTGTCGGATCGTCTTTTTACGGATAAATCGCGTCCAAACTACTTCGAGAGCGTGCCCTTAGTAGAGGGCAGCGCCCCGCCGAGGCGCGGATCGACGGTTGTGGCCATATCAAGCGCACGGGCAAAGCCTTTAAAAATAGCTTCGGCAATGTGGTGCGGCTCTTCACCGTATTCGAGATTAATGTGCAAGTTACAAGCCGCGTCGTTGGCAAAGGCCTGAAAAAACTCCTTCACCAACACGATACTGAAATCGCGCACCATCGGAAACTGATAGTTCACATTATAGACAAACGCCTGACGATTCGACAAATCCAGTGCCACACGAGCCAACGACTCATCCATCGGCAATAGAAAGAATCCATAACGGCGGATGCCGCCTTTGTCGCCAAGGGCTTGCTTGAGCGCCTGCCCGAGCACAATCCCGGTGTCCTCCACCATGTGGTGATAATCGACGTCGATGTCGCCGGTTGCTTTGACCTTCAGATCAAACAGGCCGTGCTTGGCAAAGAGCGTCAGCATGTGATCGAAGAACGGGATACCAGTGTCGATTACGGACACACCAGTGCCATCGATATTCAGCTCTATTTCGATCTGCGTCTCTTTAGTCGTGCGGGTGATTTTTGCTATGCGTGATTCAGCCATGATGTAACAGCGGTTAAAAAAGCCTCCATTTCAGCGTCAGTTCCTATGCTAACGCGTATAAAAGAGCAAGTTAAAGGATGAGCGGGGAAATAGCGTACTAATACCTTCATCTGCTTTAAATATTCGAACAGCGACGCGGCCACCGCCGCGCCAGATTCTCCGGCGCTATTTTGTGGCTCGGTGAATAGGAAGTTGGCTGCCGACGGATAGGTAAACCAACCGAGTCCGTCGAGCTGAACCAACGTCGTCGCACGGGTCGCAATCACCTTCTGCCGTTGCGACTCAAAGTATTCAGTATCTTCAAACGCGGCCTGCGCGGCGGCCTGCGCCACTCGGTCCACATTGTAGGCATCCCGCACTCGGTCCAACATGCTGATAATACCAGCGCTCGCCAGACCAAACCCAACTCGCATACCAGCGAGGGCGTACGACTTTGAGAACGTTCGTACCACCACTAGGTTTTCATAATCCTGCAGCAGAGCCACCGCAGTCTCACCACCGAAATCTACATACGCCTCGTCCACCACCAATATCCCGTCGATTCGTTGCAGCACCGCTTCAATGGCAGTCAGAGAAAACGCCACGCCTGTCGGCGCATTCGGCGATGTGAGGAAAAAAACCGGCGCGTTAATCTCAACGATCGCCTCAACATCCATCTCCATCGAGCGGGTAAACGGCACATCAAGCATCCCTTTACCCGACATCCCAGCCACCACCGGATAGAGCGAGTAACTCGGCACGGTTTGCCCCGCCCCCTTTGCGGAAACATAGCAGCGCGTAATTAAATCTAAAATATTGTCAGAGCCATTACCGATAATGACGTTTTGTGCAGTCAGGCCAAACCGCTCACCAATTACAGTACGGAGTTCTTGGCTGACTGGTTCTGGGTAGCGACGCAGTTGCGCCACCTCAGCGGCCACCGCCTCGGCCACCCGTGGCGACGGTGGATACGGATTCTCGTTGGTGTTGAGCTTGACCCATCCCTCACCCTGCGGTTGCTCACCAGGCACATAGGCATGTAATTGCTGGACATGTGCTAAGGCACGCGCATTGGCATTAAATTTTTTCTTCATGGGCATGTATCGAATTAGCTGAAGACGAACGCGAAAAATCGCTGCTCAAACAACTTTGACAGTTAACCAGCGATTTGCTTTCCATCTAATCATTGTCACCGCTCTATAAACACTACTTCACTCGCCAGAGGTAAATCCAAAATGTTCAGAAAACTCATAATTACTACTTTTATCGCAATTCTAGTGGCCAAAAGTAGCAACGCCGATGAAATTCAGATGTCAAATGGTTCTCGCCTAATTGGCGAACTCATTCGCATCGAAGCTGACAAGGTCATCTTCTCGACACCCTTTGCCGGCACGATCACGATCAGTCAGGACAACGTCGAGCGCATCACCACCAAAGACCCCGTGACGTTGATGATGAAAAATGGTACCGTGTATCGCGAGCGCCAGATCATTGCGACCGAACAAACGATGCTCATGAAATCCGAGGATATGGCCTCAGTCGTTTTTGACGCCTCCGACATCGAGATGGTCAACCCTGAGCCATGGAAGCTCGGTGAAGGCTATCAGTGGAGCGCACGCTTCTCAGTTGCAACTGAAGCTAAACGAGGTAATTCAGACAGTGATGAGTGGGACCTCAAAGCCAGCTCAGCCTGGCTTAGCCTGAAAGACCGCTATACACTCAAAGGCAATATAGAATTTGAAGAGTCACGCGGAATTAAAACGGAAGACAACTGGTATCTATTTTCCAAATACGATCGCTTCTTAGAGCCCGGCAGCAAAAATTATAGAGGGGCGAAACTGAGTTTCGAATACGATCAATTTGAAGACATCGACCTGCGCACTGTACTCGGACCACATTTAGGCCGACAATTTTCTAAGAGCCAACGATTCAAACTCGAGATGGAGCTTGGACCTGTTTGGGTAAATGAAAATTATGCTGACGGCGCCAAAGAAGACTGGGTAGGCGCCTTATGGTTCATCGATGCTAGTACCGACATCATCGGCTTCGGCTCCACGCTCTACTTTGACCACGATGGCATCTTAAAGGTCGAAGAGCCCGGTGAAACAATCCTCAATGCCATTCTTGGCATTCGCTTCCCCATTGCGGGGGGCTTTGAGACCGCCTTTGAAATTGAATACGAATACGACGGCGGCGCTGTCGAGGGCGTCGACAAGCTCGACAGCACTTACAATCTGAGACTCGGCTATTCGTGGTAAGCCACACAATGCCGAAATCAACCTCTGCGAACATCACATTCCTAAAATCATACAGACCACTGATCCTCACCCCATCTTTCCTCAGGCTGCACTTACTTGATGTGACCATCTAGCAGAGACAGCGATTTCACCAATGGAAAGACTACAGAGTGCACTTATAGACGTATCGTTAGCGAGCGCCCGTGACCGTCGAGCTTTTCCAAACGCGCAAAGGTTTCCACCACTGGTGCTGCATTCGCAAGGCTCTTCGTGTCGTAGCGAAGGACACTAGAGCGCCGAATGAAGTCGGTCGCTTGCAAACCACTAAAGAAACGACCCGCACGGCCGGTTGGCAATGTGTGGCTCGGCCCCGCAGTAAAATCGCCCAACACGGTCGGCGTCATATAGCCCTGCAGGATCGCGCCCGCAGTGGTAATCTTATTCGTCAAGGCATCGATCGACCTGTCGGCGACCTGTAGCTCCAAATGCTCTGGCGCGATATAATTCGAGACCTGTGCGGCTTGATCGAGATTTTTACAGATCACCGTAAGGAAGCGGCTCTTCAAGACCTTCTTACATTTTGCCGCGTGGCTACGCTCAGGCAATTGCCTAGCAAGGGATTTTTCGATTTTGCGCAACAACGCCTTGCTGGTAGTTGCTAAATAAATAATTTCTTTACCGCTACCGTGTTCGGCCTGTGCGATTAAATCCGCGGCAACATGTTGTGGGTTCGCGCCCGCATCGGCAATGATCATCACTTCACTCGGGCCCGGCAGCAGATCGATTCCGACAGTGCCCAGCACTTGACGCTTCGCTTCCATCACAAAAGCATTACCTGGACCAAAAATCTTGTCTACCGCTGGAATCGTTGCGGTACCATAGGCCATTGCGCCAACAGCTTGCACCCCACCAACTTTATACACTTCGTCGATGCCTACCATCGAAAGCGCAGCCAGCATCCCTGGTGCAATCGAACCATCTGCAGCTGGTGGTGTGCAGACGCAAATCTCAGGATTCTTTACCAGCTTCGCGAGGACCGCCGTCATAATGACAGTCGATACCAGCGGCACATTACCACCAGGCACATACAGCCCGACACGTCGGATCGGATAAAAGCGCTCGCCGACGATTCCACCTTGCGCGTTCTTTGCCTTCCAATTTTTGGGTAGGGTCTTTTTATGAAATGCCTTAACTAGCGCGATAGACTCACGAATCGCTTTACGGTCGGCAACTGACAAGCTCTTTAATGCCGCTTTCATCTCGGCGGGATCAACGCGCATTGCATGGGCGCTCAAATACGCGCCGTCAAACTTCTGCGTGTAGTCGAGTACCGCTTTGTCGCCGCGCGCTTTCACCTCGGCCAACACGGCAGTAACCACCTCAGAGACATCCCCCGACACAGTCGCAGTGGTGCAAAACTTGCGCAGAGCATTAAAAAATTTGGGTGAATCTGAAAATTCGAGTGTTTGCATAATAAATTAGAAGAGCCGTACTTATTTAGTTTTTTGACCGGTCGGGATAGTGAAGATTCCGCGCTTCAATGGCTTATTCACTTTAATGTCACGAACCACCATCGTGTGTAGCATTTTTTGGCCCTGATAATACTCCACACGTTTGGGGAATTTAATGCCCGCAACAATCTGTTCGCCGACTTCGACACTCTCCACTCCCTTATCCGTAATCGTTGAGACGAGCAGGTCGTTATTGATGGCAAAATAGCGTGTGGTGGAAATACCGTCGGGATAGGAGTACAACAGTTTATGGCAACGCACCCCACGCCGTTGCTCAATCCCCTCATATTTGATGCGTTCACCACTTTTAAAGTCGGCACCATAGAAACTAAAGAGCTGACGGGTACTGAATGCGACACGTTTAAGTTCCTCATCTGTCATCGTGCGAATTTGAGAGCGCTTTTCCTCATCACTTAAATTTGAGCGGATAATGCAACCCGAGTCGCCTTCCAGAATCGTCGTTTCGACCAAATCATCCACCGTCACAACCAAGCGCTGTGAACAGGGCTTGCGCGAAATGATCAAAATGCTGGCGCTCGGCATTTTAGACTCCGCCGGCTCGATCCAGCCACTTATCTGCAAAGTAACCAAATCATTCAACGCCGCCTCAGTGCCAGCGGTGGCACGAGCACGTTCAACAATGGCACTCACTTTCGCCTGCCCAGCAAACAGCGGAGCAGCGAGAGCGATTAAACAAATTGAGGATAATAACTTCATACTTATATGCTTCAGACCTAGCTAAACAAAATTTGTTCGAAACTCAAACGAGCAGTAAACCCGTGCGGCTACTCCCACTCGATCGTGCTCGGTGGTTTCGAACTGATGTCGAGAACCACACGATTACAACCAGACACCTCGTTGATGATACGGCTCGAAATCTTACGCAGCACTTCGTACGGGACACGCGCCCAGTCGGCGGTCATCGCATCGAGACTCTCGACAATACGTAGCGCGACCACGTTTTCGTAGGTGCGTTCATCGCCCATCACGCCGACTGTTTTAACCGGTAGGAATACGCAGAACGACTGCCAGACCTTATAATAAAGATCCGCAGCCATCATCTCTTCTTGAAGAATCGCATCCGCTTTGCGCAGCACGACCAGATCCTCTTCCTTGATCGATCCCATAACGCGCACACCAAGACCTGGACCAGGGAATGGTTGGCGCCAAACGACTTCCTTCGGCAAGCCGAGTTGCGAGCCGAGTTCGCGCACTTCATCTTTAAACAGTTCACGCAGCGGCTCCAGTAGCTTGAGATTCATCTTCTCAGGAAGCCCACCGACATTGTGGTGGCTTTTAATCAGTGCGGCAGGATTGCCATCGATCGCAATCGACTCGATCACATCCGGGTAGAGCGTGCCCTGAGCGAGGAAGGTATAGTTGCCGTGCTCCTTGAGCTCAGTGACCGACTCGTCAAACACCTCGACGAACGCATTACCGATGATCTTACGCTTCGTTTCTGGATCCGACACACCTGCCAGACGATCCAAAAAGAATTTCCCCTTATCGGCCACGCGCACATCGAGATTAAAGTGATCGCCGTAAAGTTTTTCAACCTGCTCACGCTCATGTAAGCGCAGCAAACCATTATCCACAAATACGCATGTCAGCTGCTTGCCAATTGCTTTATGAATCAATGCAGCTGCGACCGAAGAATCGACCCCGCCGGACAGGCCTAGGATCACGCGCTCGTCGCCGACAGTATCTTTGATCTTCTGCACACTTTCTTCAATGTAGTTGGCCATCGACCAATCCGATTCGCAGCCGCAAATCTTGAAGAGGAAATTCGCAATCACCTCAGTGCCCATCTCGGAGTGCGCCACCTCCGGGTGGAACTGCATGCCATAGAAATCACGCTTCGCATCTTGAATCGTCGCGTAAGGCGAATTCTCAGTCGAAGCAACCGCTTCGAACCCTTCAGGAAGCTGCTCTAGCCGATCACCATGCGAATTCCAGACGCGCAGTGTGTCTGGCAGGCCCTCGAACAGCTTGCCTTTGATTGTAATGTTGAGCGTGCCGTGACCAAACTCGCGCTCATCACTCTTACCTACGCGGCCACCGAGCATGTGTGCCATCAACTGCTCACCATAGCAAATACCCAACACCGGGAGGCCCATTTCAAAAACCTTCGCATCTGGACGCGGCGAGTCTTCGATCAATACCGAAGAGGGCCCACCAGACAGGATGACACCTTTGACGCCGGCTTCTTTAAGCACGCTAGCTTGCGTATTATACGGATAAATACGGGAAAGGACATTGGCCTCACGAATACGGCGGGCAATGACCTGCGTGTATTGAGAGCCGAAATCGAGGACTGCGATATGATCTGGCATGATATTGAAAAACTTAGATTGCGAAAACTGGGAAATGAAAACGAGTGAACTAAAAAAACCACTTATTTAGAAGCGTAGGCGACCATTGGTAAACCCACACTGAGGGCAATCGCATTCTTCACTGCCGTGTGCACCAGTGTAAATCTGACTACATTTGATACAGTGATAAATGACCTTCGAGCGCTGGGCCTCAAAGAGATGCTTATCCTTCCAATCGTAGTAAAACCACAAACCGAAGAGCAGCGCAAAGCCACTCCCCAGATACAGGAGAAAAAAGATATCTACATCGAGTCCGATCACAGAGAGCAATTTGGGACAACTCGCGCGCGGCTCAAGTAAATTGAGTCGTTGCACCCCGAACTCGGCGTGATTTCGTTAAATTGCAATTGTAGCGGCGAGCCTTGGCAAAAAATAAGACTCTACAGGAGCTCCCTGCTACTCCTCGACTGCTTCTGCTTGCGTACTCAAATGTGCCATCAAGGCTGACGATTGGCGCTCGATCCCCTCGCGGCACATCCGACTGGCAGGATAAATATCTTGCGCGGCCAAAAATCCTGCTAACGAACCCGCGTGCTGCGCCTCCGCCGCCTGACGCTGCGCGCGGTCTAAATAGACCACAAAATCCGCGACTCGTGGCGCCAGCTCTGCACGCGCTCGATTCATCGGCGCATCATCTGGATCAAATTTCGCTGCCTCAGCCAATAGCTCCCAGGCGACATACGGATCGCCTTGTTTTAAGGCCTCCGCGCTTTGCGCCACCAATAAATCAATCGTCGAGACCTGCTCGATCACCTCCATCAACAAAGGTTGCCGCTCAGTATCCTCTGCCAAGGCAAAGCCCAAGTCCATACGGCGGTCATAAATACCGCGATGGTCGCCGCGCTTATAGAGGTCGTCAAAAATCTGCACGCCTTGCGAGCCCGCTGTTGCCAGCTTAGTGGTTTCTTGTTGAAACTCGCGAATCGACGGATTCGACGGCCAAATGTCAATCGCCTGCTGCAGCTCCGCACGCGCTTTATCGATGTCGCCAAGATTACGATACTGCGACGCGGCAAATACCGCCATGTCGCTCATGCTCTTGGCAGTCTCGACACTGGAGAGGACCCGCATCTCCGGAAAGTCCTTTGCGATCAACGCAATACGCTCCGCATACTGAGCCACGCCGTTATAGTCCTTCGCCTCCGCCAGCTCGACGGCTTCCATCATATCGCGATACAAATCCAGCAACATACGACGCTGCTCGACAGGGATCGCATTTAACTCGGGCATATATTCACCGAGAAAAAAGGTCTCTTGCAGCCGCTCCAATGCGATGATCGCACGATCTTCGGCATACGCCGTGTTGACCGCGTCCACTCCTTTATTTACGTCAGTGATCGCTTCGTTAGCGACGAAGGCCATCATATCGACCGTAAACACCATGTCTGTATTGGGGAAAAACGACTTCAACTCGCCCTTGCCCACTTCCAGTTGTTGCTGTGATCCTTTAAACAATAATTGGTAAAAGCCCGAAAGTAGCAAGGCATGCTGATAGCGACGCTGCACCAGAAATGCCACGATTTGGCTCTGCATCTGCAACTTCGCTTGGATGCCGGTCAACGCCGCTTGCCCTTCCATCGCGATTAGCTTGGCTTCGGTCTCGGCCAGTTCTAGCGCGCGAAACGCACCCTCTGTCGCCAAAGCACCTGAATCGGCTTTCTTGCCATTACCACCTTTACCGGAAGTCTTGGATACCGTCTCGCGCTCCTTCTGTTCTTTAATCTTCTCTAAAATCAAGGCGCGATTCGCGACCACTGTCTGCTGATGGCGCCGCATGTCTGCCAACTCACGCTGAGTCAGCGCAGTGCCGCGCATCTCTTTACGGATGCGCCAGGCATTAAACACCTGATTCGCTACGATGGTGCTATTGCCACCATCGGGATCAAATCGTGCGGCTCGAAACAACATCTCCCAAGTTTCTATGATCGCGTCGTCACTGCGATCACTTGCCACAGACAAACGCTGCAGCACGTCATTCATCAGCAGCGCATAGCTCTCTTCTTCCTCGGTCGGCGAAGCCAACAGGAAGCGCTCTAAGCGGGCACGAAATGCCCGCTGACTGGTTAAATTAAAAGTGCGTCCCTTCCAGGCAAAACTGCCATTTTCAAAATCCATCGAATCACTGGATGGATCAAATGCCCGACTCGCCATTTCAAGAAAGGTGTTACTCTCAAACATCCCTCCCACCGGCGCGGACATCCCCGCCGCTGCGGGCACGGGTCGAGCCGGAGCCGCCGCAGGCGCGTAGCCCTGAGCATGTGAGGTGATCTGGCCGAGCACCAGACCAAGACTAATACTTGCGTAAACTTTCAACATAGATCAGCCCTCCTGCTTCGATTCTGGCACGCATTTCATAACGCTGCCCTATATGTAAATTACCACCCACTGCATCCGGCACGAATACCGGCAGACGTGCGCCGCCACTCTCCGGTAGCACCGCCAAAATACGCCCGACACCTTTTTCCCACTTCACCTGCGAGTCAATCTGCGCGCGGATCGTATACGTATTCCCCAAGAAATCGCCTGGCTTCTTCATGTAGCTCTCGGTCGGCAGCACTTCGAGATCAGAAAAGTTGTCACCGCAACCACTAGTCAGGGCGACAGC
>DBBT01000119.1:0-3788 GCA_002292345.1 Opitutia bacterium UBA977 | reverse complement strand
GGGGCATAAGACCGTATATCGGCATTTGGTTGAATTTGTTCCACTGAGGGTTAAGTCAGCTTCTTTTGGTGGCAACCCCAAAACACTAACGCCGCGCCGACACAGAAATGCAAGCCAAGCACCCCGCAAGCCAGCATCGGACTAGGAATCATCTCCGAAGATTCCAAACGATAGGCATCGTAAAAGCGCGAATCAATCATCGAGCCGAAATACCCGGCCCAGCCCCAATACGCATTGATAAACGGCCGGCAGACCCACACCAGTACCTCTGGCAACGCCAACACCACACCAGAGAGCGGCAACTGAAACCCGACTAAATACACCGACAACAGCGACGCCTTGTCTGCCGAACTAAAAATCGCCGAAAATGCCAAGCAGATCGCAGTCATTGACACACAGCTCAATATTAGCACCAGCGCTTGTGGCAATAACGGCCCGGGGAAGTCACAGACGTATTTGACAAACAGCGTCATCCACAGCCCCTGCCCGATCGCCACCGCCGAAGTAAACAGCAACTTACTGGTCGCATACGACCGCGGTCGCAAGCCAGCGAAACGCTCTTTCTCGTAGAGATTACGTTCACCCGCGATTTCGCGCGCACCATTATTACTACCCATTAAGGTCAGCAGGATCACTTGGAACAAAATCAAACCCGTGACCAACGAAGCCGACTCCAAGGCATCGATTCGGTAACGCAAATTCTCCTGCGCCTGCTCGACAAAGCCACTCGACGCACTCATCGCCAGTCCACGCAACTGCGGCAAGCCATCCATCGCAAAGATCGTCACCAACAGCGGAAACCCAATCGTAATACCCAGCGTCAGCATCCAATAGCCCTTGTCCCGCTTAAATAAGAGCGCACGGCGCTTTAACAAAGTCCAAGTTTGGCTCAGCGCTGACGGCAGCGCTGGTGCAACCATCGGCGTCGCCGCAAACACCGCATCCTCAGCACTCGCGGCCCTCCAGCGCTCCCGCCAATGCTCGATCGAATGGGCATTCAACTGATCATAGAGGTGCAACGCATCTGGGATTTCGAAATACGCCAGTAGCGCATCCAAACCGCCCTGAAACACCACTGTCCCTTCAAATACCACTGTGATCCAATCGAAAAAATTCAATTTGGCGAGGTTGTGAATAATGCAGATAAAGGACTTCTCCCGCTCATCGCGCAGACGCTGCAACATCGTCAAAATCTGGTCCTCTGAGCGCGGGTCCAGTCCACTAGTTACTTCATCACAAACCATGCATTGCGGATCACCGACCAGTTCCAAGCCGAGGCCAAGGCGACGCAACTGCCCGCCGCTCAATCCCCCCACCCGCTTATCGCGATGCATCTCCAAGCCGATGCGCTGTAAAATCTCCTCCAACCGGGCTTGCTTCGTCGCCACATCGACCACGCACAGATCCAGCGCAGTGCGCAGCGCTTCCTCCACGCTCAGTCGCTCTTGAGCAATACTGAACTGTGGCACAAAGGCCAGCTTGCCGCGCAGAGCCTCGCTATTCGCGACTGGCTCGCCCGCCATAAAGACTTCGCCTAGACGCGAAGATAGCCCAAGCATCGCCCGCACCAAGGTGGTTTTACCACAGCCCGACGGTCCAATCACGGCATTGAGTGCCTTGGGTTTAAACCGCGCAGTCGCACCCTCTAAGATGCGCGTGCCGCCAGGGGTCAGTTCGACTGAAAGGTCTTTACAGGATAGCATTAATAAAAAGGGTAATACCTCGCTTCTCTTGAAAGTTGTACCCCACAGAGAAATGAAGTGAAACAAATAAAAATTGCACACGATCAAAAGGCCAGCACTTTGATACTTATGATACCCTTCTCCAAACGCCTCCTACCCACTCTCCTCCTCTGCTGCATGGTCTCGTCACTGAGCGCCGTCACCGTTCGTTCCCGTGCGATCAAGAACAAGGCACTGTTCGCCATCACCTTTCCCGACGACAGCAAAGAGTATTACGGCAAAGAAGCCGCGATCCACTCGATTTCCAAGCAGGAATACATCACATCTGGGTATCGTGTGGTCGAAATCAATATCGTCACCGCCGGCAACGGCCTGCTGCGAATTTACCACAGCCGCGCACTACAACTCGGCGAACTCCAAGCCGCCATGACCGATGGCGCTAGCGCGGCTGGCGTGCCCTCATCGATTCAGCGCTCCCCCGTCCCTCCCGGCGTGCAGCAAATGGCTGACCGCGCAAGCGCTGTCGCCGAAGCCATGACCAGCGACACGGTAATGAAGGAATACCCACTTGCAACCCACGCTCGCACGATTGAATATCGCGTGCAAACACGCAGCGAACTGCTCGACCTGTTCGACCAGCTACAAAAGCACTGGATCAAAGAACCCACCTATTTTGAAGGCGGACAAATCGTCGCCGAAGGCGAAGCTACCAGCAGCAAAATGGAGCCCCGCAGCCTCGGCGGCACACGCTTTATCGTAAAGTAAGCAAAAGCCGAAAAAGGCTGGTTTGAACCATTGAGCGAGAGGAGTGTGGGCGACTCGCCCACATTTATACTGTGTTGCTGCAAAGGAGGGCGAGTCGCCCTCCCTCCTTTTTCCACCAATCAACCAAGAACCATAAAAAAGGCCCGCCTCGATCCATTCGAGGCAGGCCTTTTCACATGCAAACTACTCTTGGCTGGTACCGCGGGATTGCACTGGCAGCGGCGCTTCCGCAGGCGACAACTCGCGTGCTCGGCGAACCAGCCCGACGAACTCCGAACGGTGCCCACCAGGATCGATACCCAACGAACTCGCTGCGATCGATTCAATCGCATCATACGACAGACCGTTCAAGTACTCAGATTCCGCGAGGCGCATGCCAAAGGCTGCAACGATTGCCGAAAACCGGACATCCTCATGAGTGGCATCAAAGCGCACCAATTCATCACTACTCACCGTGCGCGTGATCAATTTGCTCACATCCGCATCGGGTTGTTTGTAGCGTAGCTTAACAGTCGCCACTTCACCTGGAGCAGATTTCGCCTCAACACTCTGTTGATAACGCAGCGCATCGACACTGGGCACGTCACTATCGACAGTTGCAGGAATGATTTCATACAAAGCGACCACCGTGTGGCCTGGGCCAATATCGCCAGCCTTCTTTTTGTCGTTGTTGAAATCCTCCGCCTTGAGACGACGATTTTCGTATCCAATCAGTCGATACGAGTTTACCTGAGCAGGATTAAATTCGACCTGAATTTTCACATCCTTAGCGATTTTAAACAAGTTGCCCGTAAGGTCTTCGAGAAACACTTTACGCGCCTCGGCACTCGAATCGACATAGGTATAACTGCCCTTACCCTTATTCGAAAGCTCTTCAAGCAGATCGTCTTTATAGTTCCCCATGCCGAAGCCTAGAATAGTCAACGAGATGCCTTCGTCCGCTGCGGCCTCGGCAATATCGGTTAAGTCCCCAGAATTGGTCTGGCCAATATTGAAATCACCGTCGGTGCAAAGAATCACACGGTTATTACCACCATCGATGAAGTGCTCACGAGCGACCTTGTAAGCGAGCTGAATACCTGCGCCACCATTGGTGGAGCCGCCAGCTTTCAAATTATCCATCGCGTGCTGAATCGTGTCGTAATTATTTGCCGTCGTCGATGGCAACGCCAAGCCAGATGCCCCGGCATACACTACCACCGCCACACGATCGCGACCGTCCAAACGGCGCACCAGCAAGTCCATCGCCTTTTTAACCAGCGGCAATTTATTTGTATTATTCATCGAGCCTGACACATCGAGTAGGAACACAAGGTTCGACGAGGGACGCTCTTCCCACGG